>DVNN01000098.1 GCA_018714325.1 Candidatus Pelethocola excrementipullorum
ATGATGATACCAGGGTCAAAAGGTCATGCTTTTCATGCTTGCATGAAAAAGCATGAGTTTGGGACCCGCAAAACATGAGAAAGTAGCCCGAATAGGGCGGATTTCGAATGTTTTAGGGTGCTGAGTGCCAGTGGCACTCGTTTAGCACCGACCGAAGCGGAGCGTAGATGTGGGAGCACTTTTGTGCGGAACAATCCGTAGTATCATGGGGTCAAAATACCTTTTGACCCCAACATCATCATATTATTATAGGGGTATTAAAATCTCATAATTAGCACGATTATAGCATTTCTTTTCCAAAAATGAAACAAATTTCTGGTTTTAAGCAGAACTTCTGGTTTCATACATAACTGAAATTCTATTATAAATGGAGAATATCATGGAAAATCAAAAAATTGAAAACCTGTTAAATCTGGCACTACAAGCCACCCCAGAGGAACGGCGCCGCTCCTTCAACCTTAAAGTCGGTTACGAAGAAGAACGTGATACCTGGGAAGTTATCGTCCGCTACCAGGGTGATATCACATTTTTGGAGGAAGAAGGGATTTTGGTCACAGAATTACTGGGCAACTATGCCATTCTGGTGGTTCCCACAACGTTGGTGGATATCGTAGCCGCCCTCCCACAGATTACCTATATGGAAAAACCCAAACGGCTGTTTTTCACGGTTTATGAGGGCCGTGCTATCTCCTGTATCAACCCCCTTCAACAGGGTAATATGGGACTCTTCGGAAAAGGGATCATGGTGGCCTGTATTGATTCAGGCATCGATTATAACCATCCGGACTTTCAAAACGCCGATGGAACCACTCGAATCCTACGTCTCTGGGATCAGACGATAGCAACCGGACCGCCGCCGGAAGGCTACCATATAGGGACGGAGTATACGGCAGAACAGATTAACGAAGCCATAGCCGGGGATTCCTCTCTGGTCCCCAGCACAGACCTAAGCGGTCATGGTACGGCAGTCATGGGCATCGCGGCCGGCAACGGCAGAGCCTCTGCGGGTGTTAACCGCGGAGTTGCATCCGAAAGTACACTTGTTGTTGTAAAACTTGGAACCCCTTCCCCTACGGATTTCCCCCGGACCACCCAGCTGATTCAGGGTATCGACTATGTAGTACGTCTTTCGACCTCCCTTCAGATGCCTTTGGCTCTTAACTTAAGTTTTGGAAACAACTATGGTTCTCACAGCGGTGACTCCATTCTGGAAACATACATTAACATGGTTTCAGATCTGGGGCAAAGCGTCATCTGCATCGGAAGTGGAAATGAGGGGAACACATCCCTCCATACCAGTGGCATCTTAATCAATAGCACACCAGAAGTCGTGGAATTCAGTGTGGGGGCCTATGAATCCAACTTAAACTTACAGCTTTGGAAATCCTACGTGGATGAGTTTGACATCTATCTGCTACATCCCGGTGGTACAACGGTGGGACCAATCAATCCGGTTTCAGGCACCCAAAGGTTTTCACTTCCAGGCATGAAGTTATTGGTTTATTACGGCATGCCCTCTCCCTATGCCTCCTCCCAGGAGATCTACTTCGATTTTCTACCCACCGGCAACAATAGTTATGTCACAGCCGGAATATGGACCTTTCGGCTGGTGCCCCGCCGTATCGTGGAGGGCTCCTACAACCTTTGGCTGCCTGGCGGCAATTCAATCGGTCCCAACACCAGATTTTTAACACCGATCTCAGATACCACCCTGACCATACCCTCCACCTCATTCCGGGCCGTCACAGTTGGGGCTTATAATTCCCATCTGCAATCCTATGCGGACTTTTCCGGCCGTGGCTATACCGATATCCTCTTGACGGTAAAGCCAGATCTGGTGGCTCCAGGTGTGAGAATTACCGCTCCAAATGCCGGGTTGGGATCCCCCTATGGAGAATTCACCGGCACCTCCTTCGCCACACCATTTGTGACTGGAAGCGCCGCACTGATGATGGAGTGGGGAATCCTGATGGGAAATGATATATTCCTATACGGTGAAAAGGTAAAGGCCTACCTAAAAAGAGGTGCCCGGAAACTGCCGGGCTTCGATGTCTATCCCAATCCCCAGGTTGGATATGGAGCGCTCTGCACAAATGACAGTATACCCCAATAACCATTAAAGTTGGCCCTTCCTTCACGAAACATCCGGCATCTACACCGAATGTTCTCCATAAAGGAAGGGCCATTCTTATCAGAAATACAAAGCCTCTATTTTTTTAAAGCCATCATCCATATTGTAGGCCATCACAGCTTGATCCATCACCAGATAAAATGTATTACCTGCATATACTCCTCTGACCCTGTCGCCAAACCTGTTTTCTCCTGCATTTACTTGGAGAATCTGTTCAAACCCATGTTCCTGGCTATAGGAATAGATCAGATACAGAAGGGAATCCTTGCCGCTGTTGTAGGCCGGAAAACCAATCAAATTCCTTTCCTGATCGATTATTACGGATTTATAGTTTTCTACCGCGGGCGTATCAGACAGCTGGGTCATCACCGCCTTATCCTCTTCTTTTACATTATTGGGATCGGAAATATCAAACATGGATAATTTGATACCTTCTTGCCAACCGGTGTTTGGATCCGTCTCATAACCAATTCCCAGCAGCCGGTTCTCACTCCAAAAATGCAGATAATCGGAAAATCCTGTGACTTTCAGCTCGCCAATTATCTTGGGATCCTCGGCTTCTGAGAAATCCACACTGAATAATGGATCCGTATTCCGATAGGTGACGAAATATCCATAATCCCCCAGGAACCTAGCCGCATAAATCTCTTCTCCACGCGCCAATCCGTCTACATTTCCACAGTGATTCATTTCTTCATTCAACACAGTGATCTGGTTTGACCAGCCATTTTCATAGATGGTGGTCAGTACACGGAGATACCCGTCCTTTTCATTGATCGCAAATGTGTCCCGGATAGTTCCATCCACACTGGCTCCTCCTGATACGGTAATCTTTCCAGAATCATAGTGGAACTTGGCTATTCTTGTGCTTTCCCCGTCTTCATAGGTATTCTCGTATAAATAGATATTAGATTCCGATACATATTCAGAGGCGTCTCCCATAATGAGTAGCTTGGAATCCTGTACCACTCCTGGGTTCTTCACGTCTATGGACGAAATTAGAAGTCCCTTGTCTCCGCCTTCCTCTGTCACCAAAATATCGTCAGGCTGAAATACCTCACCATTGATGCTCGGCAGCCAATCACCGACCTTATCCTCCTGAACTGCACGCTTCCGCTTCTCCGGCAAGGACAGTTGGGTGGTGGTAAATAAATAGACATACCCATCCGACTTCCTGGAAGTCTTATAAGCACCTTCCTGCGTAACCACACCCTTCAACACCGGTTTCTTAGGATTGCTGATATCATAGGTATACAGGTGGACCGTACTGTTTTCCTTCATCTGATAGGCGTCCATATCCTCCATAAGCGATAAATCAACCGCTCTATCTCCACAGACAACCTGTAAAAGATCTCCGTCCACATATAATTCATATAGCTCAGTTTTTCCGTTTCCGCTCTTCTGGCTTCCCTCGGGTCTCAGCGTATTTACTATTGTCAGCCCGCCGTCTTTAATGTCTATGATCTTGATTTCATTACCATCCGCCACATATAGAAAACTGCCATCGGTCTTTACCAAATCCCCTTCATCCACTCCCTCTGTCTGCACATTGGTGGTGGAGTGGGAAGGGCTGGCAGAGGACGATTCCTTGGATCCGGATCCACTCTCCAGGGAACCAGCATCCTCCATCATCTTCTCATCCCCATCATACTTAACTGAAGTTTGCTGACCTCTCTCAATCGCATCATAAACGCTCCCATAATCCGCCACCGACTCATAGGGATTCTTACCATTTGAGGCCACCTCTACCTCTGATTCCAGCTTCCCGGATCCGCTTGTATCTGAATCCATGACCGTTTGGGATTCCATCATCGGGCTGCTCTTACTGGTATCTCTCATCCCCATTCTCGCTATGGCCATAACACTTCCGAAAACCACCAGACAGGCGGACGCCATGGCGACATAGCGGCCTGCCCTTCGGAATCTATTTCTCTGCTCTTCTCTTTTCTTTTCAACTAAAATGGCCTCTATCCTTTCGGGCTTTAGGCTTTCAGGAATCTGAATGTCCTCCGCAGAGTCCTCTAACTCCTGCCATATTTTCTTCTCATCCATATGATCGCCTCCTATTCTTCCAACATTGCTGCCATCTTCTGCAAAGCTCTGCTTTCCTTGGAACGTACCGTGCCGTCATGCATATGTAAGATCTCACCAATTTCCCGGCTCTTATAGCCGCAGAACAGATGTAGTGCTATAATCATCCGCTCCTCATCAGAAAGTCTTGCAAATGCAGACCTCACCATGGACTCCTCAACAAAGTCCACCTCCTGCGCAGCCAATTCTTCCGAGAGCTCCGCTGTTTTATTGACATATTCCTTTAACTTCCGCCTACACTTATTGGAAAGGATCCGAAAGAGCCATGGACGAAAAGATTCTTCCTTCTTCAATCCTTTTATGCCTGCAAATGCATCCATCACCGCCTCGCTGACCACATCCTCAGCATCGTGGGGATTTTTAAGTGTATACAATGCAAATTTATATAATTCTGTATATATGTCCTGGTATAACATGGCAAAAGCAGATGCATCCTGCTTTCTGGCGCGCCTCACCAGTTCCAGATCAACGTTCATAGTCCCCCCCTTTTCAAACGCGTTTTTATCGGGCCTATAGATATAGTGTCGGAAAAGTTCGAAACTGTTGCATACTAATTTCAACCTTATTCCACCAACCTTATGTTCCATGATAAGAAGCATCCAGGTTCCAGTCAAGTACGGATTTTTTTTAATTCAGCTTCCATAATCTAAAAAATCTATTGAAAATTATCGAAAAAATGTTACTATTGAATAAGGTAGCAAATTAAAGTGCTAAATTAATACATCTAAGGAGCAATTATATATGGGACATTATCAAGTATTTTTACCCAACTACAGCATTGGATCCGGTTGTTACAAGGATATACCCTCTATAACAAAACACTATGGAAAAAAGGCAGTTGTAATCGGCGGCAAAACCGCTATGGAAAAAGCAAAAGACGCACTGATTGAAGGCATCGCCGGAACAGATATGCAATATACCGGATTTATCTGGTATGGCGGAGAGGCCAGCTATGAAAATGGAGATCTTTTGAAGGAAAATCCGGCAGTTCAGGAGGCAGACATGTTATTTGCCGTAGGCGGCGGACGAGCCTGCGACACCGTAAAATATACGGCCGACCAATTGGGAAAACCTCTGTTTACCTTCCCCACCTTAGGTTCAAACTGTGCATGTTGTACCGCTATTTCCGTCATCTACAATCAAGATCACACCTTCCGGGATTACTACTACCCATCACCAGCGATCCATACCTTCATCGATATGGATATCGTGGCTGAATCACCTGAGAACTATCTGTGGGCAGGAATCGGAGATGCGCTTTCCAAGGAGATCGAGGCTGTCTACTCCTCTTCTGAAGCGGAATTATTCCACACACCATCCCTGGGACTACAGGTCAGCAATATCTGTACGGAACCACTTTTAAAATATGGAAAAAAGTCCTTGGAAGACTGTCGTAAAAACGTAGCTTCCTTTGAATTAGAACAGGTTGTCTTAGATATCTTAATCAGTACCGGCATTGTCTCCAATCTGATGACCGGTAAGGATTACTACTATAACAGCAGCCTGGCCCATTGCGTATACTACGGCTCAACCATGATACCGAAATGTGAAGAAAATCATCTGCATGGAGAAATTGTTTCCTTTGGTGTGCTCTGCCTTCTGGCTTATGATAACCAATTGGATCAATTTGATCGAATCGCCCAATTCAACAAGTCCATTGGACTGCCTGTCTGCCTGGCAGAATTGGATCTGAGTCCGGAGGATGTGCCACTTATGACCGAAAAGGCCTCACAGTCAACCGAATGGAAGAACGCACCTTCAGGCCTTACAAAAGAAAAGTTTATGAATGCGGTCTTAAATGCCGATCAAAGAGGAAAGGCCGTCAAATAGATCCTTATTCACAGAAAAATCTCCGGAAAACGCTGTGTTCCAATGCCGAACAAGCCTTTTCCGGAGATTTTTCTATCTTTATTTATTTTCTCTGTAACTCATGAATATATTTCCCTGCGCCTGAAACTCTCCTGTACTATCATTCATTCCTTTTGCATAGACTTCCTGAGTCTCCTTATTATATAGCCAGGTGTTATATTTGTCATATCCCACGATCAGCTCACTGGTTCCATCCCCAGTCTTAACCACCACAGGATAACCACTGTTAATCTGATACAAGATACTGGACAAACTGCAGCCGGTCAGGTTCATGACCATATAATCATCACCCAGGGCACTTTGTATCGAGGCCTCGTCCAATGGAGCCTGAAGTAAAGCCTCAGGTATGGTGCTCACATCCAGTTTCTTGGCTTCGGATTGATTTCCTCTTTCCCAGACATATTGCTGCTTCCGGTTGAGCACAACCCCCATGTTCAAGTCTGCTTCCTGGATTGCATCACCGATTTTAGAGGTAACATCCAGCAGCTTACCTTTTCCATAAACATAGTACTGCTCTGTCTCCTGCTTGGGGACTTCGATATTCAGCGTCGGAGTCACCTCCTCTTCGACCAGTTTTGATTCGAGAACAAGCAGATTCTTGGTCTTACCAGGTTTGGTGAATACGAGGCCAAGCTGAGTCCCTTTTCTTTCGCTGACACTTAATTTGGTCGTAACAGTTTCCTCATTGTCCATCAGGTTATTCATGATATGATCATTAGCCACCGGAGTAAAGATATCGCCTTCTCTTGAGGCCCGCTCCAACTCCATAAGTCCTTCCTGAATATTCACCTGAGTTACATAGATTCCATCCTGCTGATATTCTTTAATTGTCTCATCATTAAAATTCTTAATGCTCAATTTGTTCATGGCAAAGATCACGTTGCCAGATGCATCGCTTAAAATATCGCTATCATTGGCCAATCCATAGACCAAATCCTCATTGATAAATCCCAATGCCTTGATTTTCTGCCCCTCCGGCGCTGATACCTGCAACGTTTCCCCTGTCTCCAGACTCATTGCGGTAATATGGGTGGACTGGGTCTCATCCATCTCTTCCATCCAGGCCACCGATGCCTGACTCTTGGAAATCACCAGACATCCAGGAGAAATACTGTCTTTTACAATCTTATAACTTCCACTTGCCAAGTCTACCTGATAAAGATTCCCCTCAATATACAGATAGAGTTGATCCTGGGTGCTTACATAAGACAATACCGACAGGTTCTGCTTTAGAAACTGATAGGAGTTGCTACTCGGAATGAACAGCTCTTCCTGGGTCACATTTCTCTCCGCATTATAATGATAGACAGCACTTCCAACCAGTCCCTCATGAATATCTGAATTCATATACCCATAAACAACAAAAGATATATCGCCGGCCTCTGATACCCGGACAATCTTGATATCATGCTCGGTATGTTCCGCCCGTTCATCAACTTCTTCCGTATTGCGGAAACCAAATATCTTAGTGCTCTTATTGGCACTTCTATTATAAGACCATAGATCTCCATCCACCACAAATGCTACAATATCTGCACTCTGATTGCTTAAATACTGGACGTCTCTACCAACAACCCCAAGGCTGATTCCTGTGCTGGTTAATACCGGAAGTTCCGCATCAAAAATCTGTGTGGCACTTCTTTCAAAATCTAAAAGTCTAACACGAGGCTGCTCGTAGCGCAAACGATAAAACTCCTTGACGCTGTAATATTCCACATTGCCATCCGTATCCTTGGCACTGATAATATATTCCTGAGTAATACTCGTGGTAGTCTCATTAACTTCCCTAACAATGGGCACCGCTTTCTTTACGATTGTGGGCGCCAGACTTCCCCAGGTCAGCTGATCAAAACTGGAATGGATCGTTACCTTGTTAAAACTACTATTGGACGCCGTATCATCCGGTTCAATATAGGCTGTTAAATCACTGGCAGACTCCTTATTGATGCATTTTTCATAAAAATTCTGCACGAATTCCAGATAAGAATCCACATTGATCCCCGACCGTTGTACGATTCTGGTATAGTAATTGATAGGCTCGTCCTCTCCCGCCACATCCACCACAAAACGTAATAGATATTCCTGATTCATCAAAATCGGAGTTCCCAGCTGAAAAGTGGCTTCCTTTAAACTATCCTTGTCTTCCAAACTTTTAATTTTTCCATTTTCCACCAACTCAGCCCCATCTGCAGTGGTCACTTCATAAGTAACGCTGTTGATCTTCTTCCCATGAGGATCGATCTGCAAAGTTAACTCCCTGTCTGTAGTCAGAGGAGTCAGGCTGTTTCGCATGGTAGTACCGTCCATCTCCTGATGGTATGCAAACATTCTGTTAACCGACGTGTCCCCCAGCCTAATATAGGCCACTGGCAATGTCGGTGTTTCAAAATCCCTTGTATTCTCTACTTTATCTCTATTAAAAAAATATGAAAATCCTGCCATAGATACGACAAAAATGGCCAGAAGTACGAAAAATCTTATGACACCCTTCTTCATCGAACGTCTCCCCTGAACTTTATCAATAACCCTGTTAAATTAATTTTCCCCTATTTTATGTCAACTTACTTGTTAACATGCTCCCATAATGTCTATTGTAATCGCTTTCCCTTCTGAGGGCAACAGGAAAATGAAGAAATTTATATTTTTAAAGTATTTGTAAAATTTAATCTACATTTGACACAATTTTATAAGGGCAGATGGATTCTTATTCCTAAACTGCATAACACAGATCTCTCCTTGTCAGACAAAGTCAGGACAAGACCTGTGTTATCACAGCCAACAATTTGCCCGAACAGATGTATCAAATTCCATCTCATCAACCGATCATTCAGATTATTAGTAGAAAAAATTACGGCGGCGGCGATGTCTACACCTTCGACAAAACATTTCATTGAACAGCAGGACTCCTACCAAATCCCTCATCTCACCTCGCCGCTCCCTGTGCATGGCCTGCATCTCTTCCGGCCCTTTCTCCATCTGTTCCTGATACCTGTCTTCGATCCTGCGGCAAATATTCTCCATCATCAACTTATCCGGATACTCATCAAACATCATACTTCCATCATATTCCATGCGGTCACATTCCTGCTCCACTAATTCTTGTATCACAGCCGCCTTTCTGGAATAATAAGTTTTCATCATCTGCATATCCCTTTCCTGCTCCCGCTCCTGATTCATATCAGACCACAATGGGTACGCAGCATAAAAGGGCAAAGGTCTCTCTATATACATGCACTTTGCTCCATCTTTCATATTTCTTTATACTATATGCACCTGCCAGCCCATCCGTTCCCTGTCTTTGCCAGTCACAGGCCCTGTCAAACTAATATGTTACTAGTATTTTATCCTCCCTCTTGCCAAATCACGAGAAACGTAATAGAATCATTGATATATCCACATGTTAGTTTACATAAAGGAGACGTATTAATGAATGAACTTAGCACCGTTTACACCTTATTGGATAAATTAGGGCTCCTTGATGAGTTCTATCATACCTATGGCCCCTACATTCTGAAAGCGGCCCTTGCATTCGCATTGCTGAACTGCTTTTTCGGCTATAAGCTTCGGAAAGTTTGGAGTTGTATCTTCGGACTTCTGCTCGGCGTAGGTGCAGGACTGGCAGCCGCCGTCTATCTGAATCAGCCTGCTAATGTGGCATTGATAGCCGCCGCTGTGGGAGGAATTCTCTGTACTGCCCTTGCCTTTTTACTTTATCGCATCGGCATGTTCTTTCTATGTATCGGAGTTGTTATCATGACCTTGTTCCAGCTGTTCCCCACACCAACCTTCAGCACAATCTGTGGCTTCGTTGTATTCGGAGTGGTGATGGGCTTCTTAGCGGTAATAAAAGAGCATAACGTGGTAATCTGCGTCACAGCTATCTGCGGCGGCATCGGATCCGCCAGACTGATTATGCTCCTGACCTCCAACACCAACTCCATCTTGATGATTCTTCTGGCCGTGTTCCTCTCCGCACTGGGACTGTTCTTACAGTTCAAGCCATGGAAGGAAAAGGAATATTGGGAAAAAGAAGAAGAAAAAAACCAGAAAAAACGTGACAGCAGGAAAAGCGGACGATCCTCTCATAAGAGCAAGGCCAAAAAATCCAAATCCAAAAGTTCATCCGGCAAAAAGAAATCTTCCTCCCGATCCTCAGGTTCCCGCAATGCATCCTCTAACAGGACTACTTACGAATCTGAGACAAGAGGTGGACGAAACACCCGTACATCCGATGGACAGCCTTACAACAGAAGGGCCGATTCCGCCCCGAATAATGACCCGCTGAAGAATAGCCGTCCGAGTAGTGGCAATCCGAATAGTGCACGGCCAAATAATGCTCGGCCAAATAGTGCCCGGCCAAATAGCACACGACCGAATACCAACGAATCCAAAGGAAGCGCGGGAACTTCTGACCCTTATACAGTGGATTTGTCCGATATTCGCACGGAAATATCCAAAGAAATTCAGGATATCTATCAGGAAAATCATAAGTAGCCTCGGGAAAATCCAAAAAGCATGTTTGACAGCCTCGAATCCAGGCTTTCAAACATGCTTTTTTCTTTTTACCAATTATAAAATCCACATCATTATTTATATAAGTACTGTTGATTTTCGTCCAAATCGATATTATTCTTATCAATCCACTGATATCCGGAGCTGATGTAACTGTCAACCGGAAGATGTGCGGCAAGACGGGCAGCAGCAACCATTGATGCATATCCCATGCCATAGGGGTTCTGGCAGATCATCCCATATTCCCTTCCATCCTTTACCGCTTCCTGCTGAACCTCTCCAGAATCAAAACCAATCAGCTGGACTGTGGTGTTCTCAGCGGTTGTCAGTGCATCCAGAGTCTTTTTACTCATACTTTCATTGGTGCAGAAGTACCCGGATAAATCCGGATGAGCTTCTAATACTTCCGCTACAAGATCCTCTACTGTCTCCTCTTCATTTTCATAGGAAACCTCGACAACTGTTATATTGGGGTGATGATTCGTGATTTCTTCTGTGAATCCTGCGACACGATCGATACTGCTTTGGGCAGTCTTCTGATGTGACATAACGGCAATTTTGCCAGAATCTCCAATTGCCTCACTTAACTTTCTGGCCGCTTCTGCACCGGCGGTAAAATTATTGGTAGCACAGGCTACCGAAATTAAATCATTCTGCACACCAGAATCAATGATTACCACAGGTATTCCATTCTCTGCCGCTGTTTCCAGCTGTGCATCGCAAGACTGCATATCAATGGCAGACAGACATAAAATCGTCGGATTCTCCGCCAATACCGCATCGATGGTATTGATCTGGGCATCTACATCGGAATTATCCCCAGGTCCTTCAAATGTGATTCGGACCTTATCGTTTCCTTTATAACCCAGAGCCTCATTCAAGGACTTAACTGCCGCCTGGGCGCCTTTTTTTACATTCGTCCAATAGGTAGAATCCATACCTTTGGCCACAACCGCTATATAAGTACCAGGTTCCACCTGTATATCTTTCATTGTTGTATAGTCAGCTGTCAACTCCTGAGAATTAGACAGTGTAATCTCAATTTCTGCCTCTTTTGTCGGCGTTGGGGTAGGTGTGTTCGTCGCAGTAGGAACAGGGGTTGCCTCCACCGTCGGTTCCTCCTTCGATGATGTCGCTGCCTGAGCCTGAACATTATCTGCCCTTCCGCATCCTGAAAAAACGCTTGCCAGAAGAAGCAATGATAAACCTGTAATCCAAATTCGCTTCATCCATTTATACTCCTTTTCTAATCAGACACCACTTTAGATGTCTCCTTTTGCCAGCTATAACAAAGCTGCCACTCTTCTTTTTTTACCTACAGCAATATTATACACGAACAAAATAAATAGTCTATATATCTTTATATAGTTTTTTGTTATGTTTTTCTGAAGATTTTATTAGTTTTTACTCAAAATTCACTCAAATATCTGTTTTGTTATATTTCATCAGCTATTTTATCAGATAACCCTTCCCCAAATATGGCAAACACCCGATTTTCCGGGACCGCCTGAAACCTCAATATCTTTCCTGTACGGGGATGGCGAAAGGACAGTCTATGCGCGCATAGAGCCAGATTCCCTCCATCCTTGTATTGAGGATTGTATTTTCTATCTCCATATAATGGCATTCCGGCATGTGCCATCTGTACCCTGATCTGATGATGCCGCCCTGTTTTCAATATAATTCGAACCAGCGCTTTTCCATCCGTCTCACTTTGTTCCAATATCTGATACTCTAACTCGGCCAGCTTACCGCCAGGTGTTCCCTTTGTCGTCACTTTTGAAAAATTGCTCCTGCCATTTTTCAAGAGATAATCCACAAGTCTCCCCCTTGTTATAGTCTGGGCATGATCTACCACTGCCAGATACTCTTTGTGAATCTCATTTTTCTGCATCTGAGCATTCAATATCTTTGCAGCGCCAGGATTCTTAGCAAAAACAATAACACCTTCCACTGGCTGATCCAGACGATGAATTACTGCCAAATAGGGTATTCTTCTTCCAACCTTTCCCTTACCGGCCAAATAGTTCAACAGCAGATGTTCCATATCCATCTGACCAACTCCGGCATGTTGAACCGCCATCCCTGCTTTTTTCCTCACCACCAGAATATCATCATCTTCCATTAATATATCTTCTACATTAAAGTCCATCTTCTCTCCCGGCACTCTCCACATCAGTTCTGTATAGGTTTTCACCTCTTCACAAAGTATGAAGCAATTCTTCTTCTTTGTCAACTCCAAGAAAATTCCAGATGCATTGACAATCATATGCGTCCTGCTTTTAAAAGATGACAACACAACGACAGCCGCCATATCACATTTGATTGATACGACGGCTGTCTAATGGTTTTCTTTATTCAATTTTTTATTCTCTACTTTCTCTTATTCCTTTTCTATTAGTACCTTATTTTATTTACCTTTCGTAAATATGAATACTATCCTTTCTATATAATTCCCTGCTTCATAAGTTCCTACTCTTAACTCTGTTTTTTATTACTATATCTTTGGTTCAATTACAAATAATGAACTAATAATTATGGTAAATCTTTATATCGGGGGACAATACACCCCACACAAATGAAATCCTAGTTACTATCTTATATTGTAATCTCTATACGATATTTCATAAAAATCAGAACTTAAAAGTTTATCTTACTTAGAAACGTTACGTCTATCTATATTGATATATAAGAGTTTCCATATAATAACCACGTTTCTATTATATTTCCAGATGTACCATCCATATTTCCTCTCAATATAGATACTACTCACCGAATAAAAGCGTCCAACCAAATGATTTTAGTCTTTAATCCCTATCTATACTTTTGATTCCAATGGTTATACATCTCTTTTGAAATTATTTCTTCACATAATCTCAAAAGTCTCTTCATATCGTGGTATGTATTCAATACAAGTGTCAGCTTTAGCTACCCTTCATCCTATATGTTCACCTCTTTTGTGAATCTCTTGCTATACTTAGCTGATAAAAGGTCTTTCTTGCGGGGAACTGCTAGACAATACCACCCTCGTATTGATAATGATTACCTGTCTTTCCCAATGGAAGCACCTCCTTTTCTTCCTCTCCTGCAATTTTTTATGAGGATACTTTCTTCGCCTTCCCTTTACTACTAAGGCTTTCTCGTCACCTTATCAAATAGTTACTACCAAAAAATTTGGAAGGGGTGCAGGAATTTCTTTGTCCTTGTTGTTAACTGTATAATATCAAACTATCTTCATTTTGTCAATCCTTTTATCTTTATTTTATAAATTATTTATTTATGCATTGTATTTCATCAGAATATTCTGATAATTCGCCCTTCATTAAGCAAGGTTTGTTGCCGTATTATCAGTATGCTTTTCTGCCTGCATCTCTTAAAGGTCATTCTGATAATTAAAAATGGGGGCCAGCCAATCGAAAACATTTCCATGTAATCATAAGCCGGCCCCCATAAAGTTATACTTTTCAGGGTATATTTTAATTAACTTCTATAGTAGTTGATCAGACAGCCTTTCAGAATAATCTCCCTTTCATCATCTGTCAAATCACCCAGTGATAATTCAAATTTGGTCAGTGTATCCGATACCTTATAAGCGGTGATAACCTCTGCCTTTTCCTCCACCGCTTTACGGATTCCAGGAACAAAGAGGTAATCTCCGTTCTTGAACGGCAAGTCACCAGAAGGAATCAGGAATGGCAACATTCCCCAGTTGATCAGATTTGAACGATAACGCTTGGTAGCATATTCATTGGCAATATTCGCCCATCCTCCCAGAACTTTCTGGCAAGATGCAGCCTGCTCACGGGCAGATCCGTCACCTGGCTTAACGGCGAAGATTGTGGATCCCACACCCACATTCGTCTTGTCAATCTCTGGATAAGATTCACGAATGACATCAAGCACCGACTTCAGTTCTGGCAATGCTTCCTCCGGGCTTTTTCCTGCTTCAATCGCTTTCTCAGCCCTCTGGACTTCTTTCGCGCGACCCACATAATCTGGATCTTTTCTGGAAAGAGTGAACTCAGCCAGTCCAAGCGGATTGGAGCGGAAGGATGAGGTTTCCCCAGATGGTATCAGCTCATCTGTGGTGGTAACCGGATCATGGATCTCTGATACAACTTTTAAAATCATGTTCTCTGTCAATCCTGGCATATCTGGCCAGTCCTTTATATTCGGACCAAACTGAATCTCCACAGAAGGATCAGCCTCTCCCTTGCTGTCAAACACGCGGTTCGCATAGATATTTCGGTCAAAATGGTACACCGGATGCGTATATTCTCCAGCGAATTCCGTGGCTGCGGTTAAATATCCCTTATTGGCGGCCGTTGCAGCGATAGAACGGGCATCCATCAATGCCACAGAAGATATCTGTCCATCCTGTATCTTGGAGCCTTCACGATTCGGGAAGTTTCTCGTGGAATGACGGATACTAAATCCATTGTTCGACGGAGTATCCCCTGCGCCGAAGCAAGGTCCGCAGAATGCAGTCTTTACAACCGCCCCTGTTTCCAGAAGCGTTGCCAGTGTTCCATTCTTAGCCAGCTCCATATAAATCGGGGTACTGGCCGGATACACACTAAGTGTAAATGCATCAGAACCGGTGCTGTGTCCTTTCAGGATATCTGCAGCATCGCAGATATTCTCGAATCCGCCGCCAGCACATCCTGCGATGATTCCCTGGTCTACATACAGTTTACCATTATGCACTTTGTCTTTTAATGAGAATGCAACTTTTCCATCCAGGCTCACCTGAGCCTTCTTCTCAACATCATCCAGAATATCCATCAAGTTTGCATTCAACTCCTCGATGGTATATGTATTGCTTGGATGAAATGGCATGGCAATCATCGGTTTCACCTTATCGAGCTCAACAACAATCATACCATCGTAGTAGGCAATCTCTCCAGGATTTAGTTCTTTATAATCCTCAGTTCTGCCGTGGATATCATAATATTCCTTAATTTTATCATCTGTTTTCCAGATAGAAGACAAGCAGGTGGTCTCAGTGGTCATTACATCCACACCGATCCGATAGTCGGCACTTAAGTTAGCAACGCCCGGACCTACAAATTCCATAACCTTGTTCTTAACATAACCATTCTCAAAGACTGCACCAATAATAGCCAGTGCAATATCCTGAGGCCCCACACCTGGCTGGGGACTTCCTGTCAGGTAAACACCCACAACGCCCGGCATAGAGATGTCATAGGTCTTGCACAACAGCTGTTTTACCAGCTCCGGTCCACCTTCTCCCATCGCCATGGTGCCGAGAGCACCATAGCGTGTATGGGAATCAGAGCCCAGAATCATCTTTCCACCCCCAGAAAGCATTTCACGGGCAAACTGATGGATGACCGCCTGATGAGGCGGAACATAGACTCCGCCATATTTCTTGGCACAAGTCAGACCAAACATGTGGTCATCTTCATTGATCGTTCCCCCCACAGCGCAGAGGGAATTATGACAGTTCGTCAGCACGTATGGAACTGGAAACTTTTCCAGTCCGGACGCACGTGCAGTCTGAATAATTCCTACAAATGTGATATCATGAGAAGTCAATTTATCGAACTTAATCCGCAGATTCTGCATATTATCAGAGGTGTTATGGTCATTCAGAATTCCATAGGCAATAGTATTTCTGGATGCCTCTTCCCTGGACGGGCTAACGCCGGCCGCAGATCTAAGCTTAGCCTGTGCTTCCTGATCATCGGGGATTAATTGCTCGCCTCGCACCAGATAAGCTCCGGTATCCATCAATTGAATCATAATAATCTCCTCCTGTATTTTGAACTAATCATTGGCTTTCATATATTTCATATAACTTACAACCATCATAGCTATTTTAAAGGTCAGAGCGTCATCAAAGACACGGATATCCAGTCCTGTGCTCTTCTCCAGTTTTTCCAGACGATATACCAGAGTATTACGATGAACATACAGCTGACGGGATGTCTCAGACACATTCAGATTGTTCTCAAAGAACTTATTGATTGTGGTTAATGTCTCCTCATCAAAAGTATCCGGCAGATTTTCTCCGAACACCTCTGTCATAAACATTTCGCAAAGAGGAATCGGGAGCTGATAGATCAGACGACCAATACCCAAACGACTATAAGGTACAATATTCTTTTCTGCGTAGAATATCTTTCCAACCTCCAGTGCCATCTTAGCTTCTTTATAAGAACGTGATACACTCTTGATTTCCATCACTGGATTACCAAAGGATACACGAACCTGTGACATGGCCTCCGCATTTAGCATATCCACCAACATCCGTGCTGTCTGGCTCATATCCTCGTCATCATCTGTCGCCTTCAATTCCTTAACGATGATGATGCTATGCTCGTCCACTGCTGTGATAAAATCTTTTGGTCGTGAAGCAAACAGGCTCTTAACCGTCTCCATGGCACTGGTATCTTTCTCATTCTTTGTCTCCACCATATAGACCACCCTGCGGGCTTCTGTATCAATTCTCAGTTTTTTTGCACGGTTATAGACATCCACAAGAAGCAGATTGTCCAGCAAAAGATTCTGGATAAAATTATTTTTGTCCAGGCGCTCTTTGTACGCAATAATCAGGTTCTGGATTTGGCACACGGCCACCTTTCCAATCATATATGCATCATCGCTGCTTCCTTTGGCTACCAACACATATTCCACATTCTGATTATCATTGACTTTAAAAAAATGATAATCCTGAATTACCTGGCTGTCTGCTGCCGAATTCACAAAAGAATTGATACTGTCTGGATTTACTTCGATATCCGGAAATGTAGTAACAATTGTACTCCCATCCGTATTCAACACACACAGATCAATTCTTGTAATATTTCTTAACTCATCTAAAGTTTTCTGTAATACTTGACTCGTAACCAAACCAGTCACTTCCTTTCCCTGCCATACTGGGGCATATTTCTATTTTGCTCAATTTAGAGAACAAAATTTGTAGTTTTTTAAATAACTAACATAAATATACCGTATTTATTTAAAATAAGCAATCAATTTCATGTAAAAAACCTGCTAATACCACTAAGAAAGAGTTTCGCTTGGGAAACTCTCGCGCTGACGTGCTGTAATAAAAAGGCTGTCGCAACGAATTGCGACAGCCTTAAAACGTTCCTTATTCTATTAGTTAGTAATAGTAAGTTCTGTCTCTTTGTCGAACAGGTGAACCTTTTCCATATCCAAAGCGAATTTAACTAAATCGCCGGTTCTAGCTGTAGTACGAGGATCAACACGTGCTGTCATTGGGAATCCTTCCAGATCAAAGTACAGATAAACCTCTGCACCTAACAGCTCGTATACGTTGATTTTCGCTTCGATAACGCTGTCTTTGGATGTCTCGATCATCATCTGAGAATCGCTAACGTTTTCCGGACGAATACCCATAACTACTGTCTTACCATCATATCCGCCATCGATTACAGCCTTAGCTTTGGATGCAGGCAGTTTCAGTGAATATTTACCAACTGTTAAGCTTACATCGCTGCCATTAACTTTAACCTGAGCATCCATAAGGTTCATCTGAGGAGAACCGATGAATCCAGCAACGAATAAATTACCCGGTGCATTGTAAAGATTCTGAGGAGTATCAACCTGCATTACAACGCCATCCTTCATAACAACGATTCTGGTACCAAGTGTCATAGCCTCGGTCTGGTCATGTGTTACGTAGATAATTGTTGCATTCAGTCTCTCATGCAGTTTGGAAATCTCGGTACGCATCTGTACACGAAGTTTCGCATCCAGGTTTGACAGCGGCTCATCCATAAGGAATACTTTAGGATCACGTACAATTGCACGTCCCATAGCAACACGCTGTCTCTGACCACCGGAAAGAGCTTTCGGTTTACGGTCTAACAATTTTTCCAGATCCAGAATCTTAGCTGCTTCACGAACCTGTTTGTCTATCTGATCTTTCGGTACTTTTCTCAGTTTCAGACCGAAAGCCATGTTATCAAATACGGTCATATGAGGATACAGAGCATAGTTCTGGAATACCATAGCAATATCTCTGTCCTTCGGCTCTACATCATTCATAACTTTATCGCCAATTTTCAAAGTACCATCTGAAATCTCTTCCAGACCTGCAATCATACGAAGTGTAGTGGATTTACCACATCCTGAAGGTCCTACAAAGATGATAAATTCTCTATCCTCGATTTCAAGATTAAAATCTTTAACTGCTTCAAATCCGTTAGGATATTTCTTATAAATGTGCTGTAATGATAAGCTTGCCATTTTCCATGTCCTCCTAAAATTATCGCAGGGCTTTTGCCGCCCTCTCTTTGACTTCTGGTATAAGTATACATAAACGCCTTTGATTACACCATGCCATAATTACACAAATTTTGCGGAAACCCTTTGTCAAATCTGATTATACTGCAATCCTTCCAGGATACCTTCCGACAGATTGACCAAACAAATTTAATTTTGATATACAGATTGACGAATCCTAATTTTATGCTTTATTCATTTGATTTTTAACCAATTATTCGTTATACTTTTTAATATGGTTATTAACTGTTTCCTTATAGGAAATAACCCAATCATCCGAATTATTATAGAGAAAAGAGGCAAAAAAACTATGGGTTTAGGCGGAATTTTTAGTATTGACAGCAAGTTTTCCCAGGTTATGAGCAGACTGTTCGACCTGATGATACTGAATTTAATCTTTATCGTAATGTGTATTCCGATTGTGACCATCGGAGCCAATGTTACAGCTATGTATTATGTAACTATTAAGATGGTTCGTAACGAAGACTCTTATACTTTTAAAAGTTATTGGAAGTCTTTTAAGGAGAACTTCAGGCAGTCAACCATCATCTGGCTGATTTTATTGGTTGCGGGTCTCTTCCTTGTAAGCGACATATACCTGGTTAACAATGTTATGACCGGAGCCATCACCAATATCAAGTACATTTTCTTCTTTCTTTTGATGGTTTACTTTTTTGTTATGTTATACGTGTTTCCATCACAGAGCAGATTCTATAATACCATCAAACATACATTGAAGAATTCTTTGTTGTTTTCCATCCGTCATCTGCCTTATACCATCCTGATGCTGGCAGTGATCGTGGTTCCGTTTTTCGTCTGTCTCTATTCATCAGGTACAATCTTTTCTTTTTACATTATGTTCTTGTTCCTGTTTGGTTTTTCGGCTACTGCATATGTGAATTCCATCTTTCTAAATAAGATATTCAAAAAATATATGCCGCCTGAAGAAGAAGAACCGTCTGATGGTGATTTAATCGCACATCTGAACGCGTTGGATGCACAGGAGAAGGAAGCTCTGGAAAACAAAGAAAATGAATAAATTTTAGCAGCATAGGCTGACAGCCAGGAATCTGATAGTTCCGGCTGCCAGCTTTTTTAGATGTTTCGATTCATTTCATATTCATTGAAAAAACCGCATACAGTGTAATAAAGTTTTTGAAATCTTTCTTCTGCATATAGGAGTATTGAATGAATAAGATTCTGGACGAAAACTATTATGATTTGATAATTGATAAAAGCACGATTCCTGCCTCCGAGCAGAATTCTGACAACATTACACCTATTAATGAAAGAGACGCCCTACTCCATGTTTTAAGGACTTCCACAGACATCTGTATTCTTGGTAAATATCCTTATCATTATTTTCCATCCATCTTCACTTTGACGTCTATTATAAGCCTGGAAAGGTCAGGAATCCGGAGTATACAACTCAATCCTTATCTGGCGTTGAACGGACGGGGCGTTCTTATCGGACTCATAGATACCGGAGTGGATTATCAGCATCCTGTATTTCTAAACAATGATAACACCACCCGCATCATCTCTATATGGGATCAGACGATCCAGGAAGGCAGTCCCCCATCAGGATTGACTTACGGTACAGAATACGGCAGAGAAGTCATCAACTTTGCGCTGCAAAGTGATGATCCCCTTTCAATCGTACCATCCACCGATACCAATGGACATGGAACAGCAATCGCCAGCATTGTTGCGGGCAATACGGAACTGGAAAATTCCTTTAGCGGGGTGGTGCCTCAATCAAATCTGGTGGTAGTGAAGCTGAAAGAAGCCAAACAGAATCTAAGGGAAGTATTTTTCATTCCTGAAGATGCTACCTGCTATCAAGAATCTGATGTTTTACTTGGAGTAAGCTATCTGATTAACGTCGCTCAAACCCTTAAACGTCCCATCTCCCTTTGCATAGCTCTGGGAAGCAGTCAAAGCGGACATGATGGACAGGGTGCAACCAGCAGTTATTTAGACTTTCTTGTGAGAAAGCCCTGGATTGGGGTTACGGTGGCCGCAGGAAACGAAGGAAACTCCAGGCGGCATTACTTTGGAGATGTGACAGCCGCTCCTTTTTATAATGATTTTGAACTACGGGTCAGTAACCAGGACACTATGTTTCCCATGGAAATATGGACCGATTCACCTGGCAGTCTTGCCATAGAAGTGGTTTCTCCCATGGGCGAATCCACCCAGCTTGTCTACCCCAGGTTAAATGCTTGTGTACAACATGATTTTTTACTATCTCCAAGCGTTATATGGATTAATAATATTCTTCTGGAACAAGAAACTGGTAATCAATGCATTCTGCTCCGGCTAAGAAACCCCTTGGAGGGAATCTGGATTTTCAGAGTTCAAAATCTCTCCAATGAAGAGTTTTCATTTCATGCCTGGCTGCCCTCTGGGGATTTGATCTCCAGCGAAACCTTCTTTTTGCAATCATCTCCCGACACCACGATAACAGCACCTGGGAACAGTGATCACGTCTTGACTATCACTGCCTACAATCAGGATAACAACAGTATCTTGATTGAGTCCAGCAGAGGGTATACAAGAACTAACCTGGTGAAACCAGATTTGGCCGCACCCGGCTTTGAGCTTACTTGTGCAACACTGCTCCAGGATTATGGCACCTATACCGGTACCGGAGCTGCAGCGGCCCATGCAGCCGGGATTGTGGCAATGATTCTGGAATGGGCGATTGTCAGAGGAAATTTCACCCAGATAACCGGCAATGATATCAATCACCTGCTCATGCGCGGAGCGGAACGGGATGGGGCATTGGATTACCCCAATAATATCTGGGGCTACGGACGTATTAATATCTCAGGTTTATTTGATAGGCTGACCCTATAATTAAGTTGGGCTGTAAGAGATATCTTTCTCTTACAGCCCAATTAATTTATCTATTTATCCAGTTCTAAATCATCACCGCCTTGCGCTTCTTCTCCCCCGTTCAAATCCATGTCTGATTTCAGAGGTTCTTTCACTTCGTTAAAAGTCAAGGTTACCTTAAACAAATCACCATCCAGGTAAATATCAAAATTTCCATGTTGGAGGCGGGTCAGGTTTTGTGCGATGGATAGCCCCAATCCACTACCTTCGGTACTACGCGACACGTCTCCTCGGATAAATCGTTCTGTCAGTTGATCCGCCTCGATATTTAGTGGATTCTCAGAGACATTCTTGATGGTGAGTATCACTTTGCCATCCTTCTTCTCTGTCTCGATATAAACCCGGGTTCCTGGCATAGCATATTTTGCAGCATTGCTGTATAGATTCTCCAGCACCCTCCAGATCCGGGGTCCATCGGCGGAGATCCGCAGAGCCTCCCTGGAAAGCTTGGAATACACGGTTAAATTCCGGTTGTTAAACCGTTCATCAAACTCTCCATTCATCTGTTGTACCAGTTCATTGAGGTTCAAGGTTATGAACTCCAGCTTGACATTGCCTGAACTAACCTTGGAGGCTTCCACCAAGTCCTCGGTTAACTGTTTCAAACGCTGGGATTTACTATCCAAAATGTCGATATAACCTTTTATTTTAGCATCCTGAATATTCTCCCTTTTCAGTAAATCCACGTAGTTAATAATAGAAGTTAAAGGCGTTTTAATATCATGAGATACGTTGGTGATCAAGTCTGCCTTTAAGCGTTCGCTTTTCATCTGCTCCTTAATAGATGCCTGGAGTCCCTCACCCACTCTATTGACCGTTTCTGCAAGATCCAGGTTGTTGCCAATCAGGTTTGTGGTATCCACCTTGTACTCCAGATCACCTGCGCCAATCTGCTGAAGCCCTTCCAATACGGTCTGACGCCCGGATGCTTCTCTTATCAGATATAGCAACACAACGGCATCTACAATCAGACAAAGTATAACACTTAGCGTTGCCCCTCTATAAAGCAGGACAAAATGCAGGAATACAAACCCACCGAATACCAGAATCAACTTAGTAGAAGTATTACGTGCAGCATAGACGTTTCTACAAAGAGAAACGATGCTGTGGAGAAGACTGTTTTTCCACAGGTTTTTCCCTTTTATCCGACGGACCAGGCTGTAGTAAAAGATGAGACACAGGCCGTAGCATACTGTTGCCAGGGCTGCTGCCAAGGCTAGAACCCATACGGAAACCTCATATTGAATGCTGCCGCTAAAGCCCAGTACCCCCAGGCTTATAATCAGTCCTCCACCAATAATACCCAGGGCGATCCCCACTTCAGTAGGTATACGGTCTATGCCATGTAGACAGATTGTTCTGGTATAAGCATTACGTCCGGCCTGAATCGTACCCAACACAATCAAGATAAGCCATATCACAAAGGAAGCGACGGCGAATGCAACCAGCATTCTGGCCCATGGCAAATAGGTATCATAGGTCTTTGCAGCCTGATATATGGCGTCATTGTAAGACAAATTCGTATCAAGTCCCAGAAATACTGTCTCATTTCGATCCATAACCAGATGGTTTGTATAAATTTGCTTCAAATATCTTCCAGCCGATGTATCTTTACCCTGTTGTTCAACATTCGTTATGATACCATCCTTCCGCTGGAACCAGATAGACAGTCCTGATTCCGAATCCACTTTATCCACTGCATCGGCATCATCTTTCCACTCAGATACATTGGTATAGATGTTATCCTTCCCGTCCTTAATATAGAATCTTACATTGCTGCTCCCATAGGCGATTTCCAACAGACTTTCTGTGGATACATAGCTATCTAAATTACCAACAGCATTCACCAACTGTTCATATAACTCCTGTAACGAGACGCTATCCTTATTCTTGGCTGCATATTCTGCTAACGTTCCCTCAGATACAGTTTTAACCTGGCGTTCCAGAGCATCTCCTTGTTCAAAAAGAAACAGAAAAGCATCTGAGAAGGTTGTAATACTTTGTCCGGACAATTCCTGTATTTTTTTTGCCAGTGCAATTTCGTCGCCGGTCAGTTTCAGTGTAGTACTTCCAATTTGTGAGGCTGCAGGGTTCTTACCATCACCTGAATTATCCTTATTTAATGCGGCGGTCACAGCTTCCTCAACTTCTTCTTTTGTGTATTCCACTCCCTCATCTTCCAGATAGTCCCTGCTCAGACGACTATAATAATAACCATACGCGCCTTCGTAACCCCCATTGCCAAAGTTATTAACTTGATATTGTGAATACAACTCGTATAATTCGTATGCAAGATTCTTATCTACTATTACTTGTAACTGATCCAGAGTATAAGAGGTCTCAGGATTCATAGATGTCTCATCCGGCATCTCAGATTCGCTGTCCCATACTTCACTGTTTGTGATATCAACCTTCAATTCTCCATTCAGCACGCCGTCCTTTTCAAACTTCCTGGAAAACCGCAACTGCCTGCTGATGTTATTCATGTAGTTGAACATTGTCTGCGCACAGTCTGAGGTATCCACATACTGTTTGCTTGAACCCATCTCATCTATCGACATTCCCGAATTGCCAAGAAGTATTAAAACCCCTGCGGAAAGTACGAAGACAAATATGGCTATCATCTGTCCGAAGGTAACCACTACCTTAGCCGGAATTCCGAAGAATGCTCTTTTTCTCCCTTCCGAATGGTGTCCTCTATTTTCTTCTGCCATAACTTTTCCTCTCTATTATTTATTATGATTTTGGACTTTCTCTTTTCTGATAGACGATACGGTGGACCGGGCAAACATATTATTGTGTTTGCGGATTATATTTTATCGATTTTATATCCAATTCCCCAAACCACCTTCAGATAACGGGGCTCCTTGGGATTAATCTCGATTTTCTCACGAATATGACGAATATGAACGGCGACTGTATTGTCGGCTCCTATGGCATCTTCATTCCAGATATTCTCATAAATCTGTTCAATGGAAAATACCTTACCAGGATTCTTAACCAGGAGTAGTAAAATGTTGTATTCAATCGGTGTAAGCCTTACCGGCTCTCCATCAACGCTGACTTCTTTCAGGTCATCGTTAATCGAAAGACCGCCCACCTGATAGACATTATTACCATCTTCCACGGCCATGTTTCCTAACTTCGTATAACGTCGAAGCTGTGATTTCACCCTGGCCACTAATTCCAGAGGGTTAAAGGGTTTTGTCACATAGTCGTCCGCCCCGATATTCAACCCCAGAATCTTATCCACATCCTCAGATTTGGCTGACAAGATGATAATCGGTATGGCACTCTTCTCTCTGATTTTCAATGTAGCCCGGATACCATCCAATCTTGGCATCATCACATCAATAATCAACAGATGTATCTCACCCTTTTCCAACATCTCCACAGCCTGTATTCCATCATAGGCCTTCAGGATATGATATCCCTCCTGGCTCAGGTAGATCTCTATCGCATCCACAATTTCTCTTTCGTCGTCACACACCAGTATGTTCATCATAAATCTCACCTCATTTTATATATTTTGTACTTTTGAAATACAGTATAGCTCAAAACCACTCATTTTACCAGAAAAGAGATTTCTTCCACCACCATAGAAAGCCGGGTTTCCCACATCCGATTCTATGGTGTATTGTATCTATATCCATCGAATACAGCCTATCAAAGAAATCTTTAGTTCAACCTAAGAAAAATCTTAAGAATTCTTGAAGTTCATGTTATAATCAAATAGCAGTACCTATAAACACTCTTTTTACAGGTTATCTTGTAAATAATGTCCATACTATAACAAATACAATTGAAAGGATATATAAATATGTTTCGGATGTGGGGAAAGGTCTTTAAGGACAATCGGATGGTAAAGGATGAGACCATCTGTAATGATACGACAGACACAAGAACTCATAAGGTTTATGAAGCCTTATATGAGATATGTGATATCTGGGATCTGAGTAAGCCAATCTGGCTGGATACCAATATCGCCGAGTTTAAAAAGAGCTCTAAAACAAGATTCACTCAAGACAATTTTATTGAGAGCATTGATTTTGACTTTCTTGAAATACACATTATAGAAGAAGGTTGAGTCTTAATAGTATTTGCCAAAAGGGGCTGCCGCGATTCCGCAACAGCCCCTTAAGTCTAACTAAATATTCAATTTATGTGCAATCTGGAGAGGATTCTGACGGTTTTGCAGGCTACGATACAGAATCGCCCCAGATTCCTTGAGCATTCAGTCATCTGCTCAAAGTATTGATTTTCTAATATTGGCAGAGCTACTGCCTGTCATAATCGATTATAATCTCTTCAATAACTCTTCGCGTTCTTTTTCAAATCCCGGTTTACCCAGCAATGCGAACATGTTCTTCTTGTAGCTTTCCACACCTGGCTGATCGAATGGGTTCACACCAGATATGTAGCCGCTGACACCGCAGGCAAACTCAAAGAAATAGAACAGCTGTCCCAGATAGAACTCGTTCTGCTCCGGAATGTCAACCATAAGGTTGGGTACGTTACCGTCTGTGTGGGCCAGAATCGTTCCGTTCATGGCGCTTTTATTGACAAAGTCTACGGTCTTCCCTGCCAGATAGTTGAGTCCGTCCAGATCTACGGGTTCTTCATTTATGGTCAATTCTACTTTAGATTTTTCAACACTTAATACAGTTTCAAACATGATTCTGGAACCGTCCTGGATGAACTGTCCCATGGAATGGAGATCTGTGGTCAGATCCACTGATGCCGGGAAAATACCCTTCTGGTCTTTTCCTTCGCTCTCTCCATAAAGCTGTTTCCACCATTCAGATACATAGTGGAGGCTCGGCTCATAGTTCGCCAATATTTCCACAGATTTCCCTTTTCTGTGAAGAATATTACGAACTGCCGCATATAGAAGCGCGTCATTTTCTTCAAATGGCGTGTTGATAGCCAGCTCGCGTCCGCTTGCTGCTCCTTCCATTAATTTATCGATATCTGCACCACTTGCTGCGATCGGAAGCAGACCTACTGCGGTCAGCACGGAGAATCGTCCTCCTACGTCATCCGGAACTACGAAGGTCTCATACCCTTCTTCATCGGACAGATTTTTCAATGCTCCCTTAGCTTTGTCAGTGGTTGCATAAATTCTCTTAGCTGCTTCTGCCTTTCCGTATTTTTTCTCCAACATCTCTTTGAAGATACGGAATGCAATTGCCGGTTCCGTAGTGGTACCGGACTTGGAAATAATATTTACAGAAAAATCTCTATCTCCAACCACATCAATCAGCGCCTGAATATAACTGCTGCTGATGCTGTTACCCACATAGTAGATCTCAGGCGTCTTACGCTGTTCTTTGGTGATATTGTTATAGAATCCATGTCTTAAGAATTCCACCGCAGCTCTGGCACCCAGATAGGATCCGCCGATACCAATTACCAGCAGTACATCAGAGTCACCCTGAATCTTTTCTGCAGCTTTCTTAATGCGGGCAAATTCATCTTTATCATAATCCACCGGAAGGTCAATCCATCCCAGGAAATCATTTCCCTGTCCACTTTTTGAAACTAGTACATCCTTTGCAGCGTTAGCAATCTGCACAAAAGATGCTACTTCTTCGTCACGGATAAATTTTTTTGCCTTGGAATAGTCAAATGTCACTTTTGTTCCCATGTCTTTTTTCTCCTTTGCCTCTGGATTCTAAATTTCTTTTTAGGCTATGCTAAGTTTATCAAATTGAGGCTTTCCAGTCAACCCGGTTTCCAGTTCCCGGTACCGGCCAGTCTGTCCTCTCAACTACTTTCAACTCAATTAATTTAGATATTCCCGAATCACTTCCCTGAACAATTTCTCCTCTTCCGGAGTCAATACCCCTGCAAAGCGGCTATCCGAAGCCGCGGCCTCCCGGATTCCCTTTTCTATCTGGGTAACCTGGTCCTCTGATTTGGAATGCTTCTCTACTCTCTTTTCTTTCTTTTTCTTGATATTGGCCCTCTCTTGCTCAGTTATGGGGAAGGCCTCCGGTTGTGCTCGTTCTCGTGCTTGTCCTTTTACCAACTTGGTTTCCCTGACAACCTTGTTTTCAAAATAATCCCGCCATCCATCCACCAGCTGCTCTTCTTTATCAGGCAGATTGAGACAGAATTTCAACATCAAAAGTCCCGAGGCGATACATCCGGCCAAGAGGCCATGCCGCCATAATACATACATTTCATAACGATATTGCATCACTCCGTATCCAGCCACTGAAAATAAGACCACGCAGGCACATAAGGCAACGTTTACAAACTGACGTAACCTTCCTACGTGGATGCCTGCCTGTCTTGCCTCTGATAATCTAACCCGAATGAACGCGTCTGAATTTTCCACACTATTTATTCTACTGTCTTCCAGCACCTTTGCTGACCACTTGCCTTTGGGCTTGTCTTTTCGCTTTAGATCATGGTTTGCCATGTTGTAAAAATGATTGCTCCAGAACAGACACCATACTCCCAAGATGCCCGCCGCTATCATACCGTATTGAAATAATTTCAAATCAATGCATATCTGCAGCATTATGATACCCCCTTGCGTTTTGGTACTGTCATTATATACCGCAGATGTGATTTTTTGCATAAAAATCGTTCGTCAAATGATGACAGAATCTCTCCGATTACAGCCGTTTCACCATATTCTCCACCAGTTTGACACAATGTCCAATGGCTTCCCGCTCGAATGTTGGATAATCCACAGAAGCACTGTCGTCAGCTTTATCAGAGATCGCCCGCAGCACCACAAATGGGATGTGATTCAGGTAGGCACCCTGAGCGATGGCAGCTCCTTCCATCTCAGTACAAAAGCCGCCGAAGTCGCTGATAATGCGGTTTTTTACATCTTTGTCAGAGATAAACTGATCACCGCTGACCACCCTGCCTGCGAATACAGAGATTTCCGGATTCACCTCACGACATACTTCCTGGGCCAGTTCTGCCAGTTGCTCATCCGCAGGGAAAGACAACACATCCATCCTTGGTATCTGTCCTTTGGGATATCCGAAATTAGTTGCGTCCACATCATGTTGGAGGGCATCGGTGGACACTACAATATCCCCAATATTAATCTCGTTTTTCAGGGATCCCGCAATACCAGTGTTGATGATAGCATCCACCTTATAGTCATCCACAAGTATCTGGGTGCAGATACCTGCATTTACCTTACCGATACCACAACGGACTACAACAACATCCTTTCCATTGAGTTTTCCTTTATTGAATTCCATGGAAGCCTTGGTAGTAACTGAAACTTCGGTCATGTGCTCCTTTAAATTCGCCACTTCTTCTTCCATTGCACCTATAATGCCAATTAAGTTCATCTTCCCGTTCTCCTCCTGTTTTCTTACAATTCTAAGATTATTTATACTGGATTATTTTATACTTAAATGATATACTTCTAGTTGTTATCCTAGATATCATAGCATGGTATCTAGGAATTTACAATTTAAAATAGGAGGAAGCAGGAGGAAAGAAGCATGGTATATAAGACGCATGGAACATGCTCCACTCAGATTCAATTCGAGCTGGTTGATGGAAAACTTCACGATGTAAACTTCACCGGTGGATGCAGTGGTAATCTAAAAGGAATCAGCACTTTAGTTGAAGGTATGGACGTGAATGAGGCTATTTCCAGATTGGAAGGAATCCGATGTGGTTTCAAAGCAACATCATGCCCGGATCAACTGGCACAAGCGTTAAAGCAGGCACTATAAATAAAACATTAAGATAAACAAACTATAGTTAAGGAAAAGAATTTATGACAAAAGATAAAAAAGTAGTTATATTGGCTGTGGCTGCCACAGCCATATTCGGACTGATGGCCGGCTGCGGTAAGCCGACTCCGGTCAGCATTTCAAAAGATGTAGTTAAGGCCATGGAAAAAGTAAAATCTGTGGATGGCAGTATGGAATTAGTATTAAACGGACAAATGGTCGATGTTGTAGAGGCCGGTTTTAGTATGGACCTCGATGTTGAGATGAACATGGATTTCCAGTCAATAGTTACTCCTGAGACCGCCTCATACCTCAATATGAACATGAATTTTTCAGCACTCTCCATGGACTACTCCACCGATATGGAAGCTTACACGGTTAAGGAAGACGGCGATTATATAACCTACACCCTTGCCGAGGATACATGGACCAAACAAGTAATAGAGGATTTCAGTTCAGATATGGACAGCATGGTCCAAATGGACACCTACTCAGCCATTGCAGACGGAAAATTGAAAGCAACACTGGATGATAGCCTTTATAAGGTTAACAAAAAAGATGCTTATTTACTACATGTAACCATGGATGGCGACTATTGGAATGACTTGTTATCCTCAGTCGGGGGCATGTTCGACGGATTGATGGATGATATGGACTTTAGTGACGTTGAAGCTGAGTTTGACATTTATATCTACAAGGATGCAAATGTTCCTGCCAAGTTGGAAGTAGATTTAAAAGATATGGCCAATACCTTGGTAGGCGATTTAGGCGATGGTGGGTCCTTTGATGTAGATGAATATACCATAACCATCATGCTGAATTCCTACAACACCGTAGATCCAATCAAGGTGCCGGATGTGGCACTCCGTGATGCGGTTGATTCTGATTCAAGCAGCATAGGTAACTTATTCGGAGATCTTGAGGATGGCATTGATGATGAAGATGATGATTACGGTTCATCTGAAGCACCACAGAATGAAAACGGCGATTATATCATCAAGAACTATGACGAAGATTTCCAAGCACTTATTGGTCTGCCTGAAAATTATGAGCATTCCTTCTCATCAGACTCCTATCTCTATATAGAAGATGATTCAGATGACTACAATATAGAACTGGGATATGAGTTTAATGACTTCAGTACTATGGAAGAGACCGCTGAGTACTATAGTGATTATTCCTATACGAATGAAGATTACAGCGATATCAAATCCACCCCTGAGACCACGGTTACTGTAAACGGCATGGAAATCCACTACACAGCAATCGAATATCTCTATATGGATGAACACAAATGTGTTGATGCATATGCTTGGACAGATACAGCCGCAGGTGTACCTTTCGTAGTTGAAATTGAATTCTTCCCCTATGAAGATTCAGCTACCGCTAACACAGAGGAACTCGTTAAGCTCGCCTACTCCAAGGTAGTCCTGGAGCCTGTAAAATAAATATTATTTAACTTGTCTATCTCGACGATGGGCAAAGCAAAAAAGGATTGTTCCCCCTTTATGGTGCGGAAACAATCCTTTTTTGTTACATCAACCAATTGCTGCCAACTTTTATCTATCCCATTTATCGCAGAGACTATTAATCTGGTCAGCAAACTTTGAAAGATCCTTATTGGTTCCCCCTTCGTTATGACGAATCACGGTCAGGAGACGATCTCCGGCGGCCTTTAGCCGTTCATAGATCGAACTCTTCCTTACGCTTGTTTGTCTCGTCTTTTCCAGAAGAACTGGGGCCGGTGCCTCTACAAGTACATTCCGTTTTAAATCATAGATTGTGCCGCTATATGGAACCATCGTCTCATATTGTAGCTCCTGCTCCAATCGTTCTGCAAAAAACTGTGCCACCCTGTCTTCACCATGGGTCACGAAAACTTTCTCCGGTCTCTGTTCAAAAGCAGATGCCCATTGCATCAACCCTTTATCATCTGCATGACCACTGATACCCGGCAATGTCATAATTCTGGCATTTACCTGGATAGGCTCTCCAAATAATCGGATGCTTTCCGCGCCATCCACCAAAGCTCTGCCCGGAGTTCCTACGGATTGATATCCCACAAATAAAATCGTGCACTCCTCTCTCCACAGGTTATGCTTCAGATGATGCTTGATTCTACCTGCATCGCACATGCCGCTGGCCGATATAATGACTTTAGGTTCATTGTCGAAGTTAATCTCCTTGGATTCTTCACTTGTAATAGAAAGACGAAGCCCTCGAAATCGGATGGGATTGATTCCTTTTCGAATTAAGGCTGCCGCCTCTTCATCAAAGCAGTCGGCATCATGTTCCTGAAAGATATTCGTGGCTTCCACTGCCAGCGGGCTATCCACATAAACCGTAAAGTCTTCAAATCCATCAATCAGATGATCCTGCTTAATCTGACGAATGAAATACAACATTTCCTGAGTTCTTCCCACAGCAAAGGATGGAATCACCACATTACCACCTTTGGCAAAAGTTTCCCGAAAAACCTCAGCCAGAGCCTTTGCATGATCAGCCTCCTTTTTATGGCTTCTGTCACCATAGGTGGACTCCATCACCACATAATCCGCTTCTTTAATATAGGTGGGATTTTTAATCAATGGCTGGTTCTGGTTTCCAATATCACCTGAAAACACAATTTTTTTCGTAATATTATCTTCCGTAAGCCAAACTTCAATACTTGCAGAACCCAAAAGATGCCCTGCATCGATAAATCGAATCTGAATTCCCTCGCTTACATCAATCTTCCGGTCATAAGGACAACCCTCGATTTTACGAATCACTCCCATGGCATCCTGCATGGTATAGGGCGGAATGTAATCGGGTTTTCCCGCTCTACGGTTTTTCTTAGTTTTCCACTCTGCCTCGAACATCTGTATATGCGCGCTGTCACGCAACATGATATCGCAAAGATCGGAGGTGGCTTCCGTGGTATAAATCGGGCCTCTGAACCCCTTCGCATAAATCGCTGGCAAATTACCAGAATGATCGATATGGGCATGTGTCAACAGCACAAAGTCCAGATCTGAGGTTGGCACAGGTATGGGCTTGTTCTCATATTTGTTCGGTCCCTGTTCCATCCCGCAGTCCACGAGGAATTGCTTGCCACAAGCTTCCAGATAATAACAACTTCCGGTTACCTCATGTGTAGCTCCCAAAAATGTAATCAGCATACAGTACCCCCTTTAAGATAGTCATTGCAACATATCATCCCAGGCTGTTCTAGTTTGTAACTTCAGCCTCTTAACATTCAGCCTATGAAGGGTAAGGTTTCCGGGATGAATCGTTACCTCTTCTATATATTATGATGACCTTTGACCCTGATATTATATATTATATCAGTATACCTCAAAAATGGATATAAGCTTAATGATATTTATTTTCTCACATATTAAACTTAAACATACTATATCTATGTTATATCCTTCTACCAACGTAAATAGCAGACATAGAACTTTCAAGTTCTGATGTCTGCTATCTAAGTGTGTTTGGAATAATATCTGAAATCGAGCGCATTCCCCCATTTCCTAATGCCTATAAAGCCTTCCGTCCTGCGACTGTAATGTAAGCGCCCGCGCCCCAGGACTTGATTGCCTCATAAGCAAATTAATCGGTACCCATTAATTAAGCGTCCCTCCCCCTTTATCTTTATTTTTTTCCTACATTACACTAAGAATACGTTACAGGTACCATAAAATTACATTTTTCCCTAAATTATTTTTAATGTCCCTTATTTGCCTCTTGCCCTTGTCCCTGCCTGACTGTATACTAAAATCATAAACTAATTCTGCACTTTAATGTGTGAAGGAGGCTCATTTATGAAACATATCGTTCTGACCGGCGGTGGTACAGCCGGGCACGTAACACCTAATATCGCTTTAATCCCATCCTTGAAGAAGGCTGGTTATAAGATTTCCTATATTGGTTCTTATGAAGGTATCGAGAGAAAATTGATTGAAGATCTAGGTATTCCTTATTATGGAATCTCTTCAGGTAAATTACGCCGTTATTTTGATGTAAAAAACTTCACTGATCCATTTCGGGTTTTAAAAGGCTTTCATGAGGCCAAAAAGCACTTGAAGGATCTAAGACCAGATATTGTGTTTTCCAAAGGGGGATTTGTAACTGTTCCTGTTGTTCTTGCTGCAAAACGTTACAAGATACCAGCTATCATACATGAATCAGATATGACGCCAGGACTGGCCAATAAATTATGCATTCCTTCAGCCGCTAAAGTATGTTGTAACTTTCCTGAGACTCTGAAAGCTCTGCCGCCGGAAAAGGCGGTTTTAACAGGTACTCCCATACGTAGCGAGCTGCTTTCCGGCAATAAGCTGAATGCATTGAACTTTTGCGGATTCACAGCCAATAAACCGGTTATTATGGTAATCGGAGGCAGCCTGGGATCAGTTGTGGTCAACGATGCCGTAAGAAGCATTTTACCCGAACTTCTGCAAGATTTCCAAGTGATACATCTATGCGGAAAAGATAAGACAGATAAGTCCTTAGAAGGAACAGAAGGATATGTTCAGTATGAATATATAAAGAAAGAACTCCCGGATATGTTCGCCCTTGCAGATGTGGTAATCTCCCGCGCTGGCGCCAACGCAATCTGCGAAATCAGCGCATTGGCTAAACCTAATCTTCTTATTCCCCTCTCCGCCAAGGCAAGCAGAGGAGATCAGATATTAAACGCACGTTCATTTGAAAAGCAGGGCTATAGCATGGTAATCGAAGAAGAGACAATCACTCCTGAAAAGATGCTGTCTGCAATCAGATCCTTATATGAAAACAGACAAAACTATAAGGATGCCATGGCAAACAGCAATCAGACGGATTCCATACAGGTTATCATGGATTTGATAGAAGGATGTGTGAAGTAAGCGAAGTAATTCATTGGGTTTAGGCCCATGATACAAAAACAGGGCGGGAAGCGGGATTTTGATCTCCCACTTAACTCCGCCCATAATTATATGTACTTTTGAATAAATTTGTTGTTCAGCCATTCTTTCGCACGATGATGCTTTACTCTAAGATTGTTCAGTGTAATCCCCAGTTCACCAGCCACAACTTCTGGCTTTTCTCCCTCAATATCAATCTTCATCACCAGATAAAACCATTGTCTGTTCTTATGATACAGTTCTGTCAAAATCTCTCCATAAATCTCACGACGGATGATCTGATGCTCAGTTGAAACAACATCAACATTCAATCTATTGATGTTTTCTGCACCCATTATTTCCTTTTCCTTGTAGGTTTTCCTCTTATAATCGATTGCTTTACGTGTAGTACAGGTAATCAGCCAACCTTTGATTCTCTGAAGATCGATACTATCGCTTTTCTGATACAGAATTGCAAAAATGTCCTGTGTTATATCCTGAGCTAGGTGGAAATCATCAATCACATCATAGGCGATTTTTGACACAAGGCTATGATACTGGTCATAAATTCCTTTAAACTCTTTTTTATCCATATCGCATGCCTGTTAATCACAATAATGCTGTAACTTTCTCTATAATTACTTCCCTATCTTTATCCTGTAATTCTCCAGGCTTCCATGTCAATCCAACTTCATCTCCCTGATACCGGGGAATCAGATGCAAATGAAAGTGATAAACCGTCTGCCCTGCCAGACTTCCATTGTTCTGAAGGAGATTTAGTCCCTCCAACTTCAAAGCTTGTTTCAAGGCGCCTGCCACCTTTTTTGCCAAAACCATTACTCTGGAAGCCAACTCATCGGGCAGCTCATAGATGTCCGCATAGTGCTTTTTAGGAAGGATTAGAGCATGTCCAAAAGATGCAGGTCCTATATCCAGCATCACGCGGAAATCCTCATCTTCATACAGTGTCGCAGAGGGAATTTCACCATTAGCAATTTTACAAAAAATGCAGTCCATATTTTATTACCTCCAACAATATTTTTACCTTCTATACTTCAATTACATCACCATAGAGGGATGAAGTTAAGGTTCTTTCTTATTATAACATTATGTTTTTGTCAATTTTTGTCAGAAAAACACAAACTCTTTTGTTTGATTATTATACTATCAGGTGCTAAACTTAACTTAAAGAGGTGATATACATGAAAAATGAAGAATATAATTACACATTGTCAAAATTTTCCCATGAAGTCCGCAATCCGGTCACGTTAATAAACAGCTTTTTACAGCTGATGGTGCAAGACCATCCGGAAATCGCGACTTACAACTATTATGACAAAATCGAAGAAAATATGACCATTCTTCGAGCTCTGCTAGACGAACTGACAGATTATAACCACGCAACGAGTCTTTGCGAAGAAGAGATAAACCTCTACCTGTTTTTGGTTAAATTCACCGAATCAGCACGAGAAGTCCTCAAGAAGGATCACATAGATCTCGTACTTCAAAAAGAATCAGCCATCCCCAGAATCAAACTGGATCCTGTTAAGATGAACCAGTTATTCTCCAACCTGATCCGCAATGCGGCAGAGGCCATCACGCCTCATGAGGGAAGGATCACCATTAACATGTTTTGTGACGGGAATAATGTAGACATTAAAATTACTGATAATGGCTGCGGGATCACCCAGGAACAGATGGATACCATCTTCCATCCATTCGTTACATATAAGAAAGATGGAAATGGCCTGGGCCTGGCAATATGCGAAGAAATTATGAAGGCACACAACGGATCTATATCTGTGATCTCTGTGCCGGAAGAAGGAACAGAGTTTACTCTGCACTTCCCAATTTCTTAAATTGAGTGAGGATAAGCGCTAATAAGGCTCCTCCTAGTAGGCCGCCTACATGGGCCAGATTATCTACACCGGTAGAACGGAATCCTACATAGACGGAAAAAGCTATCATCAAAAGCAGACGTCGAAAACTGAGATTCCCCTTCTGACCCCTGTAGCGCCATACTATAATAACCAGAGCACCCAATACAGCAAATAATGCTCCTGATGCACCTGCGGATACGACTTCGCTTTTTTCCATCATATCCCACACCCAGGAACTGACGCTTCCCAGCAGACCGCCTCCCAAGTAGATAATTAAATACCATATCTTACCCACATATTGTTCCAGATAATATCCCATGAAGAATAGTAAGATCATATTACTGAGAAGATGTTCAAACCCAAAGTGCAGAAACATGCAGGTAAACAGACGATAGACCTGTCCACGTTCAATCAAAGGAGAATAGGCAGCTCCCCATCTTATCATATGAGTCGAATCAAGTGAGCTACCTGTTGCCTCTACTAATACAAATAGCAATATATTAATCCCTATTATTATCAGATTCATCCAGGTTATGGGGTTTCTGCGCATCTCATCTATTATGTCTTCGTTATACCTGCTTACTTCCATAATTTACCTCTGCATCACATATTTGCTATTGTTGGGCCAGCTTTCAAAACAAAAGCGGTTCTCTATCGGCTCAAAATTATCATCCATTACGATTATAATGAATAATCTCCAAAAAATCAATCCTATTGGAAGCTAGATTCTTTTTCTCTGTATTTTTTCTATGCTTATGGACATCTAATAGCGTAGTTTGTTTTCCCTTAGGACATAAAAACAAATATTTTTTTGTTACTAACAGAGAAAACCGCTGAATAAAAGGTCTTCCGTTCGTAGAGAAATTTACATCGCTTTTTTGTGCATTATTATACTGGACAAATTTGGGAATTCCATTTATAATCGGACACATCAAAACAGTTCTGAAACAAATCATATTATCAAACCACAGCATAAGTATCGCTGTATTTTTCACTCATTTCGTTTACAGTATTATTTCAAACAGGTTATGGATACATTATATTTCTGCATCAGAACATTTCTGTCCTGGCAGGATTCACTTATGGGAGGTGATGTACATGGGAAATTTTTAATGCTCGCATATATCTCGGTGGCGGTATGCCTTGATCTAAAAAGCGAAAGAATACCTAATAGCTGGATTCTCATCGGCTGGTTCATGGGGTTTGTCTTCCAGCTCCATCAGGGTTTGAATCATATACTGGTTTTTCTATCCGGTGCTTTCATACCCGCTCTATTACTATTTCTACTCTTTGCAAGTCGAATGCTGGGTGCCGGGGATATCAAATTGTTCTCCGTGCTGGGAGGCCTGATGGGACCCGCAGTGGTACTCCAGTGTATCTTATACTCTTTCTTATGTGGTGCGATACTTTCTGTCGCAATCTTAATTTTCTGCGGTGATTTAATCATCCGCCTTCAATATTTCCTGAATTATTTCCAACGTTGTCTACAGCTAAAACAAATACTACCTTATCGGCTAGGCGGAAGGAACCGGATGGAACATCTGCATTTTTCCGTGGCAATTCTGATGGGGAGCCTGTTATGGATTGGAGGTATCTATTGACATGAACAGACCGAAAAGCATCTTTGCCGTATGTGATCTGGAGGTGGAATACGCCTATAACTTTATGGACTACATGAACCAGAAAAAGAATATTCCCTTTGAGGTTCAGGCCTTTACCGGTCCTGATGTGCTATGCGAGTACGCCAGGGAGCATCCCATCGAGATATTATTAATATCCGGCAAAGCTATGTGCGATGCCGTAAAACAATTAAAAGTGGGAATGCTGGTTATTCTGTCTGAAGGAGTACATAACCCGGATTTGGACCAATATCCAAGCGTTTACAAATATCAATCATCCGACAGTGTCATCCGAGAGGTTATGAGCTGTTACGGGGCAGATAAGGCCCCCCATCAAAAGTCTCCGGTATTAAAAAGGGAAACCCGGATCATCGGGATCTATTCCCCCATTGGCAGAACACAGAAAACCTCTTTTGCACTGACTCTGGGGCAGGTGTTGGCCAAAGACCGGGCGGTATTATATCTGAATCTTGAGAACTTTTCTGGATTTGACGATTTGATGGAGCAAAGTTTTGAACATACGCTAAGCGACCTGCTGTACTTCACCCGCCAGGAAAATGTGAACCTGGCGTATAAGATGGGAGGCATGATTCAATCCATACAAAATCTGGACTTCGTGCCCCCGGCGCTCTCGCCTATGGACATTCAGAGCACTACTTATGAGGAATGGGCTATGCTGCTGGATATGATTGCTATGGACAGCAGCTACGAATATCTGATACTAGATCTGGGAGACGGTGTCAGCGATCTGTTTCGAATTCTGGAATCCTGTGAACAAATTTACGTTCCCATCCGCAGCGACATCATTTCTCTCTCCAAGCTGAACCAGTTTGAGCACTTACTCGCAACCTGGGGTCATGATAAATTACTGGAACGTATGAACAAAGTGAAACTTCCCTTCCATACCATCAACAGGACCGGAAGAGCTTACTTTGAAAACTTAGTATGGAGTGAACTGGGTGACTATGTCCGAAGCCTTCTGCGAAAGGAGGAAAACACTTGAGACCTGTGGATGAACTTCGAAACCAGATTCTTTCACAACTGGATATGACCAGAGACGTCGAGGATCAGGAAATTCTGAATCTCATCGATGACTTGGTTTTAAAGAGTGGAAAAGACACACCGCTGACTGTCAGAGAAAAAGACCGCTTGCGCAGAGAATTGTTTGATTCCATAAGAAAATTAGATATACTTCAGGAATTGATTGATGACGATGAAGTTACAGAAATCATGATTAATGGCTACAAACAAATCTTTGTTGAGCGGGGAGGAATCATCCAGGGATACGATCGTCAATTCTCAACGCCTGAAAAGCTGGATGATGTAATCCAGCAAATCGTGGGGCGGTGCAACCGGGTAGTGAATGAGCAAATGCCTATCGTGGACGCAAGGTTGGAAAATGGGGCAAGAGTCAATGTTGTCTTGAAACCTGTGGCACTGGACGGCCCAATCATCAGCATTCGTCGCTTTCCTGATACTCCTATTACCATGGATGATCTAATCACCGGAGGAAGCATCACCAAAGAAGCCGCGGACTTTTTAAGGAATCTTGTGGTATCTGGTTATTCCATAATGATTGGGGGAGGCACATCCTCCGGGAAAACCACATTTCTCAATGCTCTCTCCTGCTACATTCCCGCCTCCGAACGGGTTGTAACCATTGAAGACAACGCGGAGCTTCAGATTCAAAATGTTGCTAATCTGGTAAGATTGGAAAGTAGAACTGCCAATCTGGAGGAGCATCTGGAGATCACGATGGATGACTTGATTAAGACCGCACTTCGTATGCGCCCCAACAGGATTATCGTAGGGGAAATCAGAGGTATGGAAGCAAAGTCCTATATTACTTCCCTTAACCTGGGTCATAACGGAAGTATGGCCACGGCTCATGCTAATTCGGCCAAAGAAATGATCAGCCGTCTGGAAATGATGGTTCTGATGGGCATGGAACTTCCCCTTCCCGCCATACGCAGACAGATAGCCTCCGGAATCGAAATTCTGATTCATCTGGGCCGTGACAACCTGGGCCGCCGAAGGGTGGAGGAGATTGCCGAGGTTCTGGGATTGGAACAAGAAGAGGTTAAAATTCATGTCTTATATGAACTCCAGGAAGATAGATTGATACAGAAAAATACGCTCTCGCACAAGCACAAGCTGGAAAGGGCCGGGCTATGAGACGAAGATACGACAGATATTATTTTTCCACAAAAGAATGGTTCCTGCTCTCCCTTCAGGCCACAGGCCTGTCTTTGATACTAAACTATTTGTTCTACCGCAGCATCTGGGGAATGCTTCTGATCATTCCCATCGGATGGTTTTACCTGAAGGAGCAGAAAAAGCGACGGTTAAAGAAGTTACGTCAACAACTCCACTATCACTTTAAGGATGGAATCTCTGCCTTGCATACGGCATTGCGGACCGGGTATTCACTGGAAAACGCAGTGAGGGAATCCTATCTGGATCTGTCTCATAACTATGGAACATCCGATGTGATGGTCGAAGAGCTTAATATGATGTGTAATCAACTACAGCTAAAGGTACCTGTGGAAGACTTATTTATTGATCTTGGAAACAGAAGTAAAATTGAAGACATTGAAACCTTTGCCCAAGTCATTCATATAGCCAAACGTACTGGAGGAAATCTAGATCAGATCTTACAGGATATCTGGAAGACCTTAAGCGATAAAATTGATACCAAACGCGATATAGACGCTGGGATTGCTGCAAAAAAGTACGAACAGACCATCATGAGCCTGATGCCAGCCGGAATCATCCTATACCTTCAGCTGACTTTCCCCACACTGCTGTCAGAGATGTATACCACAACGGCCGGAAACATCGTTATGAGCTTTTGCCTGGTCGTATATGGAGCCGCCTATCTCCTTGGGAACTACATCGTGGACATTGAAGTTTAAGCAGGAAGTATCAGTAGGAGGAACCATGCAAAAAAAATTAATCATAATCGTTTCCGCTTTGGGTTTACTATTAAGCATCGTCTTTATCATCGGCGATCTTACCGCTCCACGTGCTATCCCCGGCTACGAATTGGAGCGAAATGCAGAAGGTGGCGGCGAACGGGAAGAAACGCTGGAGTACGAACTGAAGGATGGGACTAAGGGCGAGGTCACCCTGACAATTCCAGAATCCACCTATTCACCACGCGAGGCCAAGCAAATCTTAGAGCAAGCCTTACTTCAACTGGATCAGCTAATTCTGGGCAGCAATGAATCCCCGGATCATATCAGTCAGAATTTAAACTTGGTAACAACGTTACCAGCAAGTCCTGTTATCCTCTCCTGGAACAGCAGCCGTATGGATCTCCTTGACTATGAGGGGATTCTGAGCAATAAAATACCAATGGACGGGGCCGAGGTTCAACTGGAAGCGGAACTAAGCCTTCAGAATCAGAAAGTCGTTTATCAGAAAACGGTCAAGGTCTTTCCACCTGAACCCTTCAGTTTCAGCGAGGGACTGAGGCAAAAAACCTCAGAGAGAAATCAAGGAGTAGAAGGAAGTCTTTACTATTTGCCGGAATCCATAAACGAACAGGAGATTTTCTGGAAGCGAAAGCCCTCTTCCCAGGGCATCACCCTTTTATTGCTTACCCTTGTGGGGATCGCCGCCCTCTATGTGGCACAAAGACAGGAGGCAAATCATATACAGCAACGACGGCTAGACCAGATGATGGAAGACTATCCCGAGGTTATCAGCAAATTCCTTCTTTTATTGAGTGCGGGCCTCAGTATACGAAATTGCTTTGAACGGATTGCAATGGATTACAAAAAGCGGCAGGGTAGTAATGCCAAAGATATCCGCATGGTTTATGAAGAAGTAGTGGTCACCTGCCGGGAAATCAAGGGTGGTACACCAGAATTAAAGGCTTATGAATCTTTTGGAAAAAGATGCGAATGCCCTGCCTATAAAACTCTGAGCACCTTGTTATGCCAAAGCTTGAAAAAGGGGAGTAAAGGAATGGTTGAATTGTTGGAAAGAGAGGCTCAGAATGCCTTCGAAGAACGTAAAAGACGGGCTCGAATTATGGGGGATAAAGCCGGGACAAAGCTTATCTTGCCTATGATCCTGATGCTGTCAGTGGTACTGATTATCTTAATTGTACCCGCTTACCTATCATTTACGGTTTAACAGAGTGATCAGAAGGGAGGTGAGGCGTATGAAAGAATTAAAGGCATTTTGGAAAGAAGAAGAGGCCGTTGCAGTTGTAGAAGTCATACTAGTACTAGTAGTCTTAGTTGCTCTGGTAGTCATATTCAAGAAACAAATTGTTAGTCTTGTCAATGATATCCTGTCGAAAATCACAAATCAAAGCAAGAGTATCTAATCTTCCTTAAATTCCAAACTGCCTAATTAAGAAAAATAAGCCTGCAAATAAAAAGTCAAGGCTAAATTGAAAGAACATTGAAAATTTTATACAGGTTGAAAAGTAGGCATCAAAATAAGACCACCACATCGTGCTGGTCAAAAAATGAGAGTTTTGGATTAGTT
>DVNN01000099.1 GCA_018714325.1 Candidatus Pelethocola excrementipullorum
GCGCAAAAACTAACGCTCACTATGCGTCAAGACATCAGTGCAAAATTAAACCGTTTGCCACTTAGTTTCTATGACAGTCATAAAAAAGGCGATATACTCAGTCGGGCTACCAGCGATTTGGAAAAGGTAGCGGATACACTACAAGATGGTTTCACTCAGTTATTTACTGCGGTAGTAGGTGTTGTTGGCGGGCTTATCATCATGATTGGTATCAGCCCTATGCTTACCCTCATTGCACTCGTTACCATTGTTTTCGGATTGATTATATCTGGATTTATTTCAACTAAGACACAAAAAAATCATGCTAAAAGTCAAAAAGCTTTGGGAAACTTAAATGCCGGTATTGAAGAAGCTTATACTGGAAATTCAATCATCAATGCCTTTAATCTGCAGGAGGAAACAACAGAAAAGGTTGAAAGGCTCAGCGAAGACCTCTATCGTTCCAGCAAAAAGGCTCAATTTCTTACTTATGTAGTCAATCCGATAATTCGTTTAGTCAATCAGCTTGGTTATGTTGTGGTTGCTGTGCGAGGTGCCATCATGGCAATAAATGGAGTGATTTCTATAGGAGATATTCAAGCCTTTATCCAATATGTGAATCAAATTTCCGAGCCAATTACACAGTTGTCCTACATTGGAAACTCCATGCAAGGGGCTATCGCGGCAGCCGAACGCGTCTTTGAAATAATGGATGAAGCAGATGAAACAGCAGACTGCAGAAACCCACAGACCTTATCTGACCTTAATGGAAGTGTCATATTTGATCATGTACGCTTTGGATATTCTGAGGATTCTATCTTAATGAACAATATCAATATCAATGTAAAAGCAGGCAGTAAAATTGCTGTAGTTGGACCTACCGGCGCCGGCAAAACCACCCTCGTCAATCTATTAATGCGGTTTTATGAGCTGCAAAGCGGTAAAATAATGATTGACGGAGTAAATATTGCAAAAATGCGACGAAATGATTTGCGGTCCATAATGGGAATGGTATTGCAGGATACATGGCTCTTTGGCGGAACAATTGAGGCGAATATTGCTTATAGCTGTGCAACGGCTACAAAGCAAGAAGTACGTCAGGCTGCTGTAGCTGCCCGCGCGGATGGTTTCATTAAAACTTTGCCGGATGGGTACGACACTATTCTGGCCGATGATGCATCAAATATCTCACACGGACAAAGGCAACTACTAACGATTGCCAGAGCAATTTTGGCTGATCCTGCTATCTTAATTCTTGATGAAGCAACATCCAGTGTAGATACTCGCACAGAAATAGAAATTCAAAAGGCCATGGATACGCTGATGAAAGGAAGAACTAGTTTTATTATTGCCCACAGACTTTCCACTATTCAGGATGCAGATCTTATCCTGGTAATGAAGGAAGGCACCATTATTGAACAGGGTTCCCACGATGAGCTGATTCGAGAAGACAGTTTTTATGCAGAGATGTATAATAGCCAATTTTCAGACAGATCAGCATAGAAGTATATGAAAAGGATTAACAGAAGCTGAATTTATCAGAGCATGGACATTACGTAGGCATTTAAGTATAATTAATACAAATGCCAGTGTAGTGTCTTGTCTCGTTCATCTTTAGACTAATTATGTAGGACAAGACATTATTAAGTACAGGATACAGAAAAGGAGAAACTAATATGTCAAAATATATTCAGCAATATTTTACAACCGGTCAATTTGCAAAACTACGCGGAATTAACAAGCGTACATTGATGTATTATGATGATATTGGTCTGTTTAAGCCGGCTATGATTAAAGAAAATGGTTATCGTTACTATACAAGCCACCAACATGCTCTGCTGGACGTTATTCTTGCTTTAAGAGATATGGATATGCCTCTGGAAGATATTAAACAACTTTTAGAGAATCGTTCTCCAGCCAGATACCTATCTTTGCTCCATTCACAAAATGAACGCTTAGAAAAAGAGAAAAAACGAATATGGTATACCCAAAAGACAGTTGCTGCAAAACTCAAGTTAATTAAAAAATATATGCAGCGAGAAGAAGGTGAGATTTTTATTGAAGAATGTCCTGTTGAATATCTGTATGTAACACCTACTCCAACAAACATTTCAGAAGATGAATGGTTTGATATCAGTTATCTGCATATGCAGGCCTGCTCAAAGATGTCACTATATGGGCAGCCAACAATTAACCTTATAAATAGTCTGGAAGCTATTTTGTCAGGAGCTTATTTCAGCTACTCCCATATCTATACCAGACTTGTGAATAAGGGGAATTCAGAATGCTTCATTAAGCCGAAGGGGACGTATATTAAAGCCTTTTGTAAAACAAATACAGACATCATCCCAAAATGCTATCAAAATATGATTAACTATGCCAAACAGAATGATCTGCACCTGACTGGCTATGCATATGAGGAAACTGTCCTTGATGATGCGGCCGTAGATGATTTTAACGATTATATTTCCGAAATATCAATCAGGGTTCAATAGAAGAAATCCCATTGGTGTGTCCCAAAACAAT
>DVNN01000006.1 GCA_018714325.1 Candidatus Pelethocola excrementipullorum
TCTCGGAATAGTCATAAGACCTGCATAAGACCCGGTTGGGGCCTGATTGGCATAGGCTGGATTAACACCCCATCCTAGAAATATCGGCTTTGCATAATTGTTAAATATAACACCGGCATAATTATCAAACCCAAAGTCCAACCAGAGCGGCTCATCGCTCTTCTCCGTATCATGAAATGTTTCTCCATCAAACTCTCCCACAAAATACTGGATGCGAGCCCAGCCTTCTTTCTCTGGTTCCATCATGCTTGCCAGAAGCACCCACTTTTCCCCCTCCTCTGTCATCACAGGGAATAAATCGGTGCACTCCCAGGTGGTCTTCACCTTATCCTCAACCACTCCGAATTCTCCTGTCTTTTTCCAATCTTTAAGATTATCAGATGCATAGATGTAAGCACAGTTTTTAGCCGCTACAATTAAGCTCCAGCAATTCTTCTTATGATTCCAAAAAACCTTGGGATCACGGAAATCACTTAAGCCGGGATTCTCTATCACAGGGTTCCCATAATACTTTTCAAACTGAATGCCCCCATTCAAACTGTAGGCAATACTCTGCTGCTCACGCCCGTCCTCGGCACGGTGATTTGTATAGATTGCCACGATTGGAGTCTCCCCATCCCGAGCAAATCCAGAAGTATTATCTCTGTCATAGACCGCACTTCCTGAAAATATATATCCTTTTTCGTCCGGATACAATGCGATAGGAAGATGCTCCCAGTGAAGAAGGTCTCTGCTGACAGCATGCCCCCAATGCATAGGTCCCCAGACCGCTTCCTTGGGATGATGTTGATAATACAGGTGCCAAATGCCATCGATATATACCATCCCATTGGGATCGTTACTCCACATGGCCGGCGGGGTAAAATGTACTTTAGGCCTGAAATTTCTTACACCTTGCGTACTCATGCTTAATTCCTCCAATTCAATCATTTTTAGCAAATCAGCCGTACAGCACATACGCTGTACGGCCTTCATTCTTAAGTAATTTTCTTCGATTCCAGCAACCGGCAAGTTTACACCTTAGTTTTTTGTGGACTCTTTTGCCCTGTCATAGGCCACCTGATAGATCTCAACAATATCATCGGCACCTGCAGCATCCAGTTCGCTCTTATAGTTTTCCCAGCTAGCTTCATCAACCCCGCCGGTAATCCAGCCGCTTATATATCTGTCAACGATATTGGATATCGTTGGCTGAATCTGAGCCAGTCTTGAGATTTCATCGTTTGTCATCATTACCTTTGGAATCGTTTCATACTCATCTAAAATATCTTCTTTTCCATTCACCTGTTGCCATTCATAAAGGGTTACCGCATCAAAGGTATATCCGACAACCGTATCATAATAATCGTCCAATACGGCCAATGGCGTTCTGGTAATCGTGGTATTCGCACGCTGCTGTCCAAAATCTGTCCAGGGATCTTTAGCTATGATATGTCCATCCTCATCCAAAGGCGTACGCATAATCCCGTCGTCATCAATTTCATAGTTGTATCCAAGAGCCCCCCAGTTAGTCTGGATAGAGATCTCCGGGCTTCCATATATGTAATCATAGAATCTGGCCATCAGATGAGGGAATTTACAGTTTACGGTGATGGATCCTATGGAAGAGTCCTGCATCTCAGATGTATTCATGGCAAATCCGGTCATTCCATTCTCTCCCTCAAGGCGCGGAAGCGGAACATACTCATCATGCACATCCAAATTTACGATTTCCTGATCTCCCCATACACCAAAAGATCCAATCCTGGCCACCTCTTCTTTGATCAGAGAACTTTTAAAAGCAGCGCTTTCATCATTTTCGAAAGACCCCTCCCAGATCAACCCTTCTTCATATAACATATTGAAAAACTCAGCGGTTTTCTTAAACGCTTCATCCGCAGCGGTAAATGTCACTTTTCCATCAATAATTCTCAGATGGTCGGCATATGGATTTCCACCACAGTATGAATCCGCACAGCCAAATGCTCCGGTAAAGCGATAGAATAGGTTATAGGAACCAAATCCATCCTGATTGTGCTGGCCAAACCAACATGCCATGGGAATCTCATCATCCACCCCATTTCCATTCAAGTCTACTCCATCCCGGAATGCCTTCAGGCAGTCAGTCCATTCCTCCACAGTTGTAGGGACTTCCAGCCCGAGCTCATCCAGCCAGGTCTTATTGATTACAAATGGCCCCGGTGTCAGAATCAAACCTTTCATCTGCTCAATCCACGGAAATCCATACATGTGCCCGTCAGGACTTTGTACTTCCATATTATATTCCGGATTATCTTCCAGAATCTTCTTCAAATTGGGCATATAATCTTCCACCATCTGTTCTGTAGGAATGAATACATCCTGATCAGCATACTGCACAACCGTGATACCGGACTGGGATCCTTCAAAATTCCAAAATACATCTGGTAGATTCTCGCCAGCAGTCAGCATCAGGCTAATCTTCTCTCCTGCATTTTCAGGAGGTATGGTTGTCCACTCGAATTCCACCCCCGTGTCCTCCGTCCATTTCTTAACCATGTCAATGTCTCCAGGGTCTGTAACCCTCTGGGCATCACCTACGTTTAAGACCTCAATCTTACCGTACTTTTCTTCGAATTTCTCCTTGTCTTTTATAATCGGAAGAGAACCATCCAGCTGAATAACCCCTTCCTCCACTGCTTCCTTCTCCTCTTCCGTCAGTTCTACGGCAGCTTTTTCCGCATCTACAGCATCCCCTTTGCCGCCCGATCCTCCGCAGCCACCTAACGTTCCCAGTGCCATTGCCGCCACCAACAAACTGGCAATCAACTTTCTTTTCATATCCTTTCCTCCTCTACATTAAATTTTATAATTATTGCCCCTTAACTATAGGGTTCCAATAACCTCGTTGTAATGGTCATCCCTTGACCGCTCCAATCGTCACACCTCTGGCAAAATATTTTTGCAGGAAAGGATAAACCGCAAGCAGCGGGAATGCCGAAACCACCACTACGCAATACTTCAACTGTTCCGCCAGCTTTTGCTTTGTTACCAATTCCGCCGCTGAACTGCCGATATTCCCTGCCTGATTCATCAGCACCAGATTCCGAAGTACCACCTGCAAAGGCATCTTACTGTCATCCCCTAAAAACATCAGTGCATTAAAGAATTGATTCCACATAGCCGTAGCGTAGAATAGAGTCATGACGGCGATAATTGTCTTTGATAAAGGAATTGCAATTTTGAAAAAAAATCCAAAATCTGAGCACCCATCCAGTTTTGCAGCTTCCAAAAGCTCGATTGGTATTCCACTCTCAAAGAAGGATCGGCAAACGATCAGATTATAGGCCGATACCGCCACCGGAAGCACCATGGCCCAGATTGTATTATATATATGAAGCTCATTAATCGTCAGATACAACGGAATGATGCCGCCACTGAAGAACATTGTAAATGTAAACAGGAACATCAGAATCCTTCTGCCTGCCATATCTACCCTGGAAAGAGCATAACCTGCTGGAATGGTACAGCCAAGAGAAACCAAGGTGCCCACCAAGGTATATTTGATTGTATTGACATATCCCGTCCAAATCGGTGCATAACTGAGCGTCTTTTTATAGCCCTCCAAATATGGAGCCTCCGGGTAAAGTAAAAGCTTTCCCGAGTTCACCACAACCGGATCCGTAAAAGATGCAAGTACCACATAATATAGTGGATAAATAATTGCCACACAGACCAATATCATAATAGCGCTGTTGATAATCGTAAATGCTCTGTCACCTGTGGACATTTTCATATGTATCTTTTTTCTCCTCATAACCAACCCCCTTAGAAGATGCTGATGTCGCTGGTCTTTTTTGCTATTTTATTGGCGATGACCAGAACAATAAAGTTGGCAGCCGAATTAAACAAACCTACTGCCGTAGCAAAGCTATATTGGGCACTCTTAAGCCCCACCTTATAGACATAAGTAGAAATCAATTCACTAACCACCGAATTAGATCCTACCTGCATCAAAAATGCTTTTTCATAACCCACATTCATGATATTTCCTATTGTTAAGATAAACATCAGAACAATGGTGGGCATAATAAGAGGAAGATCAATGTACAAAACTCTTTGAAACCTGGACGCCCCATCGATGATCGCAGCCTCATAATAATCAGGGCTGATTCCGACCAGTGCTGCGATGAAAATAATGGCATTGAATCCCATGGTCTGCCAGATATTTGATCCAATAAATAAAGTACGGAACCATTCCGGTGCACTGGTAAATAAAACCGTCTTCCCTCCGGCATCCGCAATCAGATGGTTCACAAGACCAGTTGCAGAAAATAAGACGCTGATAATACTGACAACAACCACATTGGACATAAAGTATGGTGCATAGGAAATTGTTTGAATCACTTTTCTCGGTCCCGAACGTTTAATCTGATTCAAGAGCAAAGCAAAGATAATCGGTATCGGAAATGCAATAGCCAGGCTTTCTAAGCTGATTATTAATGTGTTCTTGATTGCTGTTAATGCAATACTTGTACTAAAAAATGTTTCGAAATGTTTAAAGGCGGGAGTTGCCCAGGGACTTCCCAAGATTCCCAGCCTCGGCTTAAAATCCTTGAAGGCAATGCTCAGGCCATACATGGGATAATAAGCAAACAGTATCAGCCAAATCAGGGCTGGCACCATCAGAACATATAATTGCCAGCTACGTGGAACCTGCCTTAAGCTTTCCTTCCAGTCTTTCTTTATCGTCTTTTCTTTTGATAATTTTCTATTTGCTCTTCTTTTCATATCCACCCTCCTTCTCCGGAATATATCTACTTTACTATGTTCCATACATGTTTCATATACCGGACCTCGCTCATTCATCTTTTCTAAGCAATTAAATACATTTTTTACCCTTATTATGTATTTTTTATATGTGGAACCCGTTCCATATATTGATATTAGTATATTACATATAAATTGTCAATGGAATTTGTTTCCATTCATTCTTTTTGAATATATATAACAATTTATCGCATAGTTTATTATGCACTTTTCATAATTATCCATCAAAAAAGGTGGAACGTTTTTTCAAACCGTTCCACCTTTTTGAAGTGATACATCTATTGTAATATCATATTTAATTGATGCTTCGCCATTAATAATTTTCATAATCATATCCACGCCTGCCCTTGCAAGCTGTGGAACATCCTGAACTACGGCCGTTATTGTCGGATGCATCAGTCTGGTCAGGGGGGTTGCATCGTAGGCCACGATTTTCAATTCCTCAGGAACTCTTCTCCCCTTCTCCATTGCCTGTTTCAGACATCCCGCAGCTATCAAATCCGATGCAAATATGCCATCCGCTTCCTCTATCAGATCTTCAAACTGTCTCACATACTGCCCATCATATTCATATCCCAATTTGTTGCTTATTGTGTTGGCCTGAAGTACCTTGATGCCATGTTCCTCCAGGATACGGCTGAATACAATGTGACGATTTACATAAGGATCGCGCAGGACATTGACCGGCGCAAACTGAATTACCTTCTGGCATCCTCCATTTTTCAGAAGCTCGGCGGCCAATTCCCCACCTTTTACGTGATCAGAATGAATCACTGGAATGTGATCGGACCATTTCCGTTCGATACAGACTACTGGCCTTCGAATACTTTCCACATCAACTTCTGCCAGTGAATCCACACAGGCAATCAGTCCATCCATGACATTCTTGTGAAGCATATCCAGAAAC
>DVNN01000100.1 GCA_018714325.1 Candidatus Pelethocola excrementipullorum
AATGATTCCATAATCTGTTAATTTTTTAATGGTATCCATGGAGTCATTGCCCCCGATATAGATAAAGGAATCTATTTCCAAACGGTTTAATATCTCAAAAATCTTCTCAAAAATCTCTTTGTTTTCATGGATTTCCGGAAGTTTAAAACGGCAGGAACCTAGAAAAGCAGATGGAGTACGCTTAAGCAGCTCTATATCCAGTTCACTGTGAATCTGTGTGGACAAATCCACATACTGTTCATCCAGTAGTCCCTGTATGCCATGTAGCATCCCATATACTTTGTTGAATCCTCGCTCGATGGCATTGTTATAAACCCCTGCCAAAGAAGAATTGATGACGGATGTTGGGCCACCAGATTGACCTACGATGATATTACGTTTTTTAGCCATATATCCTACCCTCCTGTGAAATATGATATTTATGCACAAATCATTATACACATTATAACCATACAACGCCTAATTTTACAATATAAAATTGTCTTAATTATCATATTTTTTAATAATTTCACAATTCTTCGGTTGAATTACGACATTTTTACAGAAGATTCGTTAAAATTTCCGATATTTCCCATGTTTATCCTCACCACTGCACGGCCCCTGCATCCACCACTTCGTCTTCCACACCTTGATCCGTAATGCCTTCTCCCATATTCGGATGGTTTTGGGCATAGGTCAGATCACTGAAAAACAGAACCAGCAGCAGAACCATTGCCGTCCGGGAGACTTTCTTTGGTACCTTGCACAGTAAGTCCTCAAGCAGAGGGGCAATAACATAGATGAACAGGCAGCCGCCTGCCCCAAAAACCAGCAGACCTTCCAGACATACTCTGCCATTTATGTTACCAAAATATCCAGTGTAATTCCACCATTTGGCACCATCATGTATGTATTCCAGCCAGACCGAAGTAACGTATTCCACGACTCCACATACCAGAACCGTCAACAGAAAGGTCAATAGATGATTCTCCCGGAACCGTTTCAATAGGATTAAAAGTAAGACTCCGCCGGATCCATAGATTGGAAGCCAGGGGCCAAGCAATACACCGCGATTAACGAATTCACCATATTGAAACAGATGCAGGCAGACTTCCCAACACCACCCTACAAATGAAAAAATGAAAAACAGCAGAATAAGGTGTGGTACGGAATAGTCCTTGCGGAAATCCACATTCAGCCATCTTCTGGATTCCTGCATCGGCAACGTGAAGGCTTCTATGGGATATTCTTCTTCACATGCCTCTCCTTCCAGATACACATCATTCATCAACTCTGCCCCAGATATGCCCTTCTCCTTGGCAACTCTTCTCAATTCCATATAGAGTTCTGCCTTCACCGACATCTTATATGGATTGACGTAAAAGATTCCCAATATGCCCAAGGTGAGAGCACTGAGTAATTCCCAACCCCAAAAAGAGACTTCCAAAAGGAAGGTCCTCCATTTATGTCCATTCATCATATATCTGGATAAGGTTATGGCCGCGCTGCCATTCACCTCAGGATTCTCAGCCAGTATGAACGGCACCATATAATAGGAATATCTCTTAATCAGTATTCCAATGACGGTGAAAGACCACAGCGTTGTATACAGCCATAGCTTAAGCATCGCTTTGGCACTTCTACCCATTCGCTTCACCTTGAAGGGCAATAACACTCTGTTCACCCTGGTCTTATAATATTTTCTGGCCTCTAGGAAATACCTGCGTTCACCGATCTGCAGTAAATTCTGTATGAACAGCCAGTAAAACAAACCGATGATAGCCCCTATTAGAACGATGACACCGTTGCCGATCTTATGTTGGAACACCATGCTGTTGACGGCATTTAAAAATCCAAATAAAACAGAGCCGGAGGCGGTTATGCTGTTAAACACTCCTGCCAATACACCTTTTTGGGGATGGTAGTCACCAAGGAGTCTCAGAATCAGCGAGGACTCTCCCCCTTCCCATTTTTTGGTTTCCTCCACCTCAGCCTGCTGTGCTTCCTTTGCCCCGTCAAACATCTCACCGATAATCTGTGCATTATCCTTATGCTCGAGGATGCCGGATCCAGCATTAAGAATCTCTTCTTGAACACTCTCCTCACTTCCACTTATAAATGTTTTCGTATTGGAAAATTCACTGGTAAAAAGCATCATAATCAAACATAGCAGAAGCATTTTTGCATAGTTATTTCTTAGGCTGAGTTTCGCCTGCTTCTTCATCTGTTTTCTATTCCATTTCATATTTATTGCTTTCTTTCCCCCTACCTTTTATATTATGATGATGCCAGGGTCAAAAGGTATTTTGCCCCCATGATACTTACGGATTCATTTTAAATACCGGGTCGGCCGGATAGCCGCTGGAGGCTTTCTGCATGGCTCTCTGGATGCTATCCCTGGAAGTCCCCCAGTCGGCATCTTTATTCCTGTAATCATTCTTATCCACAAACCAGGTCACTTCTTCTTCCAGACGTTTTAGATTGCGCTGCATCAATTCAAACAGTTTTGGAAAAAACTCCGCTTTCTGCTTATCGTTCAGTTTCTTCTCCCCCACTTCCACCAGGTCACGAAAATGAGGCAGACAAAAGCCCTTGCTGTTTTCGAACAGCTGCTTAAACTCCGGGTTCTTTTTATACATATCAAAGAAGGTATCCAGATACCTTTGATAATTACTCTTAAAATGATCGCAGACATAGCAGGACTTCTCTTTCTCATCCAGCCAGGCTCCCAAGGCTGTCTCCGGAACTTCCTGATTTGCATCGGTCTTTCTCATTCTGGATACAAATGAGGATTTTCCCGATTTATATTCCTTCATCTGCTTGGTCATTTCCTGATTCAATTTCTTTATATGGGTGCTCAGGATCAGGGCGCTTCCCAGGCGATTCCCATAATCATACATCATCTTATAATGGTGGCGGCAGAATCCTGACTTATCGGTATTCATCCTGATATCGTCTTCCATATAGGCGGATCCTAATATAAATGATATGGCGTGCTGCTCTGCTTCCCGTTCCAGAAAACAAAAGGGACACTCATCTTCCGCTTGAAATGCATCCATCAAAGGAATTGTAGCTACTGTTTCTTTCATCTATCTTTCTCCTTTTACGTGTCAAATTAATACTCTGATTGTACACTATCATCCTATATTTAGCAAAGAAAAACAGAAGCGGTACAGTCGAAAAGCTCCTGAGACAAGATTGTCAACCTGAGCATCCCTTCTAAATGTACTGCTTCTGTTCCTTATGCAGCTATAAAACTTTTGATTCCAAAATACAGAAGAACCAAAATACCTAATGCAATACGGTACCAGCCAAATACCTTGAAATCGTGTTTTTTTATGTATCCCATCAGGAACTTAATTGCAAGGATGGATACGACAAATGCCACCACCATACCTAAAATCAGGACCGAAGCCTCAATAGCTGTGAAAGACAGACCGAATTTTAACAACTTGATGAAACTGGCTCCAAACATAACCGGAATGGCCAGAAAAAATGTAAACTCGGCAGCTATCTCTCTGGTTGTTCCAATCAGTATTCCTCCAATAATCGTGGCACCTGAACGGGAAGTCCCCGGAATCAGGGAAAGTACCTGAAAAATTCCTATAAGTAATGCATCCTGAAAGGTGATATCTTTCAAGCGGCGGATGGTGGGTTTTCTGGTCTTGTTGTAATTCTCTATCACAATAAACAAAACACCATAAATAATCAACATCAAGGCAACTACAAAGTAGTTATGCAGATGTTCTTCCATCCAGTCATCCAACGGCAGGCCTATGACCATAGCCGGCAGGCAGGCCACCACAATCTTCAGCCACAACACAATCTTATCCATATGAAAATAATTGGTCATAAAATTCTGACACCAGGCCAGTCCTTTGTTGTCACTCGGACTTGCAAAGATCGGTTTTGCCGGAGCATTTTTCTTCGTGTGAAACGGCCATAATTTCGGAAAATAAAGCACCACAACAGCCAGAATAGCACCCAGCTGGATCACCACGTTGAACATCTCCATAAACGCATCGCTCTGCTTCAGCTTTACAAACTCATTTACCAGGATCAGATGCCCGGTGCTGCTGATGGGGAGCCATTCGGTAATTCCTTCTACAATCCCAAGAAGGATTACCTTTAACCATTCTATCAGATTCATCTTTTCTCCTCTTTCTGCTTATCAATTCTTTATCATTATATAACAAAGAACAGGAATTGAAAACTCTTAAATTCTTAATTTATCCTTAGGGAAGGCATGAAAACCCGCATTATGAAAGATTCTATAGCATTCCCGCTGCTGTATTCACAAAAATAATCCCCCGAAAAGAAGACTCGCTCACTTAGGCAGTCCTCTTTTCGGGGGATGATGGATTCATCTATTTTTTATCTATGGCGGCTATATCAACCAAAGATAAGTTCTTCACATTGGTATTTTCAAGGCTGGTTACCAACGCGGTTGCCGTATCCAGTGAGGTCAGGACATTGACGCCTGTCTCAATGGCATTTCTACGGATGATAAATCCGTCTTTTGCATGCTCAACACCCTGCTCCGGTGTATCGATGACAAGATCAATCTTATGCCCCAGAATCAAGTCCATCAGGTTCGGTGAGGGCTGCTCAATCTTATTGGTACGGATGGCATTCACACCGTTCTCTTTCAGAACTTTAGCGGTACTTCTGGTCGCATAGATCTTATATCCCAGAGCTTCAAACCGCCTGGCGATTGGGATCAGTTCTTGCTTATCCTCGTCTTTTACGGTCATGATCATATTCTTATGTTTAGGCAGATTGATGCCCGCACCCAGGAAGGCTTTATACAATGCTTCGTTGAAGGTGTCCGATATTCCCAGACATTCTCCTGTGGATTTCATCTCAGGTCCCAGGCTGATATCCGCCCCGCGGATTTTCTCAAATGAGAACACCGGCATCTTGATGGCGAAGTACTTTGCCTCAGGCTGAAGGCCAGGTTCATAGCCCAATTCTTTGATCTTGTGGCCCAAAATCACCTTGGTAGCCAAAGGAACGATAGGGATTCCGGTCACCTTACTGATATATGGTACGGTACGGGAGGAACGGGGATTCACCTCGATCACATATACTTCCTCGCCGCTGACGATAAACTGGATATTGATCATGCCCACCACATGGAGGGAACGTGCCAGTCTTCTGGTATACTCTTCAATCGTGTCCTTTGCTTTTTGGCTGATGCTCTGAGAAGGATATACAGAGATGCTGTCTCCTGAATGAATTCCTGCCCGCTCTATATGCTCCATGATACCAGGTATCAGGATGTCCTCTCCATCACATACCGCATCTACTTCAATTTCCTTACCCTGGAGGTATTTATCTACGAGGATGGGGTGTTCCTGGGCAATCCGGTTGATGACACCGATATATTGCTCCACATCCTCATCATTGATGGCGATCTGCATGCCTTGTCCGCCAAGAACGTAAGATGGGCGGACCAGAACCGGGTAGCCCAGTTCATTGGCAACCTTTTTGGCCTCCTCAGCGGTGAACACAGTCTGGCCTGCCGGTCTTGGAATCTGGCATTCCTCCAGGATTCCATCAAACAACTCCCTGTCTTCGGCCGCATCCACATTTTCGGCAGAGGTACCAAGGATCTTCACACCCATCTTAATCAGAGCTTCTGTCAGTTTGATGGCTGTTTGTCCACCGAACTGAACCACCGCTCCATAGGGTTTTTCAATATTTACCACATTCTCCACGTCTTCTGGTGTCAATGGTTCGAAATAGAGTTTATCCGCGATATCAAAGTCCGTGCTCACGGTCTCCGGATTGTTATTAATGATGATGGTCTCGTACCCCTCTTTGGCAAATGCCCAGGTGCAGTGTACGGAACAGAAGTCAAACTCAATTCCCTGACCGATACGGATTGGACCCGATCCCAGAACCAGAACCTTTTTCTTGTCACTGGTCTGAACCGCCTCATTCTCCCCGCCATATACGGAATAATAGTATGGTGTGGAAGCCGCGAATTCGGCCGCACAGGTATCTACCATCTTATAGGCAGCCAGGATTTCATATTGGTTACGTAGTGCTTTGATCTCATCTTCTGTCTTGCCACACAACTTCCCGATTACATAATCCGGGAACTCCAGACGTTTTGCCTCACGAAGCAAATCTTCCGTCAGCTCCTGACCTTTCAGAGCTTGTTCCATCTCCACAAGTATTGCGATTTTGTCAACGAACCAGATATCAATCCGTGTGATCTCATGGATATCTTCGTAGGAAAATGCTCTTCTAACCGCCTCGGCGATTCTCCAGATCCGCATATCATCCACGATGTGCAGCTCTTCTCGGAGTTCCTCATCGGTTAATCCTGTGAAATCATAGGACATCAGGGAATCCACATGCTGTTCCAGGGAACGGATGGCTTTCATCAGTGCCCCCTCGAAATTATCACAGATACTCATGACCTCTCCGGTCGCCTTCATCTGGGTGGTCAGTGTTCGTTTTGCGCTGATGAACTTATCAAATGGAAGTCTCGGAATCTTAACGACACAGTAATCCAATGTGGGCTCGAAGCTGGCATAAGTCTTACCGGTAATCGCATTTGGAATCTCGTCCAAGGTGTAGCCAAGTGCTATTTTAGCCGCTACCTTGGCTATGGGATATCCGGTAGCCTTGGAAGCTAATGCTGAAGAACGGCTTACACGGGGATTTACCTCGATGACACAGTATTCAAAGCTGTCGGGATTCAAGGCATACTGAACGTTACATCCACCGGTAATTCCCAGCTCGGTGATGATGTTCAGAGCGGAAGTACGCAGCATCTGATACTCTTTATCGCCCAGCGTCTGGCTTGGCGCAACTACGATACTATCTCCGGTATGAACGCCCACCGGGTCAATATTCTCCATATTACATACGGTGATGCAGTTTCCGGCACCATCCCGCATCACTTCATATTCAATTTCCTTCCATCCTGAGATACAACGCTCAACCAGAACTTCTCCCACACGTGAGAGGCGCAGTCCATTGGACAGGATTTCGATCAATTCTTCTTCGTTGTCGGCAATACCGCCGCCACTTCCCCCCAGGGTATAGGCAGGACGTAAAACTACCGGATAGCCGATTGTATTGGTGAATTCAATGCCTGACTGCACATCATGCACCACCAAAGATGCGGCCACAGGTTCCCCTATTTTTTCCATGGTGTCCTTGAATTCCTGACGGTCTTCGGCCTTTTTGATGGTTTGTGATGTGGTTCCGATCAAACGTACGTTATGTTCTGTCAGAAAACCCTTTTCATCCAGCTCCATGGCCAGATTCAGGCCAGCCTGTCCACCAAGTGTGGGAAGCACGCTGTCCGGCTTTTCCTTCAGTATTAACTGCTCTACCACCTCTACGGTCAGCGGTTCAATATAGACCCGGTCTGCAATGTCCTTATCCGTCATGATGGTGGCTGGGTTGGAGTTTATAAGTACAACTTCTATGCCTTCTTCTCTCAGGGAGCGGCATGCCTGTGTACCCGCATAATCAAATTCCGCGGCCTGTCCGATAATAATCGGGCCCGAGCCAATTACTAGTACCTTTTTAATGTCTGGATTCTTTGGCATTATTTTTCCCCTCCCATCATATTGATAAACTTGTCAAATAAGTAACTGGAGTCCTGTGGACCTGGGCAAGCTTCCGGATGGAACTGTACGGTGAAGATATTCTTACCAATGTACTTCAGTCCCTCGTTGGTGCCGTCGTTCACATTGGCAAACGCCGGTACGGCAACCCTAGGATCCAGAGACTTTGTATCCACCACGTACCCATGGTTCTGGGATGATATGTAGACCCGTCCTGTCTCCAGATCCTTGACCGGATGATTTCCACCCCTGTGACCGTATTTCATCTTACAGGTATCCACACCTGCGGCCAGAGCCATCAACTGATGTCCAAGGCAGATGGCAAAGATCGGCACCTCGGAATCATAAAGTTTCTTGATTTCTCGGATGATTTCCTCACACTTCTTGGGATCTCCAGGTCCATTGGACAGCATGATTCCGTCCGGATTGGATGAGAGTATTTCTTCTGCACTTGTGAGGGCCGGATATACCGTCACCTCGCATCCACGTTCGTTCAGGGACTGGGCAATATTTTTCTTGGCACCAAAATCCATCAGTGCAACTTTTAATCCTTTGCCCTTTAAAACATATTTTTCTGAACAGGTAACCTTTTCAACTACCTTTCCTGCTGTATTAGATTTTAACTGGGGAATGATTTCATCAAGATTATAATTCTCATTGGTTGTGATCATACCGCTCATCGTACCTTTTTCCCGAAGAATTCTGGTCAATGCACGGGTATCGATTCCTGCGATTCCAGGAATATCGAAACGTCTCAGAAAATTCTGAATGGTGTCCTGGCAACGGAAGTTGCTGGGGATTCTGGATAACTCTCGTACAATATATGCATCCGGCCATGGCCTTAAGGACTCCTGGTCATCATAACAGATGCCATAGTTTCCAATCAATGGGTAAGTCATACAGACAGCCTGACCTGCGTAGGACGGGTCAGTTAATACTTCCAGATAACCGGTCATAGAAGTGTTGAATACAATCTCACTAATCACTTCTTTCTTGGATCCGATACTGGTTCCTGCGAATACATGTCCATCTTCTAAAATTAGAAAAGCCTTCATCATTCCACCTTGTTCCTTTCTTTCGTTTAGACAGAATCTTACAGTTTACATTCTTTGACCTCCCCCAAAGCGATACCTCTCAAACCTGCGGGCTTCGAAATGAAACAAACTTAAAATCCTACGGTTTTTCATCGAATGACACTCTGTAAAACACGATCTATTTGCCTTTGCGCAAAAAAAAAGAGAATATGGTCTCCTTTAATCTTAAAGAGTTTACCATACTTCCCTATTCATTTCAACAACAATATTATTTAGCTTTTCACATTATTTATGAGGTTTTATTCGTACTTAAGGTCTCACTATGCGCCAAAGAAAAAAGATCATTGCATCTGCAATGATCCTTAAAGTGCAGGAAAAGGGACTTGAACCCTCACGATATTGCTACCACAGGCACCTGAAGCCTGCGCGTCTGCCAATTCCGCCATTCCTGCATTTTGTTTTCCTGCGGGTGTGTTTCGCACCCGCAAGAAGTATAGTACCAGATATTTACCCAGAAGTCAACACACATTTTCAAATTTTCTTAATTTTTTCAAATTAAAACACATTTACCTTTAACATCCTGTTTTTTCTGGTCACTGCATGGTTATGATTCCACGGCATCCGACGCTTCCATGGTTTCGTTACCCGTCTTTCGTTCCTCAAGCTTGGATATGAAATAAATCAGGACAAATCCCGCCGCTGCCAACAGGATACAGACAGGTATCTCTCCCCCTGTCGGTAAACCAGGGAAAACCTGCCCTACTGAGCCCAGAACGAATCCCAGTATAATCATGTAGGTGGGCTGGGGAAAATGCTTCATAGCACCCTCCAACGCCTTGGTAAGCAGTAGAATTCCCGCCACAAGGCCAAGCGCCAGCGGAAGCAAATACAAGATATCCAGGCTACCAATCGCCGACAACACCCCTTGATACAGCCCCAATACCAGAAGCATATAGGTGACACTGATTCCCGGCAGTATCAATGCGATTGAAATTACGATTCCTCCAAAGAACTGAATCAAAAATCCTTCCACCCCGCCTGAGGTGGCAGAAAATAAATTCTCCGGCAAAAATGTAAGACTTGTTACCACAGCGGCGCCCAGTGCCAGATATACAATCGCCTTCCAGCTGATCCTACTCATTCCGGCTTCTTTAAAGATCAGCGGGCAGCCACCTAATACAACTCCGATAAAAAAGTACATCATCGGCTTTTCATAAGCGCCTATCAAGGCCTCCAGCGGCTTTGCGAATAAAAACATCCCAAAAAGTGCCGCAATTACAAATTCTGTAAGGAATATCAGATTCCCCTTTATGTTTTTGAAAAAAGAACTGACAGACTGGATCAACCGGTCATAGATTCCCAGTATCATGGCCATAGATCCTCCGGACACTCCCGGAACCAGCATGGTGGATCCCACCACCAGGGCCTTTGCCGCTGTCAAAATTCCATCTTTCTTATCCTTCAATGATATTCCTCCCTCGTTATTTACCTATATTCCTTTTAATACTTCCAAACAGATAGAAGATGCCGCCTATCATAATAAAGAAATCGGAAATATTGAAAATAATTCTCTTTAACTTCTGCCAACGGCAGTTGATGCTGATATAATCAGTCACATATCCCTGGTGTACACGGTCAAACCAGTTGCAGAGGCCTCCTCCTATTAACATGCTGATTCCTGCCTTCTTGAGTTTCTGGCCCGGCTGCAATAAAAGCCATATATAATAGATGCCTGTTACTACAAGCACTCCCAAGGTACTCCGCTGAATCAGCTTGGGATGATCCGACAATTTTCCAAACATCAGTCCATCATTATGCAGCTTGCGTATCAATATCTTTCCGCCTGCAATGGGGTGTTCCTCATCAATCTGAACCTTTGCCTCCACATACTTCTTCAAAACCAAGTCCACCAGGAAGACGCTTAAAAGAATAATAATATAAATCATAGAAATCCTCTTTTTTTACTCAGTCTCTTTGACTTCTTCGCCCTCAACGACTTCTTGTTCCGTATCTTTCGCCGTGTCTTCTTCTGTCGCTTCCGCCTCAGTCTCAGCAGTCTCAGCCGCTTCCTCTGCGGTTTCTTCGGCAACCTCTTCCGCTTCTTCATAATGTGCATCCTCGGTCTCTTCCGGCTTCGGAATCGGAGAACCACACTTCATGCAGAATTCAGCCCCTCTCGGAGCATTGGATCCGCAGGCAGGACAGATGGTCTGGCCTTTTTTGCCGGCAATCCGTTCCTTACATTCTGCGATTTCGCTCTGCAGCTGCATGATTTCACGGCATACATCGGCGATTTCCTCGCTGTATGCTTCACCGTTCACAAATTTCTGGAACACCATCTCACCAATGGTTTTGTAGCTATTCTTTACCTCGCTTTCCAGAGATGACTGTTGGCTGCGGAGTTTTTGAACCGCTATGAATTCATCGGTCTTTTCTCCCATACTTTTTGCTGTTTCTGATAAAGTCTTTCCTAAATTCTCAAAAAAATCATTTGCCATAATAACTTCTCCTTTCTTATTTACTGAGCACCGAGACGGGGGACTTCCTGTCCTCGCAGTAAGATCTGCGGACCGCCTGTGTGTTCAATGTATTCTTGGGTTATAATCACTTCTCCAATATTGTAGTCCTTTGGAATCTCATACATAATATCAAGCATGAATTCCTCGATGATAGCCCTCAATGCTCTGGCCCCGGTTTGCTTCTCCATGGCCAGTTTCGCTATGGCATGAAGGGCTCCGTCACTAAAAGTCAACTTCACCTCGTCCATGGCCAGCAGCTTCTTATACTGCTTCAGTATGGCATTTCTAGGCTCTTTCAGAATCTGAACCATCATATCCTCTGTTAAGGCCTCCAGAGTAAACAGGATTGGCAGCCGCCCCAGGAATTCGGGAATCATACCAAATGTTCTCAAGTCCTCCATCGTCACCTTTGACATCAGGTTAGGGTCATTGTCGTACTTATCCTTTAAATCAGCCTGAAATCCCATGGAAGACTTCTTGTTCAAACGCTCCTTGATGATTTCATCCAGATCTGGAAAAGCACCTCCACAGATAAACAGGATGTTCCTTGTATTGACCGTGGTCAACGGCACCATGGCATTCTTGGAATTGGCGCCCACAGGAACTTCAATATCACTTCCCTCAAGAAGTTTCAGCATTCCCTGCTGCACCGCCTCGCCGCTGACGTCACGCTGGTTGGTATTCTTCTTTTTCGCTATTTTATCAATCTCATCGATGAATATGATTCCGTGTTCCGCACGTTCCACATCATTGTCGGCAGCGGCCAGGAGTTTACTAACCACGCTTTCAATATCATCGCCGATGTAGCCTGCCTCTGTCAGGGATGTCGCATCGGTCAAAGCCAGTGGCACATCCAATAATTTAGCAAGCGTCTGCACCAGATAAGTCTTTCCGGAACCGGTGGGCCCAATCATCAACATATTAGATTTTTCGATTTCAATCCCATCTTCCATAGAGGAAAACACTCGTTTATAATGATTATAAACCGCTACAGACATCACCTTTTTGGCTTTTTCCTGTCCGATTACAAACTCATCCAACATCTCTTTCAGCTTATGGGGTGCCGGAATATTCTTCAGTGAAAACTCCTTTTTTTCCTTTTGATTCTTCTCTTCTTTCTTCTTCTTCACCCGCTGTTTCGGCGGAATCTGATTCTGAAGAGAGGTGAGATCGATCATGCTCACATTCGGAGGAAGATTGCCCAACAGATCATTGTAATTAATATTGCTGTTGTTCATGGTATCGAAACTCTTCTGCATACAATCGGTGCAGATATGGATGTTGCCTGGAAGACCAATCATCTTCCCTGCCTTACTTTCCGGTCTCCGACACATAAAACAGATCTTTTCGAATTCGGAATCATCCTCCTTCTTATCCGGGGTATGAGTGATCTCCTCTTTTTCAACTGCCATATCTTCATCTGTCAGCTGATCTATCTTAGATTTGTCTTCTGACATAATACTATCCTCACTTTCTGTACCCATTATATATGATATTCACTTATGCCACAAGTAAAGATTTTATAAACTACCTTCATAAAACAGTAAAAAATTCAGCTTTTATTAAGACTTTCATAATATATCAACATCTGGAACGGATGGATTTTCTACGGTATTACAAAGGTGAAAACAGGGGTGAAAAACCGGCAACTTTTCTGGCCTGCCGGTTTTTCACCCCTGTTGATTCTGTTGTTTTCTCTATTTATCTTCCGAAGGGACTGTTCTGATTCTGTTCAGGCACTTCCGGTGTGGTTGCCTTCATATCGGATTTCGCACCCAAGGTTACAGAAACCGTCTGCTCCTTGTATTCGCCATCCCCCATACGCTGAATCTTAACGTCTACAGACTCTCCTTTTGCATAGTACTCAAGAGCACTCTTCAGATCGTCCATTGTCGTGACTTTTCTGCCATCCAGCTCGGTAATAACATCAGTTTCACGGATCCCAGCATTGGCAGCAGGGCCTCCTTCTTCCACAGATTTAACATATACACCAACTGGTATACTATAGTTTGAATTAATCTGTGAGGATACATCTGTTCCCGAGATTCCGATATAGGATGCATCGCCGTCTTCTACCTTACTACGTGTCTGCATGGTCATCAGATCCTGCAGGATTGGCTCGGCCTTAGAAAGGGGAATTGCAAATCCCATACCTTCTACACTGGTGTCGGAATATTTTGCTTCATTGATGCCGATCAGTTCACCCTTCATATTCAAAAGTGCTCCGCCGCTGTTGCCAGGGTTAATGGCCGCATTGGTCTGGATTAAATCTGTGGACTCTGCTTCGGCCCCTGCTTCGTTTTGGGTCTGTACCGTACGGTTGGTAGCACTTATGATACCATTGGTTACGGACTGTCCATAACCTAAAGCATTACCTATGGCAACTACTTCTTCGCCAATTTCCAGTGAATCGGAATCCCCGAGGGTGGCTATTTTAATCTGGTTCATGGTATCTTCCGGGATATCAGCGAGCTTCACGGCTACTACTGCCAGATCATTGTCGGAATCCGTACCTTTGATCTGGGCTTCCACTGCCGTATCATCGATAAAGGCAACAGATACTTTATTGGCCCCATCCACCACATGATTATTTGTGGCAATCAAAAGCTCATCATCATTCTGTCCTACAATCACGCCACTTCCGCTGGCCGGCAAGGTCTGAGAATAGGTTCCAAAGAAACTCTCCACCGTCGCAACGGTCTCTGTGGAAATTGCCACCATAGATGGCATAGCGCTCTTGGCAACTTCGGCTACAGTATACGTGCCACTGACTTTTGAAGATGATGTTGTTTCCAGCCCATTGGTATCACCTGTGGCCACTGGTGTGTTCTGAATAGTTGGGGTGGTCCGGCCTCCATTGATCTGTCCTCCGGCATAATTCACTCCGTACATCACGGCCCCTGCCACAAGGCCGAATACCAATGCCATTGATACATTGACGGCCCATCTTCTGCCCATACCTGATGATTCTCCCGGCTTATGGGTCTTATTCTTTTTCCTTGGCTCCACTTTGTCATGTCCCGGGACAGGTTCATTTACATGGTAGTATGCACGTTGATGATTCTGAGCGCCCTGTCCTCCGCCTGTTTGGCTTTGGTTATACTGATTATATTGATTGTTGCTATAGGATGCTGAATCAGCGGCATTACCGTCGGTTGATGCATTGTGATATGTCTGGCTGGTGTTATTAACGCTCTCCGCCGCGTGCTTTGCCATATCCTCATTGGCTATGCCGCTCTCCTTACCACCTTCCCTGATTTTGGGATTTACCCAACTATAGGTGGAATCTGTATCCCCGGTACCCTCGGTATGTTGTTCATTAATATGTTGCTCATTAATATGATGCTCATTGGTGTATTGTTCATTCGTTTGTTGTTCATTGGATGCTGGGTTTACGTTCTCATTACCTTGAACATCTTGATTGTTCTCTACGTTCTTATTGAATTCTTCACTCATATCCTTTACCTCTTTTCTCTGACTTCTATTTTTATAAGACCTCAGTGTCACTTGTCACTTTTCATATATTTCTCTGTTTTTTTATTTCCCTTTTACAACTCTTATGATACGTGACAATTGTGTTCAATATGTGAAAAACTTTTTAAAAAAACGTGAAAAGAACACTCATTTTTACATTATCTTTATTCCACGGTTACAGACTTCGCCAGGTTACGAGGTTTATCCACATCCAGACCTCTGCCAATGGATACATAGTAGCCAAATAACTGCAGAGGAATCACTGCCAGTGAATTGGTGAAGTATGGATTCGTTTCCGGGATATAGATCACGTAATCGGCCACCTTTTCCACCTCTGTATTGCCCACGGTGGTCACTGCCATGACAAATGCACCACGGGTTTTCACTTCCTGAATATTGCTGATGGTCTTTTTATATAAATCTGGTTGTGTCAACACTGCCACCACCAAACGTCCGTCCTCAATCAGAGAGATTGTTCCATGCTTCAACTCGCCGGCGGCATAAGCCTCGGAATGGATATAGGAAATTTCCTTCAACTTCAAAGAACCTTCCAGCGAAATCGCATAGTCGATACCACGTCCGATAAAAAACACATGCTCGGTGGCAAGGTAGCGGTTGGCGAACTTTTGAACGTTCTCCCTATGGCTCAACAGCAGAGAAATCTGTTCGGGAAGCTGTTTCAGCTCATCAACCATGGATGTAAATGTTACTTCATCTATGGTGCCTCTGACTTTAGCAAATTTCAATGCCAGCAGATACTGCGCGATCAGCTGGGTGCTGTAAGCCTTGGTGGTGGCCACCGCTATCTCTGGTCCAGCCCATGTATACATCACGTTATCGGCTTCACGGGCGATGGAACTCCCCACCACATTGACGATGCCCAGCGTCTTGATTCCATTGGCCTTTGCTTCACGAAGAGCCGCAAGGGAATCCGCGGTTTCCCCGGACTGGCTGACGATAATTGCAAATGTATCAGGCTCGAAAATTGGATTCCGGTACCGGAATTCAGATGCCAGATCCACCTCTACCGGTATTCTGGCCAGGCCTTCGAAAACGTATTTTGCCGTGACACCTGTATGATAAGCGGAACCACAGGCCACGATGTAGATTTTCCTTATCTTACGGATTTCCTCGTCTGTCATACCCAGTTCCTCGATGACGATATCACCATTCTTTAATCTGGGGTTTAAGGTGTCGGCTACGGCCTTTGGCTGCTCATACATCTCCTTCAGCATAAAATGCTCGTATCCGCCCTTTTCTGCTGCATTAATATCCCATTCAATGGTTGTGGGTTCTTTCTGCAATTCCTCTTCATCAATATTATAGAAGGTAAGAGAATCTTTAGTCAGTTTTACGATTTCCTCATTCTGTATAAAATATACCTGACGGGTGTATTTTAGAATGGCCGGCGCATCGGAAGCGATGAAGTTTCCATCCTTGCTCTCTCCCACAATCAGGGGGCTGTCTTTACGAACCGCATAGATTTCCTCTGGATGATCCTTAAACATGATTCCCAGGGCATAGGATCCCTCCATCCGGTGCATGATCTTTGTGATTGTCTCGATAGGGCTCCCAGTATAATAATAGTCCAACATATGAGCAACCACTTCCGTATCGGTCTCGGAAATGAATTGATATCCTCTGCCTTCCATCTTCTTTTTTAATTTCATGTAATTTTCGATGATACCGTTGTGAACCACAACGATAGAACCGTCTTTGTTGAAATGTGGATGAGCATTGGTATCGGAAGGTTCACCATGGGTTGCCCAGCGGGTGTGACCAATTCCAATCGTGCCGGGAAGCACTGCGCCGCCATGGGTCAGATCATCCAACACCTTCAATCTTCCTGTAGCCTTTACCATATGAATCTTATCATCGTTATAGATGGCGATTCCTGCGGAATCATACCCTCTATATTCCAACTTTGACAATCCATCCAACAGTATGGGGGCCGCCTCTCTCTCTCCAATATAACCAACTATTCCACACATACTATAGTTCCTCCTTTTCTGTATCTATATCCTGTCTTCTAATCCTATACACCAGTTTTTTGGAAATGAGTATTACCTCTCCCAACTTACATAGTGGCTCTTCTTCAATAGAATATGCCACCTTCATGGATAGGAACATTTTAAATTTCATATAGAAAAAATTTCTTTCACATCATAGCAGATTCTGTTTTATTTGTAAATAATGGATGGGAAATTTCTAGAATTACCCTATCCAGCACTTCCTGTGATATAAAAATCGGATTCAGGCATTTGCAATGATTGATTGACTAGCCTGAATCCGATTTTAAGAAATATACTTTAATGTTTTATATGACCCTATTCATTCCAATAACCTTTGTTCATGGTACAATGCCGAATCATAAAATCCGGTAATATCTGGTAATGTTTACCCAGAAAATATCCAATATACTTTGCCGCGCTTTGGAAAAACAGCCGCACCAGCATCCAAGGTCTTCCTATCTTTATCACATAGGCAGCCGACTTCTTGACCAGCCTGATTCCTTCTCCCTCAGAAGGGTGTCCTGCAAAGATCTCCGGATGCTCTGCCTGGGATACTCCCAGGTCAAAATTCCGCTTTAGCTGCTGCCTACAGGAATAGTTATGGGAATGTAACACCTTGGCTTCTGCCACATAGGCTATTGCATAACCTTCTTGTATCAGAGTACCGCCATAGATCATATCCTCATTGAAGATGGCCCTGTCCACAAATCCGCCCAGCTTCTCATAGGTTCTTCTGTCATAAGCCGCACAGACATTGGAGCAGAAAAAGGTCTTAATCCCCAGTGTTGGAAGATCGTCCTTATCTTTAATATCAGAGACTGGAGGGTAATTGAAACTTCTCGTATACCGTTCCAGCGGTTTACAGTCTGGCTTCGGGAGCTGACGCGCATAGGCCGCCCGCACCGAAGGCATTCCAAACCCTTTGACCAGTTCCTCTATCAAATAGAGATCGGCCGGCATCGCATCCTGGGTCATAAATACCAGGATATCCGCATCGGAGGTATCTGCCATGATCCGACGTGTCCCCCCATGGTCAAACTCCTCGGTTGTGATATGTGCCACATACAAATTGGGAACCTCCTGTTCCCACTCAGGATTCCAAAAAGCCTCTTCTGTATTTACAACTATAATATTCCGTACAGCATAAGACTGCTGCGCAATTCTGCGCAGCAGTTCTGGAAATTCATCATCCGGTTTATAGGTCGGTATTAAAACATCTACACTATATGAATTCATCTCACTCACCCTTGTGGGATCTCTCCCGTTTCGGATTGGGAAGGTATACGATCTTCGCCATATCCACTTTGCCTGATAATATGGTCACTATACTCCTTCACTTCAGCCGATGGTTCATAATCTGTCACACCTGGGAACAAGAAATTATGTAGTTTCACCACATTGGTCTCCAAGGTAACAGGGAGAACACAGTCATTGCCGTCCATGGCCTCCGTCACGTTAGCACCTTCCAGATGATCGAAGGGGAATCCTGCCTGTTCACCCATATCATAACTAAGAAGGTTCAGTCCCATCTTAAGTATCTCCTGCTTGGTCAAAGAGGTTTTAATCATCGGGAAAACAGTATCCATGATATCATTTAAGGTGGAAAGATCAGATGTCTTTGCCTTTTCCATGATCTTACCAATAACAAGTCTTTGACGTGCAGCCCTTCTGAAGTCATTACCTGCGGTGTAACGGATACGTGCGTAGGAAACTGCCTGTGTACCATTGAGATGGAAGGTCATAGTCTGAGGTCCATCCAGTACTGATTCGTCCGGCAGCTCAATTTCTTCATATTCAGTACCGGCAACTTCGGAGGTTTCTTTATTATAGTTATTCACATGAACAATCTCTTCCCTGGTTAAATCGATATCCAGGCCCTCCAGATGATCGATTGTTTCAGAAAGTGCTTTGAAGTTAACCGCGGCATATTTCGTGATGTTCAGATCCATATTCTTGTTCATCATGGTCAACATCTGTTCGGCACCTCCGCTTGCATAGGCAGCATTGGATTTGGTATATCTGTCAGAACCATCTCTTGTAAATACGTTCAGCCAGGTATCTCGATATAAGGAAACCAGACGAATCGTCTTATTATCATGATCCACGCAGGCAATAATCATGGTATCACTGTTGTTACCAGACTCCAAAGAATTGTCACGGCTGTCCATACCCACAAGTGCAATCAATTCTGTCCCCGTCTGTCCGGCATCCTCAGCCTGAAGTACGGAATCATTGACACCGACCTTGCTGAAATCCAGGTCGTTATTATCCATCTTGTCCAGCTTGGAATTGATATAGGCATACCCAAATAAAGCCAGACCCAGCACCAACAGTACGGCCAATTCGATTCCAAAGATCATCCTTCTGCGGCGACGGCGTCTATAGGCTTTACTTTTTTTGTTCACTCTTTTTTTTGACATCTTTTAATCCCCTTACTTCTTTTGTAGTCTCTATCTGGTCCCAAACCAGACAGTTCCATTAATATGCATTTCTATTGACAAAACCACGGAACACCGTCAAGAACAAAATCTTGATATCAAGCCCCAAGGTCCAGTTCTCAATATAATACAAATCGTAGTCAATCCTCTTGCGAATAGAGGTATCCCCCCGATACCCATTGACCTGTGCCCATCCGGTCATGCCCGGACGCACCTGATGCTTAACCATGTATCTCGGAATCTCTTCTCTGAACTTTTCAACAAAGAAAGGTCTTTCCGGTCTGGGGCCTACCAAACTCATGTCCCCTTTTAAAACATTAAAGAGCTGTGGAAATTCATCAATACTAGTCTTGCGCATGAACTTTCCGATGCCCGTCACTCGCGGATCATTCTTAACGGTCCAGGCCTTTTTCTCCTCGCTCTCGGGCTGTACCTCCATGGAGCGAAATTTGAACATCTCAAAGCTCCGGTTATGCAGTCCAACCCGGGTTTGCTTATAAATCAAAGGCCCAGGTGAGGTTACTTTTATTCCAATACATGCGATTAACATCACCGGTGAAAATAAGATAATACAAAGAATAGATCCCACAACATCCATCACACGCTTGATCATGGCGTTGAAGGTATTGGTCAATGGCACATAACGAATATTTATGACAGGAAGACCAATCAGATCCTCCGTATATGGCTTAGTTGGGATGATGTTGTGATAGTCGGGAATAAACTTGGTATGAACCCCTGACTTCTCACACATTGCCACAATTTCTTCCAGACGAAAATATTCATTCAATCCCAGGGTAATCGCAATCTCATCCAGCTTGTTCTCAGGCAGGATCACCATCAGATTGGCGATTCTTCCCACCACCTTAATCCCCTTGTAAGTAATGCCGGCCTCCACATGATCATCCAGAATCCCCCTTACGGTGTAACCCCATTGTGGATTGGCAATAATTCTATCAATATACTCTTCTGCTGCCCGGCTATATCCAACCAACAAGATATGCTTCTGATTATATCCCAGCTTTCGCATCTTCTTCAAGATATAGCGGATCAAATTTCGGACAATCGTCTCTAATATACAATTGATAACAAAGAAAAGCCCCAATACCGTACGGGCAATATGGCTTTGTTTTATCATATACAAAAAGAGAATAATGACCAGAATGCCCAGGGTATTCGCTTTTACTATATTAGCAAATTCCAGACGCCTTCCCTGCACCCTCTTAGGCGTATACAGGCTAAAGCCATAATATAGAAGCAGGTAGCAAGGAACAATCAGGATCAGCAGCTGCATATAGGTTACAAATGACAACGCCCCTTGCTCCTCGGAACCAAATATCGGGGTTAAAAACCTAAGTATCCAAGACAGCCAATAGGAAAATGCGACTACGAATCCGTCAATCACCACATGCAGCCTGTTAAAATACTTCTGATTATCTTTAATCATGACGCTTATTCACCTTTCAAGCAACGATACTACGCCGCAACTCACATTCCGGCATAAAAACCAACTACTCTCGGTTTTTCCAATTCTCAGTATACAGACACACTGACAATTAGATTGTGAGAAGAACTTCATCCAATCTGATTGTCACTGTGCCGGTATTCTGGAATAGTCACTATCAGAATAACTATACAATAAATCAAAAAAAAGAGCAACTAAATATTTATGAACGCTTTTGACGATTTTCTTAAAATCTTACTTATCTTTGACTCAAATCTGAATATTTTATCAGTTTTTCCGGTAAAACATAAACTATCATCAATCTAGATAACTCGTGATCTCGCCTTTAGAAAGGACTCTTCAACAAAAAAGGATGGATGCTACAACACGAGAATTGTGCAGCACCCATATTAGAGTATCTAACGCTCTTTAAATCGACGAAAAATATTGAACCATAACTCCCACTGGATACACAGATAATTGGACAGATTCCTCCACTGGAATCTAATCTTTTTACCTTCTCTTTTTCCCTTCATGGAAATCACTAATCCATTCTTAATACCGGCAACATACTCTTTCCCAAAACCTTTAGTCGCAAAAAATACGATTTTAATCAGAAAACCCAGGACGAGCAATGGCAAATTAAAGATAAGCTGCCCTATCGGCATATTTTTATAAATCATATAAATATTATTTCTGGATGAGTATCGGATTTTAAATAGATTATAACGCGATCCACTGGTTCCGCTTCCAATATGAAAGACCTTAGCATCAGGCAGATACCAGTTCTGATATCCCTGAACTCTGGCCCGGTAACCAATATCTATATCCTCCAGATAAGCGAAGTGTTCCTCGTCAAACAGTCCAATCTGTTCCAACACCTCTCTTCGATAAATTGCCGCACCCGCGCAGGCGGCAAAAATCTTCTCCGCCCTATCATATTGTGAGACATCCTTCCCCTTGCCCCTGGCAAAGGCCCAGCCCAATGCATTGTAAAAGTTTCCAGCATCATCCAGCAAGCTCCTGTTTTTAAACTGGATCATCTTGGCTGCACAGGAGAATGCTTTCTTCCGTTCCTTAATACCATCCAATAATTTCTCCACAAAATCAGGGGCTGCCTCGGTATCATTATTCAACAAGATGATATAGGGGGTTTTTGTCGCTTTTATGCCTGTATTCACCGCATAACAAAAACCAGTATTCTCTGGAAATGCAATCACCTCCACCTGAGGATAAGCTTCCCGCACGAATTCCAGGCTTCCATCTGTCGATCCGTTGTCCACGACAATGATGGGCAACCTCCCATAGGTCTGACTCACCAGGGAATCCAGGCAGGTCTGCATGTATTCCATCCCATTATAATTCGGTATAACTATGGATACTTCACGCATTCTTTCTCTCCTTTAAGCCCGCAGTGAGTAATTCCATTTACTCAATGTAAGATTTTTATTATAATATGGATCCCCTTCCTTCAGAAGCCCAATCCATCGGCTGCGCATAAACTCAATTTCACTTTGAAATCTGCGTACTTTTTCTTTACTATCTTCCGTGCCACGGGATTTTGATTCATGGTGGTACATCTCAACATGTGGATTATATACCACAAGATAGCCCTCCTGACCGGTTCTAAGACAAAGATCCACATCGTTGAAGGCCACGGTCAACCTCTCCTCGAATCCGCCAATATTAAGAAAGACCTCATGCTTCATCATCATGCAGGCCGCGGTTACGGCGCTGTAATCCATCTGTAGAGAGGCTTTATGGAGATAACCGGTTCTGCTCCTCTTCATTCCCAAAAAGGCATGTCCGGCGATTCCTCCTATTCCTATGATGATTCCAGCGTGCTGGATGGTGTCATCCGGATAATAGAGTCTCCCTCCCACAATTCCCACCTCGGGCCGCTGACAGTTGGCCAACATGGCTTCCATCCATCCTGGGGTGATTACTTGAATATCGTTATTTAAAAACAGCAGATAATCTCCCTTTGCCTCTTTTACAGCAAAATTATTGATGGCTGAGTAGTTAAAATCTCCTGTCCAGGTCAGCACCCGGATGTTTTCTCTTTGTTCCAGCTCCTCATAATACGCAAAGGTCTCCTGCTGTTCACTATTATTCTCCACAATTAAAATCTCATAATTCTTATAAGTAGAAAGACCTATCACCGAATCCAGACATTGTTTAAGCGTATCTCTGTGATCCTTGTTAGGGATTATAATTGAAATCAGAGGCTCGCCCTGAAGCGGATATGTGATATCATAAAAACCATAGTCCGAAGTATGACGGACTACCGCCCCTTTTATTCCGCTTCTTGCAAGATTTCCTTCAATCGCCCTTTTCCCTGCCTCGAAGGCATACATCTTGCTGGCCGGATTATCGGCAGTAGATGCCTTATGGGTTCTCCAATGATAAAGAATTCTGGGCACATGTCCTATTTTCCTAGCCTCTTCCATACAACGGAATATAAAATCATAGTCCTGAGCACCGTCAAATTCTTTTCGAAATCCCCCTGTTTTCTCCACCAAAGTCCGTCTGGCCACAAAGAAGTGGCAGATATAATTGTTGGAACGCAGCAAATCCAGATTAAAATCTGGCTTTAGATGAGGCTGAAAATGCTCACTCAGATCCGTTGTCACCTTATCTTCATCCGTATACACCACATCATAAGCCTCATCTTCGTTCAATAGTCTCACGATCTCATACAGGGCATCGGGAGCCAACAAAT
>DVNN01000101.1 GCA_018714325.1 Candidatus Pelethocola excrementipullorum
AGCGTAGGAGACAGGATGATGTTCAGATAGATAAAAATCTATACACGACAGGATCACTTCCTATTTATCCCCAGGATTATCGGAAAGTTTCAGCCGTACCTCTGGCCCCAGGCAAAGAGGAAATCCCGGGACTGGCAAAGCTCAAAACCACACCACCGGCAAAACCAGATGTTGTTAGAGAACATCCTTCTCCGTTACAAGAGCCTATAAGCCAACCGGAGAACCAACCGGAAATCAAAACAGAGACCCAAACAGAGATCCAACCTGAGATTCAGCCGGAGGTTCAGTCAGCGGTTCAGTCAGCGGTTCAGCCAAAGGCAGAACAGGTAGAGAAGGAAGAGCAGCTGGAGCTATTCGATAACAGGCTGCTGTCTAAAGACGCCCGTATCGCTCATAAGATAGTGGGACAGCTCTTTGATACCTATTGGCTGGTTCAATATGAGGACAGCCTTTATATCATCGATCAGCATGCGGCCCATGAAAAGGTCTTATATGAGAGAATGATGAATGACTATAAGAACAAAGAGATTACTGCCCAGTATATGAGTCCCCCCTTGATTGTGACGCTTCAGAATCAGGAGGCAGAACTGTTGCAGAAATACCAGGAGCTTTTTGAAAACTTTGGATTTGAAATCGAACCATTTGGTGGGAAGGAATACCAGATCAGTGCCGTCCCAAGCAATCTTTATGGTGTGGCATCTTCGGAATTATTTATAGAGATTCTGGATCATCTGGAAGACACCGGTACGAAAACCTTGGATATGATTACGGAAAAGCTGGCTTCCATGTCTTGTAAGGCGGCGGTGAAAGGAAATCACAGATTATCGGGAGTGGAGGTGGAAGCGCTGATAGATGAGCTTTTGACCCTTGAAAACCCCTATAACTGCCCTCACGGCAGACCCACCATAATCTCCATGTCCCGCTATGAGCTGGAGAAAAAATTCAAACGGATTGTGTAGGTGATTTAAGTGAAGAAACCTTTATTAATATTAACGGGGCCCACGGCGGTGGGAAAAACCAGATTATCCATTGAACTGGCCAAGAAACTCCAGGGCTCCATTATTTCGGCAGATTCCATGCAGGTCTATCAATATATGGATATCGGTTCTGCTAAAATCATGCCAGATGAGATGGAGGGAATTCCCCATTACCTAATCGATGTGCTGGATCCAAAGGAAGAGTTCCATGTGGCACGTTTTCAGGAGATGGCTAAAGAGGCCATGGAAGAGATTTATCAGCAAGGCAGGCTTCCCATACTGGTAGGAGGGACGGGCTTCTACATCCAGGCCCTATTGAAGGACGTGGATTTTTCCAGCGACAGCGGCCAGTCGCCAATTCGCCGGGAACTAGAGGAGAAGTCAAGAGCTGAGGGGCCTATGGTACTGCACCGGATGTTACAGGAGGTGGATCCCGCTTCTGCAGAGGCGATCCATCCCAATAATGTAAAGCGGGTGATTAGGGCATTGGAATATTACCAGGAGACAGGAACCCCTATATCCGCCCATAATGCCAGGGAGATGGAAAGGGAATCCCCCTACTGCTTTTCCTATTTTGTACTGAATGATGAACGGAAACACCTCTATGAAAGAATTGATCAAAGGGTGGATCTGATGATGGAGCAGGGTCTTTTGGATGAAGTTCGTTCGCTGAAAGACAGAGGCTGCACCCAACAGATGGTTTCCATGAAGGGATTAGGCTATAAGGAATTACTGTCCTATCTGGATGGAGAATGTAGTCTGGAAGAGGCGGTGGAAATCATAAAAAGAGATACCCGCCATTTTGCAAAGCGTCAGATCACCTGGTTCAAAAGGGAAAAAGAGGTCGTCTGGCTGAATAAAGCGGATTTTGCTTACGATGAAGACGCAATATTGGAAGAAATTCTGTCCATATGGAAGAAACGGACGGAAGAGATGAAATCAACACAACAGCAAGTTTAGAATGGAGAGTATCATGACAATCGATAAAGCAGGAATGTATAAAAAACTGGGAATCAGCAAAGAAGTCCTGGGTTTTGGAACGGAAATTGAACAGGCCTTAAAGGAAAGGTTTGCTAAGATAGATGAAATCGCTGAATACAATCAGCTCAAGGTTATTCATGCCATGCACGAACATAAGGTCAGCGAGGCCTGCCTCTATGCGTCCAGCGGATATGGTTACAACGATCTGGGAAGGGATACGCTGGAAGAGGTCTATGCCACAGCCTTTAAGGCCGAATCGGCACTTGTCCGTCCTCAGATTGCCTGCGGAACCCATGCACTTTCGGTGGCACTTTCCGGCAACCTACGTCCCGGGGATGAACTGCTGTCACCAGTTGGGAAACCATATGATACCCTGGAGGAAGTCATCGGAATCCGACCTTCCAAAGGATCTTTGGCAGAATATGGGGTTACTTATCGTCAGGTGGATCTCCTTCCCAATGGTACCTTTGACTATGCGAATATCAAAAAAGCCATCAATGAAAAAACAAAACTGGTGACCATACAGCGGTCTAAGGGATATCAGACAAGACCTACCTTTTCCGTTACCCAGATCGGTGAGCTGATTCATTTCGTCAAAGGGGTGAAGCCCGATGTCATCTGTATGGTGGACAACTGTTATGGAGAGTTCGTGGAGATCATCGAGCCCAGCGAAGTGGGAGCCGACTTGATCGTGGGATCCTTGATTAAGAATCCCGGCGGTGGACTGGCTCCGATTGGCGGCTACATCGCGGGTAAAGAAGAGTATGTGGAGAATGCCGCTTACCGCCTGACCTCTCCGGGGCTTGGAAAAGAGGTAGGAGCCACACTGGGTGTGAACCAATCCTTTTATCAGGGATTCTTTATGGCACCTACGGTCACAGCAGGAGCCCTGAAGGGAGCTATATTTGCCGCTAACATCTATGAAAAACTGGGTTACTCTGTGATTCCCGATGGCAGGGAAGAGCGTCATGATATCATCCAGGCAGTTACCTTGGGAAGCCCGGAAGCAGTGATCGCCTTCTGTCAGGGAATTCAGGCAGCCGCTCCGGTGGATAGTTATGTATCACCGGAACCTTGGGCTATGCCTGGTTATGACTCTGACGTTATCATGGCGGCAGGGGCATTTGTTCAAGGGTCTTCCATTGAGCTGTCGGCAGATGCTCCAATCAAGCCTCCTTATGCCGTGTATTTTCAGGGAGGGTTGACCTGGCAGCATGCGAAACTAGGAATCCTTATGAGTCTGCAGAAACTGGTGGAGGCAGGAATCGTAAATCTATGAGTAAATCAATCATTGTAATCGGCGGCGGTCCGGCCGGTCTGATGGCCGCCATCTCAGCATCATCCAGAGGGGCTTTGGTCACCCTGTTGGAGGCCAATGATAAACCGGGCAAAAAACTTCTGGCCACGGGAAACGGCAGATGTAATTTTACCAATATAGAACAAGGAAAACAGTATTACAGAGGAAGTGATCCGGATTATGCCATGGGGATTTTGGAACAATTCGCCATGACAGATACCCTGCAGTTCTTCTCAAAACTTGGAATCTATTCCAAAAATAGGAATGGCTGGATGTATCCAAACAGCGATCAGGCAACATCTGTGTTGGATGTGCTCTTGATGGAGGCCGCTTACCGTAAAGTAAAAATCAAGACGAGAGAGTATGTGAAGGAAATTCTTCCTTCCAAGGAAGGATGGACTGCCAAGACAGATACCTGGGAATATCATGGTGACGCAGTGATCATCACCTGTGGAAGCCCTGCCTCCAATGTGGAAGGGTCAAGGGACTGGGGAATGAAGGTAGCCAATGGGCTTGGAATCAAAACCATACCTATGCTTCCAGCATTGACGGGGCTGCGCGGCAATGGGAATAACTATTCCCGCTGGGCAGGCGTAAGGATACAAGGCGAGGCCACTTTGGTGCTGAATGGGGCGGTGATGAAGACCGAAGCAGGGGAAATCCAGCTGACAGACTATGGTATTTCAGGAATACCGGTATTTCAACTGAGCCGCTATGCCATACGTGCGCTTGAAGAAAGATGTAGCGTTGTGGTGGAATTGGATTTCCTTCCGGACTTTACGGAAGAAGAACTCTACTTTAACATAGAAAACAGGGAAGAGAACTGCCCTTATAAGAGCCTTCCGGAACAGTTGATCGGACTTCTTCCCTCCAAATTGATACCCGTGGTTGCGCCGAAAGAGGCCGACATCAGGGAAATCGTCCGAAATTGTAAACAATACCCAGTGAGCATCAAGGGGGCATCCTCTTTGCAGCAGGCGCAGGTCTGCTCTGGAGGGGTTCTCACGGAAGGACTGGATGCCCATCTGCAGTCCCTTCAGCATCCCGGGCTTTATTTTGCAGGGGAAGTGGTGGATGTGGACGGAGCCTGTGGAGGCTATAATTTGCAATGGGCCTGGTCCAGCGGTACGGTGGCCGGACGTGATGCGGCAAAGGAGAGAGTATGATACGGATATCTCAGCTGAAATTACCGGTGGAACACACCGAATCACAGTTAAAAGAGAAGATTGCAAAAGAACTGCGTATCCCTGTGGAGCAAATACAGTCTTATGAGATTGTGAAGCGATCGGTGGACGCCAGAAAGACACCCATTACATTTGTATATCAACTCGATGTGAAAACACCACAAGAAAAGAAAATACTGGGCAGAAGTAGACATAATAATATTATGTCTACCAAACCGGTGAAATACCTGTTTCCGGAACCGGGGGAACGCCCCTTAAAAGATCGCCCCGTGGTTGTGGGAAGCGGACCGGCAGGATTATTCTGCGGCTATATGCTGGCTAAGCATGGATATCGCCCCCTGATCCTCGAGAGAGGGGATGAGGCATCGGTGCGAAAAGAAAAGGTGGACCAATTCTGGAAGACTGGAGTCCTGGATTTGAATTCCAACGTACAGTTTGGCGAGGGCGGTGCCGGTACTTTTTCCGATGGTAAACTGAATACCCTGGTAAAGGATCCGGTGGGTCGAAATAAAGAAGTCCTTCGTCTGTTTGTGGAGGCGGGAGCTCCCTCCTCCATCCTTTATGAGCAAAAGCCTCATCTGGGCACAGATCTTTTGATTGAGATTTTACAGAACCTCCGTAGTCAGATTGAAGATATGGGCGGTGAATTCCGGTTCCGCACCCAGATGACCGACCTGCGGATTGAAGGTGGTCAGGTGACCGCTCTTCAGATTAATGGAGAAGAATGGCATCAGGCTCAGGTGGTAATCCTGGCCATCGGCCACAGCGCCAGGGATACCTTTTCCATGTTGCATCAAAAGCCTTTACTGATGCAGTCAAAAGCCTTTGCCGTCGGCGTCAGAATTGAACACCCACAGGAAATGATCACAAGATCCCAGTACGGAGAGCATGCGCCGGATATCTTAGGCGCTGCCAGCTATAAGCTTACTCATAAAGGCAGTGACGGCAGAGGTGTTTATTCCTTCTGTATGTGTCCGGGAGGATATGTTGTCAACGCCTCTTCCGAAGAGGAGCGGCTGGCCGTCAACGGCATGAGTTATCAGGCCCGTGACGGAAAGAATGCCAACAGTGCTGTCATAGTCACCGTAACCCCTGAAGACTTCCGCGGTTACCATCAAGGTGAGGGGGACCATATCTTGGATGGCATCGCTTTCCAGCGTCGTCTGGAAGAACTGGCCTATAGATCCTGTCAGGGCAAGGTGCCCGTCCAACTGTTTCAAGATTTCATGAAGGACCGGAGAAGTACGGATATAGGAGAGGTGGAACCCTGTATTATGGGCAGATTTGAACTTGCCAACGTAAGAGAAATTCTTCCGCCCGTGATTGGAGATGCTATCTGTGAAGGGGTCCAGGCCTTTGGTCATAGAATACATGGATTTGACCGCCCGGATGCGTTAATTTCCGGAGTGGAAAGCCGCACCTCTTCACCAGTTCGAATTGTGAGGGATGAAGAGAAAGCATCCTCTATAAAGGGTATTTATCCCTGCGGAGAGGGAGCAGGATATGCGGGAGGTATCACCTCCGCCGCTATGGACGGCCTTTTGGCGGCAGAAGCAGTCTGTAAAAAATATATGAATTTCGAATAAGTCATATACATTATTTTTGAGATGTGATAGAATAAAATTTAGCAGTATTCAGCCGTCTGGTATGGATGGATTGAATCGGCAAATGATATAGTTCTAACTCTGCAGGCCTACTGTTCGGGGATTTTAAGCAGTATGCCAGGATACCTGAGAAGAGGGCAGAGGAGGACAGATGATTACAAAAGCAAGAATGAAAGAACTGCCAAAAGACGAACGGCCCTATGAAAAGTGCCTGATATACGGCCCCTGGAAGCTGTCGGATGCAGAACTTCTGGCTGTCATTCTGCGCAGCGGCTCAGCCGGCAATTCCTGCGTGGATCTGGCCAATGAGGTTTTAAAAGCGTCCCGGTTGGAAGAGGGGCTTCTTGGCATTTACCATCTAAGTATGCAGGAATTACAGCAGATTAAGGGGGTAGGCCAGGTAAAAGCAGTACAGATCAAGTGTATCGGAGAGTTATCCAAAAGAATCTCCAGTAGAGGAACCAGGAATAAGCTGGATTTCAACAATCCGGATACCATAGCCAATTATTATATGGAGCTGCTGCGCCATGAAGAGCAGGAAAAGATCATCTGCATGATGTTGGATACCAAAAATCAGCTTCTGGGTGATATGGTGCTGACAATGGGAACGGTCAACAGTTCCCTATTGTCACCAAGAGAACTGTTCATTGAGGCAATAAGGTTTCACGCAGTCCATATCATACTGGTTCATAACCATCCAAGTGGGGATTCATCCCCCAGCGCAGAGGATATTCAGGTTACCAAACGGATTCAAAAGGCAGGGGAGTTGCTGGGAATCACGTTACTTGATCACATAATCATAGGAGACCATTGCTATACCAGTTTACTGGAGCAGGGACTGACTTAGGTTAGAAGGTCAATAGAATGAATGCTTCTGTTTCCTACTGGAAACTGCAGCAATACTAAAGAGGGGATATATGATCACTCATGATATTTCAGAATAGTTTTGGTGTGGATTTAGGCAGTAGTACCTTAAAAATCTACGATCAGCGAAAAGATACCATAACAAAAGAAAAGAATATGATTGCCATTCGGAATAACGAAGAGGTGCTGGCCATCGGCAATGATGCCTATGAGATGTTTGAAAAGACTCCTCAGAACATCAAAGTATCCACCCCCATCATCAATGGCAGAATCGGCGATGTTTTCCAGGTGGAGGCAGTTTTACATACCCTTTTGAACCGCAGCGGTTCATCGGTGGGTTATCGTCCTGTTCTGTATTTTGCAGTGCCGACTGGTTTGACACAGATAGAGAAAAGGGCCTACTATGCCGTGGCCCATCGAGGAAAACTGAGAAAATGTAAGATTTTTCTGGTGGACAGGCCTATAGTGGATGCGATTGCACTGGGAATCCCCCTGAATCGTACGAAAGGATCCATGATTATCAATATGGGTGCTCAAAGCACGGAGGTATCCGTAATAGCAGACGGCAGGGTGATTGTGAGCATGCAGATACCAATCGGCGGCAAGCAGTTCAATGATGCGATTCGCAGCAATATTCGAAAGAAGAATAACCTGCAGGTGGGCACAAAAACTGCCAAACGTCTAAAGTTAGCACTGGCTGATATGGATCCTGTAAAAAAAGAAGGCCGTAAGGTCATGGGAATGGACTGTGTGAATGGTATACCGAGAGATGGAATCGTGACAACAACAACGATCAATGATGCGGTGATGGAGCGAACCAGACAGATGGCTGCCGAAGTCAAGAAGGTGATACAGAGGATTCCTCCCCAGATTCGGGCGAATATTGAAAAAGAAGGAATCTACCTTACAGGAGGCAGTACCAGAATTCCGCATATGGACAAGTTCCTGAGCAGGGAGTTGGAGTATTCCGTACAGTTATCCTTATATTATGAGCTTTGCACGGTCTGTGGTCTGAAAGAGCTGATTACGCATCCGGTTCTGCACCGATTTGCATATCCTGTGACGAAACAATAGAACTGCCGTAAGGGGAATAATAAATAATGAAGAAAAAAAAGAAATTTCAGATGAATAGCAAACATTTACTGATGGTTTTGACCTTCGTCTGCATCAGTGCGGCGGCACTTACCTTCACAAATGTGGTATCGGTGGGCCCGATACGGAATGCGGTGGGGTATGTTATTGTACCGTTTCAAAACGGCATCAATCAAGTTGGCAAGTGGCTGACCCATAAAGGACAGCGGTTTCAGAATGCAGAGCAGCTGGCCGAGGAAAATGATGAACTGAAAGAGCGGGTCAACGCTTTGATGGAGCAGAATAATTTATTGACCCAGAATCAGAATGAATTATCAGACTTGAAACAGTTGTATCAGTTGGATAAGGAATATTCTGAATATGAGAAGGTGGCTGCCGAGGTAATTGCCAGCGACCCTGGAAACTGGTTCAACACATTTACAATCAACCGTGGCTCTAACCATGGAATCGAGAAGGATATGAATGTGATTTCAGACGGAGGTCTGGTAGGGCTCGTAACAGAGGTGGGGGCTGACTGGGCCACGGTACGTTCCATCATAGATGATTTCAGCAACGTAAGCGCGATGACGGTATCCACCAGTGATACCTGTATCGTATCCGGGGATTTGAGACTGATGGATGAGGGAAAGCTATCCTTCAGCCAGATGAGCTCGGCCAATTCGGTGACGGTTGGTGAGAAGATTGTGACATCTGATATAAGTGATAAATATCTAAAAGGTATCCTGATTGGATACGTCAGTGAGGTAACGGAGGATCCGAATCATCTTACAAACACCGGATATCTGATTCCGGTTGTGGATTTTGAACATATCAGCAAAGTGCTGGTCATCAAACAGCTAAAGCAGACAGGAGGCAACTAGATGCGCAAGAAAGTGGTTATTGCCATCTTGATCATCGTTACATTTATTATGCAGACGACGATATTCCAGACTTTGGCAGTCGCTTCTGTGGCGCCTAATCTGCTGCTTATACTGACGGTGACATTTGGTTTTATGAGGGGGAAGAGGGACGGTATCTGGATTGGCTTCTTTTGTGGCCTGTGCATAGATCTGCTCTACAGTGGAACAGTGGGACTGAATGCATTGATTTATATGTATATCGGCTATCTGAATGGCTTCTTATATAAAGTATTTTATGATGAAGACATCAAAGTTCCGGTGATTTTGATTGGAGTCAGCGACTTCGCATACAGCATCATTATCTATGTGCTGCAGTTTTTAATGCGGGTACGACTGGATTTCGTGGACTACTTACAACATATTATCATCCCTGAGATGGTATATACCATTGTGATATCCATCATTTTCTACCGGCTTCTCTATAAACTGAACCAGAAATTTGTAGCAAATGATATGGAAGGACAGGAATTACCTTGGCTAAAAAGATAAGAAAATGGTTTAAAAAAGTCGTGGAAAAGCGTACAGGTATTTTACTTGGGGTTTTTATCATCATGACTGGATTATTGGTTTACCGATTGTTTTCCCTGCAGATTCTGCATGGAGATGACTATGCCAATGATTTTAATCTGAAAATTACTAAGACTAGAACACTGAAAAGCACCCGCGGTAATATCTATGACCGCAATGGGAACCTGCTGGCTTATAACCAGCTGTCCAACTCTGTTACCTTAGAAGATAACGGGACATACGGCAGTCAACGTGATAAGAATCTGTCGTTGAATGGTGAAATCTATCATTTGATTAAAATTATTGAAAGTCATGGCGATGGTTTGGCTTCCGATTTTCATATCAAGGTGGATGAGAGTGGCAATTTTGTCTATGATCTGGAGGAAGGGACCACCGCTCTGAACCGTTTTCGTGCTGATGTCTATGGAAGAACCTATATTGATGACTTAAAACCAAAAGAAAAGTCGGCCTCAGCAGATGATCTCATGGACTTCTTGATGGATGGACGAAACACAAACTGTTTTGGACTGGTACATCTGGAGCGTCCCTACACGGAGGATGAGTTATCGAATGCAGGACTTCCCTCTGAACTGACCAAGCAAGAACAGCTTCAGATTGTCATCGTCCGCTATCAACTTCGACTTACAAGTTTTATGAAATATATGCCTGTTACCGTGGCAACCAATGTCAGCGATGAAACCGTTGCCGCAATCAAAGAGAATCAGAGCAGCCTCCAGGGAGTGGATATTCAGGAAGATTCCGTAAGGGTCTACACAGATGCTGAGTATTTTGCTTCTATTTTAGGATATACCGGAAAGCCTTCCGCCGAAGAGCTGGAAGAGCTGCAGGATCAGGATAGTAATTACAGCAGCAATTCTATTATTGGTAAGTCTGGAATTGAGAAATATATGGAAACCACCCTCCAGGGAATCGATGGTACCGAAAAAGTGACTGTAGACAGCCTGGGTAAGGTGCTTCAGATTGATGCTGAATCCAAACAAAACCCGATTCAAGGAAATGATGTTTATCTTTCCATTGATAAGGAGCTTCAAGAGTCCTTTTATCGGATTCTGGAACAGCGTATCGCAGGTGTATTGATTTTAAACCTGCAGAATATAAAGTCCATCGATAAGACTACCATAACGGACAAAAGTGCTATTCCAATCCCGATTTATGATGTATATACGGCTTTGATTGAGAACAGTGTGATTGATATCAGTCATTTTAGCGCAGAAGATGCTACGGATCTGGAGCGTTCTGTTCTGGAAAAATTCCAGACAAAACAGCAGGATATCTTTGACAGCGTACAATCGGAATTGACCGGAGCCGATCCTAAGAGTTATAATGACCTAAGTAAGGAAATGCAGGAGTATATGTCTTATATCGTGGACGATATGCTTATGGAGAATACCGGCATCCTGTCTGCGGACAAGATTGAGAAATCGGATCCGGTATATCAGCAGTGGAAAGAGGGCAGTATCAGTCTTCAGGAATACCTTACTTATGCGGCCAGTCAGAACTGGATTGATATCACTCAGATTTCAGATGAAAAGACATATCTGAATTCCGAAGAGGTTTATAAAGAATTGGCTACCTATATTTCGGAGAAGTTGTCTTTAGATACCAAATTTAGTAAGAGATTGTATCACTATCTGTTGATGGATGATGTGATTTCCGGCCGTGATATCTGCCAACTGCTGTATGATCAGAATCTTCTGACCAAAGAGGACGAGGCATATGAACAGTTTACCGCTGGTAATTTGACACCTTTTGATCTTTTGAAAAATAAAATAGAAAAACTGGAGATTACTCCAGCACAGCTGGCTTTGGATCCTTGTTCCGGCTCCATCGTCGTCACAAATCCATATACCGGAAAACTACTTGCTTGTGTTTCTTATCCGGGATATGATAATAACAGGCTGGCAAATCAGATGGATACCGCTTATTTTAATCAGTTGAACAAAGACCTGTCATCCCCCTTCTATAACAAGGCTACCCAACAGAAGACGGCTCCTGGATCCACCTTCAAGCTTGTGACTACCGCCGCCGGGTTGACAGAGAACGTGATCGACAGCTCGACACTCATTAACTGTACTGGTATGTTTGGTGAAGGGTTAGTGGATCCAACCGACCATTTGAATTGTGTGAATTTATCTGGACATGGCCCGCTGAATATAGTACATGCTATAGAGAATTCCTGTAACGTATATTTCTGTACCGTGGCCTATAATCTTGGCCTGGATGAAAATAATAATTTTTCGCAGAATCAGTCTCTTAGCAAGATACAGCAATATGCCAATATGTTCGAACTCGGAGAGAAGACTGGTATCGAAATCACGGAGAGCAAATCACAGGTTACGACTTCTTTACCAATCCCTTCTGCCATAGGACAGGGTACCCATAGTTATACCACAGTGGCGTTGGCACGCTATGCAGCCACTTTGGCCAACGAAGGAACCAATTATAGCCTGTCCCTTTTGGACAAGGTAACCGATTCCGCCGGCAATACGGTGGAGGAATTTTTACCTCAGGCCACCAGTAAGGTGGAGTTGGCTGACAGCACCTGGGATATTATCCATGAAGGTATGGATAAGGTGGCTGACAATATCGAAGAGTTGAAAAACCTTCCAATCGAGATTTACGGTAAAACTGGTACAGCCCAGGAGTCTGACTATCGCCCGAACCACGGCTTGTTCATTGGTTCCGCACATGGTGAAGGCCAAGAGGATATCTCCATGGCTATCCGTATCCCTTACGGTTATTCTTCTACCAATGCAGCAATGGTAGCTAAGGATATATTATCTTATTACTACAATCTAGAAGATGAAAGCAGCATTCTGACCGATACAGCTGTGCGTCAGGGTGCATCTAATGAACATAACGATTAAATGGGACAGACTTCCCATCACGAAGGATAAGAAATTAACGTGAGACTACCGGGAGGTATAATATGAGTGAAGTAATAGTTGTAACATCAGGCAAGGGTGGTGTTGGTAAAACTACCACTGCCGCCAATATCGGAATAGGCCTGGCCCAGATGGGCAAGAAGGTGGTCATGGTGGACACCGATATAGGGCTGCGTAATCTGGATGTGGTGCTGGGCTTGGAAAACCGGATTGTCTATAATCTCGTTGATGTGATTGAGGGCAATTGCAGGATGAAGCAGGCATTGATTAAGGATAAGCGCTATCCAGAGCTCTTCCTGCTTCCATCGGCTCAGACACGGGACAAGACCAGTGTATCTCCGGAGCAGATGGTCAAATTATGCGAACAACTTCGGGAAGAGTTTGACTTTATCCTTTTGGATTGTCCTGCGGGCATCGAGCAGGGATTTCAAAATGCCATCGCCGGAGCGGAGAAGGCAATTGTCGTAACCACTCCGGAGGTATCTGCCATCCGGGATGCAGATCGCATTATAGGGCTTTTAGAGGCTCATGAGCTCCGTGATATAGGTCTTGTGATCAATAGACTCAGGCCTGACATGGTGCGAAGAGGAGAGATGATGTCGGTGGAAGATGTTGTGGATATCCTGGCCGTATCCCTTCTCGGTGTCATCCCCGATGATGAACATGTGGTAGTAGCCACCAATCAGGGAGATGCAGTCACTGGGACTAATTCCGATTCGGGACAGGCATTCGTCAATATCAGCCGCCGCATCACAGGTGAAGAGGTTCCGTTCCCAGATTTCTCGGCGAAAAAAGGGCTGTTCGTCCGCCTGTTCCGGCGTTAGAGGAATTTGGCCATGCGCTTATTTCAATGGAAAAAACAGACCTCTAAGACGATTGCTAAAGAGCGCCTTTCCAACCTGCTTCTGGCTGAAAGGATGGATTGTTCTCCGCGCATGATGCTAATGATGAAAAATGATATCACACAGACGATTAATAGGTACATACCGGTGTTGGAAAAGGATATTAACTGTCAGATACAACATACACCGGCGGTTTTAATCTTAAAAATACCAATTAAACGAACAGAGGATAAGAATGTTAAAACGCTATAAATTAAGAGACTACAATTTCAGGCTGATTCTTATGCTGATTGCCATTTCCAGCATAGGAGTATTGCTGGTGGGTTCTGCAGAACAATCTCTGCAGAAGAAGCAATTTATCGGTGTGATTGCCGGACTGATACTGATGATTATTATTTCATTGATGGACTACAGTTGGCTTCTGAATTTTTACTGGCTGATTTATGCTGCAGATTTGATTCTGCTGATTTCTGTCATCTTCCTGGGCAGCTCTAAAAAAGGAGCCTCCAGATGGATAGAGATAGGTACCTTTCAATTTCAGCCTACGGAAATCTGTAAGATTATGCTGATTATGTTCTTCGCCATGTTTCTTATGAAACATGAGGATGACCTGAACACCTTAAAAACGATTTTAAAGTCTCTGGCTTTGCTGGCTGTGCCCTTGATACTGGTATTTCAACAACCAGATTTAAAAAATACGCTTACAATAGCAGCAATTTTCTGTATCATGCTTTATATCGCAGGGTTGAGCTATAAGATTATAGGCGGAACCATTCTGGTGGTAATTCCCTTGATTGTAGTACTTCTGCTTTTGATTACTCAGACAGACCTGCCAATCATCAATGATTATCAAAAGGATAGAATTATGGCCAAGTTGTTTTCGGAAGACGATGAGTATAGTGATGATTTGATTCAGCAGGATAATTCCATCACGGCGATCGGTTCCGGACAGTTGACCGGTAAAGGTCTCAACAATAACAAGGTTTCCTCTGCCAACAAGGGTAACTTCGTGGCGGAAAGCCAAAACGATTTCATATTCGCAGTCGCTGGGGAGGAACTGGGGTTTGTAGGCTCTTGTACCATACTGCTGCTTTTGTTTGGAATAATCTTTGAATGCATCCGCATGGGCAGGAGGGCAAAAGACCTCTCCGGGACCCTGATCTGTTGTGGGGTGGCGGCCACAGTGGGAATACAAAGTTTCATCAATATCGCCGTTGCCACGGGTCTGATTCCCAATACGGGAACACCCCTGCCGTTTGTTAGCTACGGTCTGACATCTCTCTGGAGCCTGTATATCGGTATGGGGCTGGTGCTGAATGTGGGACTTCAAAATAGAAAATACTTAGGAGGAGAGATAGGGAATGAATATAGGTTTAATCGCACATGACACGAAAAAGATTTTGCTTCAGAATCTCTGTATCGCTTACCGGCCAATACTGGTTAAACACGAGTTGTATGCAACCGGAACATCCGGACGTCTGATACAGGAAGCGGCAAATCTGCCCGTGAATAAGTTTTTGCCGGGACATGTGGGGGGCGAGCAGCAACTGGCTTCCATGCTTGAGCAGGGCACCATCGATCTGTTGATTTGTCTTCATGATCCGATGCGGCCGAAAAAGCATGAACCAGATGCACACGGATTAATTAGTCTCTGCGATCTTCATTGCATCCCCCTGGCCACTAACCTGGCCTCGGCAGAGATGTTGATCAAGTCATTGGAAAGAGGAGAGTTGGATTGGCGTGAAATCTACCGATAAGCACAGACGTAAAAGAAAAAGAAAGAGTAAAAGCATCAATCGGTATCTGAATAGGCTTTTGGCAGTGACACTTGTGTTTATTGCCGTCTTAGGAGGAATACTGGGCT
>DVNN01000007.1 GCA_018714325.1 Candidatus Pelethocola excrementipullorum
TACAACAATCTCAAACTTGATCTTGGGCTGCATCAATGGATCAATCTCCTGACCGCGAACAACAGTGGGATATCCTCTCTGAGCACCAAATCCCATGACCTGGGAAACTGTAATTCCGTTTACTTCTATCATGTCCAGAGCTTCCTTTACCTCTTCCAACAGCTCTACTTTTACAATTGCTTCCACTTTATACATCATGACACAATCCTCCATTTCCTAATCCAGACCATTGAAAGACGGGTATGCACTTTCCCCATGCTGGGATGCATCCTGGCCAATCAGCTCTTCCTTGGCATCAACCCGCAGAGGAGTAAAGATTCTAACCACTGTAGCACAGATTAAGGATCCTACCACAGCAACTACGATGGTAACCAGAATACCAATCAACTGGGCTAATAACAGACGATACTCCCCAAAGACCAGTCCATCCCACCGTGCAACACTATTGATAGACGATTTGGCAAATAATCCAGTGGCAATACCGCCCCAGATGCCGCCGATTCCATGACAGCCAAAGGCATCCAGAGCATCATCAATCTTCAATTTTTGTTTCAAAAATCCCATCATAAAATAGCAGATTGGGCTGACCAGAATACCAATGATTAAAGATGCCCAAATCGGTACGAATCCCGCCCCCGGCGTAATGGCGACCAGACCTACCACAAGGCCCGTGGAAGCTCCCACCAGTGTTGGTCTTCCTTCCTTTATGATATCAACAACCATCCAGGATAACAGCGCCGCCGCTGAAGCCAATGCGGTTGTGGTAAATGCATGAGCCGCCAGTCCGTTAGCTGCCAGCGCACTGCCTGCGTTGAATCCAAACCAACCGAACCACAGGATTCCGGCTCCCAGAAATACAAAGGGTATATTGTGTACCCGATAGGAGGTGTGACCAATCCCCCTTCTTCCACCAAGCAAGATGGCCAATACCAACCCGCTGACACCGGAGCTGATATGCACCACGTTGCCACCGGCAAAGTCCACCGAGCCGATTTCAACTAAGAATCCTCCCTGTCCCCATACCATATGGGCCATAGGATAATAGACCAGAAGTGACCAGAATATTAAAAATAGTATCAATGCCTTGAATTTCATACGTCCCGCTACCGCTCCTGTGATCAGGGCAGGAGTAATCATGGCAAACATCATTTGAAAGACCACAAAAACCAGGGCCGGTATCGTGGAAGCATATGGACTGAGATCATCCATCCCTATTCCATTAAGACAGAAATATCTGAAATCTCCGATAATCCCGCCATGGTTTCCACCAAAGGACAGCGAATATCCTGCAACTATCCACATTACTACCGATATACCCATAACACCGGCACAGCCCATCATGGTATTTACAACATTTTTCCTACGTACCAGGCCACCATAAAAGAACGCCAGCCCAGGGGTCATCAAAAACACAAAAGCAGCACAGATTAACATAAAACCAGTATCACCTGTATTCATAATAAATCCTCCTCATATCTAATCTTTTTTGCCCGTATGGCTCTCACGGGACTTTTTACCATAGCTCAATGGACCATGGCGGGTCTGTTCCGGCCTTTATAAAAGAACTCACACTAACACCTCCCTTCTTGACCTATGAAACAAAGAGTCTGACTTATCAGACTCTCACGCTGACGCGCTTCACTCATGCGCATCCCTTTCCCATGATATAAAAAAGGCAAAGACGCCTGTTAAGACCTCTTTGCCTTGATATAACATCCATATTGTCCCCACCTGGCGACTTTTCCTTCTTATAAAACGAACTTTCATGATATAAAAAAGGGGCAAAGATGTCTTTTCAGACTTCTTTGCCTTTCTATAATATACTACCGTTTTCCAGTTATTGCAAGAGAATTATTAATTTTTTCTAAAATATGCTTGTCCTTGATTCTCCCTGCTTGTTCATCTGAGAAAATGAATAATCAAACGCCCTCATAGTCAAATGATGGTATAAAACTCTCCTCTGCGGTATCCCCTTCTTGTATAAACGCCTGTTCCACACCAAGGTCTAAGGCGTAATCAATCAAGGTTTCATACTCCCTCTTCGTGACCTTCCTGGCAATTTCCGGATAATGATCATACAACCTTTCAAAAGGTGTAAATTGATTCATCAGGCTCAGGTATACCTGATTTCCATAGGTTTCATGCACATATTTCACCATCTGCTCCGCCTCATGTACATGACCTGGCAGTAGAAGATGACGCACAATAACGCCCCTTTGCATCATGCCCTTTCGATCAAAGATCGGCTGCCCAACCTGACGTACCATCTCCTCTAAGGCTGCTTTGACTGCCCCAGGATAATCGCCGGCCCTGGAATATCTGGCCGCCGTCTCTTCGTTCATATATTTAAAATCCGTCAGATAGATATCCACGATTCCATCCAGCATCTTCAAGGTTTCGACCCGTTCGTATCCGCTCGTATTATAGACTACCGGTATCCGAAGTCCCTGTTTTCTGGCTTCTTCCATCGCTGCTATGATCTCCAATACGTAATGACTGGGTGTCACCAGATTCAGATTGGCCGCTTCCCGATTCTGAAGCTCCAAAAAAATCTCCGTCAGCCTCTGCCTGGAGATTTCCTTTCCCACCTGAGTGGTTGCAATATCATAATTCTGGCAGTAGACGCAGCGTAAGCCGCAACCGCCGAAAAACACTGCACCGGAACCGTTAGTTCCTGAAATACATGGCTCTTCCCAGTGGTGCAGAGCCGCCCTTGCCACATAGATGTGACTGTCCACGCCACAGATTCCCGGCTGTCCATCTTCCCGGTCCACATCACATCGGCGCGGACAAAGATTACATGGTTTCATACTTTCCTTACTCCCATTTATATCAATACTTACATTCATTTATAAGATCATAATCAAGGTGCCCCCGGTGAGACCGATCAATCCAATCACCGATTTCCTATTCAGCTTTTCCTTGAAGATTATATAGGATAAGGCCATGGTCACCAGTATGCTCAATTTATCGATGGGAACCACAACACTGGCAGGGCCTTCCTGAAGTGCCCGATAATAACAAAGCCATGATGCCCCGGTAGCAAGCCCGGAAAGGCAGATAAATCCCAGCTCTTTCAGTTCCACCTTGAGAATTGTCTTTTGCTTTCCTGTTACGAAAACCATGACCCAGGCCATGATCAGCACCACTACCGTACGGATGGCCGTACCCAGATTAGATTCCACGCCGCGGATTCCCACCTTGCCTAAGATAGCCGTGAGACTGGCAAATACTGCCGACAACGACGCATACCAGAACCAGGCAGAACCCCTTTTCTTCTCTTCTGCAGGGACTACCTTTTTCTTTTGAATCATCAAGTAAGTTCCCGCTGTGATTGAGACGATACCAATCCCTTTTGTCAGACTGACTGGCTCACCCAGAAGAAGAAAGGCCAAGAGGATAGTAAGTACGGTGCTAAATTTGTCGATGGGAACCACCTTGTTGATATTCCCCAGTTGGAGTGCCCGGAAATAACACAGCCAGGACCCACCGGTAGCAAGCCCGGAAAGTATGAGAAACAACAAAGTTTTCCCTTCCAGTTGGGAAATGGTGTTCTGGGAACCCACCAGAAATACCATCCCCCAGGAACAGAATAATATGATGCTGGTTCGAATTGCTGTAGCAACATTGGAATCCGTCTTCTTAATCCCGCATTTCGCCAGAACGGAAGTTATTCCTGCGAATACCGCAGACCCAGCAGCATAGAATATCCACATATTCCTACCCCCTCATATGCTCAGGAACCCACTATAAAGTTAATGAACTTTAATGACTACTGCAGAAGCTCTTTCGCCATGCATTCCATCAGCTCAATATCCTCTGGTTTGGAAGCAGACTTAAGGGTTACCACTGTCTCACAGATCTCCACGTTCTTCATACATTCCAGGTAGGTACGCATGAATTTACCAGACTGGGGTGCCCAGGAACCATTCTCCATGATGGCAACCTTACGTTTCTGGTAGGTTTTTACCTTCAGATGATAGAGAAAATCTTCCATGCAGGGGAACAGACTTCCATCATAGGTAACAGAAGCCAGCACCATCTTATCATAACGGAATGCATCTGCAACTGCCTGAGACATGTCATCTCTGGTCAGGTCACAGAGTACAACCTTCTCAGCACCCTGTTTCTCAAGGATGGCCGCCAGTTCCTTGGCTGCTGCAGCTGTATTGCCGTGGATGGATGCATAGGCTACCAGAACACCTTTGTCTTCTGGCTCATAACTGCTCCATGTGCTGTATTTTCCCAGATAATACCCTAAGTCTTCGTCTAATATCGGCCCATGCAGAGGGCAAATCTTCTGAATATCCAATGCTGATGCCTTTTTCAGTAGGTTCTGTACCTGCACACCATACTTGCCCACGATATTGATATAATATCTTCTTGCCTCATCCACCCACTCTTCTTCCACATCCAGAGCGCCGAATTTGCCAAAGGCATCCGCCGAAAACAGGATTTTCTCAGACTGTTCATAAGTAACCATAACCTCAGGCCAGTGGACCATGGGGGCAAATACAAACTGCAGTGTATGGGATCCTAACTCCAGTGTATCCCCTTCCTTTACCACGATACCACGGTCTGTGAAATCCATATTGAAAAACTGATTCAGCATGTTAAAAACCTTAGCGTTGGACACCAGCTTCATCTCCGGATACTTTTCTGCCAGGTTCTGAACATTGGCACCATGGTCCGGTTCCATATGGGAAACCACAAGATAATCTGGAGTCCGGCCATCCAAAACCTCTTCCAGATTCTTCATCCACTCATCAGTAGCCCGTTTATCCACCGTATCCATCACCGTAATCTTCTCATCCAATATTACGTAGGAGTTATAAGAAACGCCATTGGGTATCACATACTGGCTTTCAAATAAGTCCAGTGTCTTGTCATCTACACCTATATATTGAATTGCATCCGATATCTTAATCTCACTCATGTCTGTACACTCCTTCGTATAGTCTGGCGGATGCTTCGAGCATCCATATGTTTTGATTATATAACACTTAACTTTATACTTCCAGTTTTTAATCTAGTACATTCCTGTTTTTTTGGTACTCTTGGGCCAATAATTGGAAGGCCGGTAAAGCTCTTTCTATCTGTTTGGTGGATACACAATATGCCACCCTCACATACCCCGGGCAGCCAAAATCGTCGCTGGGCACCAGAAGTAATTCATACTTTTTCGCCCTTTCGCAGAAGGCGTTGGCATCCGGCTCCATGGATTTTACAAAGAGATAAAATGCTCCGTCGGGATAGATACAGCTATATCCATATTCAGTCAGGGAATTGTAGAGCAGGTCCCTGTTTTTCTTATACACACTGAGATCTGAAACCTGTCCCGCACACCGTCCAATCACGTGTTGAAACAGACTAGGAGCACAAACAAAACCAAGGGCGCGCCCTGCCCCACAGACTGCCGCATATACCATAGGGGCTTCATCCATCTCATCCGGGACCAACACATAGCCAATTCTTTCCCCTGGAAGAGACAACGACTTACTGTAAGAATAGCAGACTAAGGTATTCTTATAGTATTTCGTCAGATATGGGACCTCTATGTCATCATATACCAGTTCCCTGTAAGGTTCATCGGCTATGAGGTAAATTGGATGATTGTATTTATGTGCCCTTTTGTCTAACAACTCTGCCAATCGCCTGATGGCATCCTCTTGAAAAACCACCCCAGAAGGATTGTTGGGGGAGTTTACGATTATCGCCTTCGTATGTTCTGTGATGGAGGCTTCCAGTTTGTGAAAGTCAATCTGGAAACTATCAGGATCGGTTTCGACGGCAATGAGCTTAGCCCCAGCCGTCTCCACAAACACCTTGTATTCCGGGAAAAATGGAGTAAATGTTATAAACTCATCTCCTTCCTCATACAAAGCGGTGATACAAATCTTCAGGGATGCAGCCGCTCCACAGGTCATATACAGATTCTCAGCCTTAAATTCCGTGTCATACCGTTCATTCAGGTTATCCGCAATAGCCTTTCTTACGGCTGGATCACCATTTGCGGATGTATAACCATGAAGATACAAATCATCCTCCTCAGCCAAGAGCTCCCTGATGGCTTCATGGACACTTTCCGGAGCCGGCACATTGGGGTTACCGATGCTGAAATCAAAAACATTCTCACCGCCTATTTCTGCCCCACGCTTCTTACTGTATTCAAAAATCTCTCGGATTACGGACCGGTTGCTTCCGAGTAAAAACATCTCTCTTGAAATCATGACTCTCTCCTCCATAAATATTCAATATCCATTTAATTTCCCACCTGTTCTGTCTGGATGTCATGGATATTACAATTGTTTCCACATGTGTTTAATTATAATGATTACCCCCTATAATGTAAAGTAAAATACTCCTGGAACCGGACAAGCACTGATTGATTTGCATAAACTCTTTCATACAGAAAAAAGGACAGCATTTTTTCACTGTCCTTTTTGGGGGTCTCACTTTGGATCATACTATATTTATGGAAGCCGTTTGTATCAGATATGTTACTTCGTCTCTTCGGAATTGTCTGTTTGAATTTCTCGTTTACGTTTTGTGACCAAACCGCCTATCCGTCCCGTCTCTTTCGCGGTCAGGGTCTTCCACCCGTTATCCAGCACCTTATCCAACAGTCCGAGTTCTCCGGCGATTTCATATTTCATGACTTCTTCAGGAGTCAGATTATTCAAATCGATCTTTTTATCCTTCTTATTACTCACAAAAGTCACACTCCTTTCTTTACTATCTAGGAGTGTGACCAATTAATGGATTTTTATACTGAATACTTTGATTTATTGATCCTTAAAATCATCCATCAGGAGATCCAATTTCTTATTTGGGAATGATGATTGCTGCGATGATATAGGCTATGACTCCTGAGCCCCAACCAGCTACACTTAAGATCACCCAAGCCAGTCTTATCAGCGTGGGGTCAATATTAAAGTATTCCGCGATTCCTCCGCAGACACCACAGAGCATGTAATTTGTAGATGAACGATATAATCTTTTATTTTGATCCATAATAATACTTCCTTTCTTTTCGTGGCCAGATTAAGTAGTCAACCGATTGGATGAATTTAACCTCATCTGGCAATTTATATATTTTCCTGATACCGTAATCCCACTTGAGGATTAATCTTTGTCCTGATTCTTTCCTACTGTTCTAGTATATACATTATTCTGTAATTTTCCCATATTATTCAGAAAATTGAATATCAATCTGGCCTACACCACATTCTGCACTGATTTGATTTGTACCTGTCCCGGTGGTGAACTTTTTGCCCAGAGAAGCCCAGCTATCAGAACCAAAGATAATCTGACCAATACCACAGTCACCTTCCAGACGATAGTCCTTCTGGCTTCCATCCAGGGTTACATCGACCTGACCTGCGCCACAGTCCAGATCCACATCTGAACCCGAGAGTTTTTCCACCTCGATCACTCCCGCTCCCACAGAGCAGTCAATCTCCATGGCGGTCAGGGATTCGCTGACATAAAGCCTGCCCCCGCCAATCTCGGCGGAAAATTCATTGGAATTTAAGGTGTCAATCACAACCTCGCCGCCATCCACATCCAACGATATTTCGTTAAATTTCATGCCCTTCGGTATGGATAAGGTGATTTCCGGACTTTTTGTCTTGAAATACGTATTATCCTTGATTCTTAATGTGTTGCCATCGCTCCTGGCCGTGTATTTTGAGGATATAACATTCTTTGCTGAGACTTTTATATCGGATCCCTCATACACCTTCAATATTAGCTTACTGTGTTTCACATCGATATCCAAATTTTCTATGCCTGTAAAGTTATGATCCTTATCTGAGGCGTCAGATTGGTTATCGGCAGTTCCACTGCTATGCCAGGGAGTCCAATCATCCCAATCCCAGCCAAAGACTCCGATATTATAGTGCCCATCGTTAAACACATTTTTAACTTCCTGGAAATTGACTCCCAGGGCGAAACCTATGATGACACAGCTGATCCCCAGAATCATGGCGATTCCGCTGATGGCTAACAATACTTTCTTCCATATCTTCATTGCTGTGAACCTCCTTCATCCCTTCCCCGTCCATGGTGAAATACCCTGGATAGAAAATTAATAATTCCCCGGAATGCCTTCGGCACAATCTTAAAGAGTAGCCATGCAAAAAAGAGAATCAATAATAGTCCCAGTGCCAGTAAAATCAAGCCTCCGCCTATGGTCACCAGACCGATTGCCGGCGATGTTGCCGCCAGGAAGGCTCCTTTGACAATACCTACAATACCAGCCCCTGACAGAGCAAATCCAGAAAAGAAGAGGGAGACCACGGCACCCAACAGTCCGAAGAGTACCCCAAAGGCCCCTGCTCCAACACCTAACACCATTGGGCTAAGGAAGATCAACGCGATGATGATGAGAACCCAGCTTCCAACACCACGACGGCCATGCCTCTGGTTTCTCCAATCTGTTTCCTGGTACGGATGGCCATTGGAATTGGACTGCCTTTCTCCATATGCCGAATTGGAATCATCTCTCTTATCCTTTTGTTCCTGGTTTCCTTCCCCTTGATACTCCCGGGTAGCCGGCATCTTGTCATTATCGGAAAACAGGTTGTCACGATATCCATTCTCCGTATATTCACCCTGATTCTCACTGCCGCCGCGGTAACTGGCTCGTATGATTGCGGCCACTTTCCCTGGACTTCCCAGTTCCTGTATAATCGAACCTTCATTCTCCTCACCGGCATCATCAAAATAATCATTATAATAATATAAGGCATCCTGCCTCTCATTCTCCGGCAGGTCATAGAGCAGACGTTCTAACTGCGCCATAAATTCTATTCTGTTCATGCACCTGTTCTCCCCTCTTCAAATAACAATGTAATCTTTCTGGAATAACTTTTCCACTCCATCTTGTACAGTCTGAGCTGCACTTCACCTTTTTCGGTCAATTTATAGTATCTGCGGTTTCTTCCGCCGAATTCCATATCATAAACCATCAGACATTCATCCTTCTGCAATCTTCGAAGTACAGGATATAAGGTCGATTCCGATACTTCAATTACCTCCCGCACATCCTGCGTGATCTTATAACCATAGGTTCCTTCCTTTTCATGGGAAACAACCGCCAGTACAATTGCATCCAGAAGCGCTGCACCTGTGTTAAAAACCATGCCATCACTCCTTCTCATCTAATATTATTTGACAACAGATATTGTTTTGCAAATCATATTATTTACTGTTGTATATTATACGCTATATAATATTGTATTTTTCTAAAAAAGTCAATAGGAAATTTTTTAAGATATTATTAAGATTAATAAAAGAAGGAAAATAAGCTGTTATCCCCCGGTATTTCAGGAATAACAGCTTATCATCCAACAAAATATAAATCATTCATTTCTGACTAACCTTTACGACCATTCTATCCATCCACTTTCTCAAAATGCTGATAGTCCTTACTTCTGGACCAGCTCCCACCCCAGGAAAATCCATGCTCCGTAAAGATCCGGTAGCATTCATCTGCTTCATCAATCTTATGATCAAACTCCAGGCTCCTGTCTGTGTAAGCAGCGGCATTGGCCGGCTCGCAGGCTTTAGTCCCAGTGTTGGAATGAACGTATGGATTATACAAGGGATTGATATCGATTGCCAGTCCTTTGCTATGATTGGACAGCTTACTTGTTCCTGATATCACCCTGTAATTAAATGCGGAGGAGTTATTATCTGCCATGGATTGTTCATCGTCAGCATCATAGTCATCGATTAGAAGCATCTTTTCTATTGGGTATCGTATCTCATACAATTCCTTGAATATCTCCAGTACCTCGTCGGCAATTGACGCATTGACTACCATTTCTCCTTGATGCACCATACCGTCAAACCCATAATGGGCAAGTTTTAGATAGCGCAATTCTTCCCTTGGAACCCTACAGTCTTCCTTATAGGACTTTCCATACATCCGATTAAAGATCTCATCGGTTATCTCAGAATTTAAGAATATGGGTTCTTCTGCTCCTGTATCCTGGACTTCAGATTTCTCTTCCTGATTGCCATCACCATCGTCTGCTGATATTGATGGCTCTTTATCCGGTAATGTCTCTTGGGGCGTGGGAACCACAGACTTCTTTGCCGCTTCCTGAGTGGATAACTCTTCCCCCATAAACCCCGCCGAGATTACCACCGCACCCAACACCACCAGAGCTCCTATGATCTTTTTCTTCATAACTTCCTCATCCCTTCCCGGCACACCTTTCTACTCATCAATCTTCAGTAAAAACGGACGACAAGGCGCACCATCAAGTCCTTTCAGCTTTAGAGGTGCGGCGCAGAGAATATATCTTCCTTCAGGCACGCCTTCCATCACCAGACTTTCCAGAATAACCATATCGGCTCCCAGCAGTATGCGGTGGATGGCCAGACCCGCCTCTCCTTCTGCTACCGTCATAGCTTCCAGCCCAAACAGTATGATCTTCCTTTTGGCAAGGAAACTGGCTCCTTCTACCTCCAGGGTGAAATCTCCCTTTAGAATCAGACGTTCACAGTCCTTTGGGAGGCAATTCTCCAAAATCTGTGAATTTACACTTCCCGAGACTTCTATCACATCACACACACCAACCACCTGCTCCAGGCCGATCTGTTCCACGGTTCTTCCGGATTCCACAAAGTGGTAGGGAGCATCCATATGAGTTCCGTTATGGCTTCCCATGGTGAGTATAGACAGGTTACAGTCATTCCCCTTGGAGGTTTCCAACACCTTTTCCCGATCTGGTCTGGGATCTCCCGGATATACCTCCGCGGAGAATAACTCCTTTGAAATATCATAAATCTTCATAACCTTCCCCCTATTATCTAAAGAAGAACTTTACCATACTTATCGGTTCCGCCCATCAACAGTTTTACCCACGCCTGCCAACCTTTTATATCATGATCTCTTTTCCCAATGTAATCGAATAAATCGCCATCTCTTTTACGGTTTTCCCGGTTATTTGCTGCAGAGCACGACGGTAGTATAACAGCTGCTTTGCATATTTATCAACCAGACACTGCCCGGTTCCATCCGGCACTCTGTCCGTTTTATAATCCACGATAACCAACTGGCCTTCCTCTTCAAAAAAGGCATCGATAATTCCCTGAACCAGAACCATCTCCTGCTCCGGCCAGTTCTCATGGACCTCTTTTGCCGGAATGCCCATGACAAAGGGCTGTTCCCGGACAAGTTTTCCATTAGCTCCCGCCACGCACATTCTCCTGCCCAGTTCCGAGTCCAGAAATTGAATTAAATCCTGCATATCCAGGCATTTTGCATCTTCCTCAGATAGTTTTTCCTGAGATATCATCTCCTGTAACTGCCCTTTTAATTCCATCGTCGGCTCATCCAGACTATTAATCAGCCTGCTGTAATCCAAGCACTCCATCACCTTATGGTATACGGTACCTCTCGCAGCGCCTTCCAGGACAGTTTCTTCCCCCTTCACAAACTTAGGTATCAGCGGCACCATATCCGGTGTATAGTAAAGCTCTTCACCAGGCTCTTCCTCACCGGCTCTTTTCAGTTCCGATACCGTCATCTTAACCGGAATTGCAGCCAATTCCTCATGGGGATATTTGTAAGAAAATCTTTCTTCCAACAATTCTTGTGTCTTAGCATCACGCACTAATTCCACATCCCAGTTCAGCAACTCTTGCTTTTTCACCACCCGGTCCATCTGGGACAACATCTCGGTCTCCAGAAGGTTTGCCGGGGTTATAACATGGATTTTAAGCTCTGCCTGATTCTCATACAAAGAGTTTCGTCTTGGCCGCTCCAGCTGGAACATCTCATAGACGGGATCAAAGCCACGGTGCCCTGCAAGAGCCGGAATCACCCAGTCCATATAGCATTTCGCTCCGGCCAGCCGACCATAATATAGGTGCATCCGCTCATCATAGATCAGATAGCCACAGCTCTCCACCCATTTTTTCAGGTCTCCTGAACCGGTTAAGATGAGTTTTTCCTTGGCTCTGGTCAATGCCACATAAAGAACCCGAAGTTCTTCTCCCAGGGTCTCTTTCACCATCCTCTGCCGAATTACCTGTTTTATGAGAGAGGGATCTTTTGTTCTCCTCTCACAGTCAATTACATCGGATCCGATTCCCAGCTGGGAATGCAGCACCACCGCTCCATTGGCATCCATAAAGTTGAATTTCTTTCCCATTCCCGCCACGTAAACCACCGGAAATTCCAATCCCTTACTCTTGTGGATACTCATAATACGAACCGTATTGGCCGCTTCTCCATGGATGTTCACTTCCCCAAAATCCACCTCATATTTCTGAATCTGCTCTATATAGCGGATGAAGTTAAATAATCCACGGTAACTCGTACCTTCAAAATCCACTGCCTTTTCTACCAGCATGTGCAGGTTTGCCTCCCTTTGCTGTCCTGCCGGCATGGAGGCCGCGTAATTCCCATAACCCGTCTCCTCCAGAATCTCGGTAATCAATTGATGGATAGGAGTATAGGAAACCCTTTGCCTTATATTCCGCAACTGATTCAAAAATCCGTTCAGTTTCGCCTGAAGCCCCTCTTCCTTCCCTTCCTGGGCGTAGATGGTACAGGCCTCATATATCTCTAGTTTCGGGTACTCACTTTTTACTTTTGCAAGTTCTTCCGCAGAACATCTGCCGATAGGAGAATGCAGTACCGCCGCAAATGGAATTTCCTGTCTGGGGTTATCACAGATACTCAGATAATTTAATATGGTCACAACTTCAATGGCCGAAAAATATCCGGTTCTTGAGGTGGTATAAGCCGGTATCCCCTGGCTTTGTAAGACCCTTGAGAATATATCGGCCCATTCGCTGACCGTCCGCAGTAAGACCACGCAATCCCGATATTCAATCGGCCGGTATGCTTTCAGCGATTTGTCCCATACCTGCTCTTGTCCCATCATGGACCGGATATTCTGAGCCACGGCAAGAGCCTCCGTTTCAATCATCTGCTGCCGTGTCTTATTGTCCTCGAATTCAGGGGATTTGCTATCAATCAGAAGTACTTCTGTGGCCGGAAATCCGGGGTTCTCCCCCTCCGGGTAGTCCGCTCCCACATAGAGCGCCTCCCTTTCATCGTATTCGATGCCCCCCAGCTCCCTTTCCATAATCTGACCGAAAATATAGTTGACAGAATCCAAAACATTGGCCCTGCTTCGAAAGTTCTTATGTAGGTCAACCCTCTGTTCCCTGCCATCTTCCAAAGAATAACGGTCCTGCTTTTCCAGAAAAAGCTCCGGCCGTGCCAGGCGGAAACCGTATATACTCTGCTTCACATCTCCCACCATAAACCGGTTATTCGTGCCGTCTTGTACCTTTGATACCGCATCCAACAGGAACTCCTGAATATAGTTACTATCCTGATACTCATCGATCATCACTTCAAAAAAGCGGGAAGCAAGCTCTTTGGCAGCCTCCGTCCTGACACAGTCGTCCCCCTCTTTCTCCACCAGAATCTTCAGGGCGAAATGTTCCAGATCCGAGAAATCCATCAGATTCTTCTTTCTCTTTTTATCTGAATACACCTGCATAAATTGTCCGGTGAGCCGTATCAATTCTCCGACAGGCCCCCGACAGCCGGAAAGCTCCTCCAGAATCTGTCCGATGGTTTTGGGGCAACACTTCTTACCGATATCACCAAGCATTCCCTTCACATCATCCCGCAGTGCCTTCACCTGGCTTTTCAGATTCTCATCCACGGATCCATCCCGCTTTCTGGACAGGGTCTGAAAGGCAGGTTTGCGAAGAGCCATGCAGATCTCATCATAATCCTCCATATCCAACAGGCTCTGAATTAATTCTTCGTCGGATTCCAGCATGGGCAGGTACATATAAGGTCCACCTTCCGTCGCTGCCAACGCCTGATTCTGCCTTGTTACCTCCAATGCGTTGACAAGCTGGGTGTGGATTTCCTCCATCAGCTCCTTCATCCACCCGGCATTTTGTATATCTTCCCGGGATTCCGATTTATATGCGTCCAGACACTCCTCCAGCCATTCCTCGGGAAAGGGATAGCTGACGGCGAATTCATATAATTTCAATATTAATTTTTCAATTCCACTATCGCTTTTTCCAGGTGCATACCATTCCACAAAGGTGAGAAAGTCTGGCTCCGATTCCTCATATGCCGCTTCCAGAATCTCTTCCAGCACCTCATTTTTCAGCAGCTTCAGCTCACCTTCATCCGCAATTCGATAGACGGGATCCAGGTCTATCAGATGAAAATAATTCTGGATTACATAGGTGCAAAACCCATGGATCGTGGTAATCTGGGCATGGTGAATCAATGCACTCTGTCTTTGCAAGTGTTCATTCTCAGGGTTTTCTCCCAGAGCCTCTTCCAGGGCTTCCCGGATTCGCTCCTTCATCTCCGCCGCGGCCGCCCTTGTAAATGTCACAACCAGCAGGGAATCTATATCAATTGGATATTTCTCATCCGTCACCATGGAGAGAATCCTTTCTACCAGCACGGCAGTCTTTCCCGATCCTGCCGCGGCGCTGACCAGTATATTCCGCTTTCGCAGGTCAATTACCTTCTGTTGCTCTTCGGTCCATGCTACAGCCATTCGCTCTCCTCCCGCATTTTTGTCAGAATTTCATCCTGTTTTTCTTTCTTCAAATTCCGATATGTAAAACCATCTATCCGTTCGTCAAATCCACAGATTCCGTGATAAGGGCAGTAGGTACAGGCCTCTCTTTTCTCCATCTTATAGGGTGATGCCTGTGCATATCCCTCCAGAATCTCCCTGCCGATCTCCTTAATCTTCTGATTGGTAAATTGGCTGATGATCTCGAAATCCTCCTTGCCTGCCACATGGGAATATCGGCTCAGACTGCCGTTTTTATTATATCCCACAGGTAAAACCGTAGAATTGCTTCCCGCACCCAAGGTTTTGTCCATCAGCTGGATGACCTCATCTTCCGCTCTGGATAACCCATCTAACTTCAGCGCCTGAAGCACCTTCTGCTCCACGTCCTCCCCACTCTCTTCGTCAGAAGCCGCTACCAACGGGTCACCGATTTGATAATAGAAGATACCAGCTGGTTCCACCTCTTTTTCCGGGTGCTTCTTCTGTTCCAGCTCCACGGCCGCATTCATATATACCACCAGCTGAATCTGCAGCCCATAGTATAATTCCACCAGGTTCAGCGTTGTGTTACCCGATTTGTAATCAATGATTTTAACATAGATCTTATCTTCTGTCTCGCAGACATCCATCCGGTCGATTCGTCCCCGTAACTTCACCTTCTCGTCCGGGGAAATATCAAAGTTAATGGCTTCCAGATTGTCTTCCATGGCAAATGAAACCTCGAAACCACCCGGTTCAAACTGACCTTTCTCCACTTGGTTTTGCAACGCCCAGACAGTCCTTCGGAGCATTCGCTTCACCCTGGCTATCATATAGCTGTTTCTGTTGCTGCTGTGAAGGATCGTGTTTCCATAATTATGAACCAGTTCTTCCACGCTTTCATCGATCAAAGTCTCCCGGAGATCCCCTGTCAGTTCCCTCCATTTAAGCCCTCTGTCCTCCAGCTTTTTGGCAAACTGCTCCAAAGCCTCGTGCATGATACTTCCCATATCCGCGGCGTTAAATTCATATACGGCACGCTCCGATAATTCCAGCCCATACTTTATAAAATGAGAAAATGCACAGGCCGCAAACTGTTCCAGCCGTGTGGCCGAATTTACCAATATATTCCCATACATGGCCTTTGCCACGGCCTTACTTACCGCCTCCATCGGATTCTCATAAAATGCCGCCTCCACAAGCTCTTCCACCTGCTTTTTACGTTCAGGAACCTTGCAATACCAACTAAAAAGCTCTTCCCAGACCGGATCGGCCTTTCCTTCTTTCCAGAGCCTCAGCCCCTCAATCCAGGGACCCACGGCATCTTCCGCAGTCTCCATCCGCTCCAGTCCCTGTCCCTCCATCTGTACATCCCGAACCTCAATCCCCGGATATAACTTCTGGACCATGCCAACCAGATAAGAAGGCAGGACCGCCTCTCCTTTGCTGTTGGATCTACAGTAGGATAGATAGAGTTTTTCCGATGGTTTCGTCAGATTCAGGTATAGATAAAAACGCTGCATATACATCTCTTCTCTGTTGGTAGGCGCCAGTTCCACGTCCTTGCCATAGAGATATTCCCTGTCAGGCTCCGAAAGTATTCCCGCTTTGGCTACCGGCTTTGGAATTACCCCTTCATTGATTCCAACAAAGAATAAAATCTTAATATCCTTCAACCTGGTACGCTCAATATCACCCAGAAGTACCTGATCCGTGGATGGCGGAATCAATCCCACCTGGGCTTCCAAAAATCCGGCCTCCAGAATCTCCTGATATTGGGCCAGGCTGATTTTCTCCTGCCCCAATACTTCCACCAATTTGTCCAAAAGATTCATCATGATTCCAAAGATCTGCCCGTATTCACGCTCCATGGCAACATTGCCCGAATGCTTGAATTCCGCTTCTCGTTGGCCTAGTTTTTCCTGAATCTTACTGTCCCAGATAAACTGATACAGAGCCCTGGTACGCTCCTCCACCGAAAGATTCTTCTCCTTAAAATTATGGGCGAATGCTCCGACCTCTTCCATAAACCGAAGACGCAGGTCATTGATGACTTCCAAACGGGTCTTATCCATGCCACGGTATACCCGGACCCAGGTTTCCTCATATCGCTTAATCCCCCGGATTCCCAGAGCGATCACATAATTCTCCAGTTCATCTATTTCCCCGGAGGAAAGATCACTCATGCCACAGCGCAGATAGCGGAATACGCTTTCATAACTGAAGTTTTGGACAGACAGATCCACGGCCGATCGCATGAATTCAACCAATGTATTCATCAATACGGAATGCTTCTCATCCACAAAGTATGGAATCTTAAGCTTTCCAAAGATCTGATCGGCATAATGTCCGTATGTTGTCAAATCTCCTGTAACTATGGCAAAGTCCTTGTAACGATAGCCCTGCTCACGGACAATTCTATGGATGGTCCGTGCCACATCTTCCAGCTCCATTCGCGGATCATCCATGACACGAATCGTAATCTCATCTTGTTTCTTCTTGTAAGGACGGCTGTTATATCGGAAGATATTTTCCTCCAGTGCCATCAATGCAGGCGCCTGGGCGAACCTGCTGTGCTCATTATGGCTCAGGCGAACGGTCTCCTCAATCTCGATTCTTCCCTCCTGGCACATTCCCACCAGTTTTCCCACCATCTTCTTCGTCATGGAGAATAATCTGTGGGGACCATCATAGTGAAATGCATCCTCTCTTTCATCAATGGATGCCGTCACAGACACCCGTTGGCATAGGCGCAGTAATTCCCCTACCACCTGATTTTGAACAGGGGTGAATCCGGTGAACCCATCCAGAAGCACGGTACTCCCCTTCACCAGTTCCGATTGTCCAATCTGTTGGCAGAGCACATCCAAAACCTCTTCGCCTGCTATGTATCTTCCCTCCATAAAGTCCATAAAACCTTGATAGATCACGCTCACATCCCGAAGTTTACAGGCCAGCAGCGGCTTGTCTTCGGCCTCTTGCGCCCACTCTTCCAGACTATTTGCGTCCACCTGATACTGCATAAGCTCCGACACCAGCGACTTCATCTGTGCAACGGCACCCGTCCGTTTCAGATTGGCCCCCAATATCTTCAGATTCTTCTGCTGCTCCTGAGCTACCCTCTGTAAAACCAGTGTTTTCCCCGACTCTTCCAACACGGGATGGGAGTTCCCGCCCACCTCTTCCAACACTCTGTAGGCCAGACGGTGGAAACTTAGCACATCTATATTCATAATGCCTTTCTCGGGATGTAGGGACACCAATTCCTTTTGTGTCTGCATCGTAAACTGCTCCGGCACGATTACCAGATATTTTTTCTCCGGATTCGCTCTGGATTCTTCTATTATTTTCGTAAAGCCGTAGTGAGACTTTCCCACTCCTGAACTTCCAAGTATCAACTGTAATGACATCTTTTCCTCCGATTAATTAATAGACTATCGTCTAAGCTATACCAAGGTTTAAACTATTATTTTATTATAACACTACTTAAAGATAGGGAGCAAGACCACTTCGTTTCCACCAGCAATCATAATTCTGGAAACAATCGAAATAAAAAGAGGCCGCTGCAACACAATTATGCTGCAATAGCCCCATATTTATTAAATATTCTTTTATTTCAAAGCTCTTTTATTATTCCATTACAAGCTGCATCTGAACCGGCTTCATCCCTGTCAATTCCACGCTTCGTTCATCCGGCTGGCTTAATCCTGCATAAAGCTCAAAATGGCTGCCATCCACAAAGCGTTTTCCGGAGTCGTCCACCACGGTAAATGCTCTTTCATCCACGGGAAGCTCAACCTGCACAGCTTCACCCGGCATCAAATGTACACGTTTGAACCCACTGAGCTGGGGGTTTAGCACTGCATATTTGGAATCGGTGGATTTTACATAAACCTGCACCACTTCATCGGTTGCCACAGACCCGCTGTTTTGAACAATTGCACGGACAACTGCTCCCTTGCCTTCCTGTACTACGGAAGCCTCCGTCACCTTAACATCACTATAGGTCAGACCAAATCCAAATGGATACTGAGCCTTTCCTTTCATATAGCGGTAGGTTCTTCCCTCCATGGAATAGTCGGTGAATTCCGGCAGTTCTTCCAGGCTTTCGTAGAAGGTAATCGGCAGTTTTCCAGACGGAGAAACTTCTCCAAAGAGAATCTCTGCCGCTGCCTTTCCACCTCTCGCGCCTACATACCATAGTTGAAGAATTCCGTTAAAATGCTTTTCCGTATAGCTCATATCGATATCGCTGCCGGCCATCAGGCAAAGAACCACTGGTTTCCCAGTTGCCGCAACGGCTTCCATCAGCTTTCTCTGAGATTCCGGAAGCAGAAGATCCAACTTATCCCCGGATGCATAACTGTTGCCTGTATCCCCTTCTTCGCCTTCCAGGGTTTCATCAAGGCCCACGCAGAGAATGACCACATCACTGTTCTCAGCCACAATCTGAGCCTCTGACAGACGGTCATTCTCCCATGCCAATGTCTCAGTCTTGGCTCCTGACAGTGCACAGCCATCGGAATAGAAGACCCGTACGTCCTCACCTACATATCTTTGGATTCCCTCTAATATTGTGATGTACTCAGAGGATGTACCATGATAATTTCCGATCAAAGCCTCTCTGCTGTTGGCATTGGGTCCAATCACTCCGATGGTTTTAAGCTCGTCTTTCTTTAAAGGAAGTATGCCATCATTTTTAAGGAGGACAATACTCTCCAGAGAAGTTTTATGAGCCAGTTCTAAATGCTCTTTGCACTCCACACGATCATATCCGATACTGTCAAACTTGCTGCCATCGAACAAGCCCAACATAAATCTGGTGGTGAACAGTCTCACTGCCGACTCTGTAATCTGTTCTTCCGTCACCAGTCCCTGTTTACAAGCATTAAGGATGTGCAGATAGGTATTTCCACAGTTCAGATCACATCCTGCATTGAGAGCCATGGCTGCTGATTCTTTTGCCGTAGAAGTTACCATATGATGCTCATGGAAATCCTTAATCGCCCAACAGTCCGATACAAAATGGCCTTTAAATCCCCATTTTCCGCGCAGATTATCCTGAATCAATGTCTTACTTCCACAGCAAGGCTCTCCGTTGGTACGGTTATAGGCTCCCATGACGGATTCTACTTCGGCCTCCTTTACCAGTGCTTCGAATGCCGGTAAATAAGTCTCCTCCATATCCTTCTGAGTAGCTTCTGCATTGAATTCGTGGCGGATTGCCTCCGGTCCAGAATGCACTGCATAATGCTTCGCACAGGCTGCTGCTTTCATGGTCTCCTCGCTGCCCTGGAGTCCTTCTACATAGGCAACGCCCAGACGGCTTGTCAGATAGGGGTCTTCTCCATAGGTCTCATGTCCCCTTCCCCATCTGGGATCCCGGAATATATTCACATTGGGTGACCAAAAGGTCAGCCCTTTATAGATGTCTCTGTCATCGTGAGCTGCATAGGTATTGTATTTAGCACGACCTTCCTCCGCGATTACATCAGCCACTTCTTTCAGCAGCTCCGGATCGAAGGTGGCTCCCATACCAATTGCCTGAGGAAAGCTGGTTGCCACCCCTGCTCTGGCCACACCATGCAAAGCCTCATTCCACCAGTTATAGGTAGGTACATCCAGTCTTGGAATTGCCGGTGCATCGTAACGAAGCTGGCTGGCTTTTTCTTCCAAAGTCATCTTGGATACCAGCTCTGCAGCACGCTTTCTTGCTTCTTCTCTGTTCATATTCATCCTCCAATAATTTTCTAGCACTTCAATCCAGTGAAAATACCTCTTTTGTCCAAGGCAGTGTATTTGCTCCCGAATTCTGGCCAACAACAGTTTTTGCGTTATGTGATAACTATATCAATCTTTGAATTCTTTTGCTTTTCAATAATTGCTTTTTACTGGGCAAATATTGCTATCATTTATCACTTATTTCTGTCTTATTCTTCCCTTCAAATTTGATATATCATGTTCATTCAGACAGTCATTTTCCTATTGATATTTTAAATGTATCTGTATATCATAGAATTACTAAGCAATCCACAATGATCAACAAAGGAGAGACGATATGAACACCTTATCACTGGCATCAATCTTCCAGCACCACATGGTGCTCCAACGGGAAAAGCCCATCAAAGTCTGGGGTGAAGGCCCAAAAGGAGCAATTGTGACCGTCACATTGGACGGAATCTCAGCCTCAACTGTGATCCATCAAAATAAATGGATGTGTACTCTTCCTCCCCACCCGGCTGCAAGGAATCTGACCATGACCGTTTCAACGGATATTCCCGGATTCCCCGTCCATTACATAAATGATATCTCCATCGGTGATATCTGGATTGCCGCCGGCCAATCCAACATGGAATATTTCCTGCGTTATGATGCCCATTGGGAAGAGATGAAGCGCCAACCGAAAAATCCAGATATCCACATGTACAATGTACCTCAGCTTTGTTTTGATGGTCAGCAAAAAGACATCTCCGGTAGCGGTTACTGGTTTCAGGAACAGGATAAGGCCTGGGAATTATTCTCGGCCCCAGGTTACGCATTTGCCCGTTCCATCCAGCCCCATCTGGATGTGCCCGTTGCCATCATCGGATGTAACTGGGGTGGCACCCCAGCCTGTGCCTGGATCGAGGAATCCTATCTGGAAAATCCTCCCTTAGACATTTTCCAAAAGGAATATGAGGCTGAAGTGAAGGATTGGGATCCCTTCCAACTTCGAAAAGAAACCTTGGCAGGGTTTGCCTATGATGACAGTCAAGAGCATCAGGAAGAGTGGAAATCCGTGATGTATGGACTCACCAGAGAAGAACAACTCCTCTGGCTAAAAGAGCACTCAGATGCTCCGGCAATTCCCATGGGTCCCTTGCATAAAAATCGTCCAAGCGGCCTCTACCATATGATGCTGGAACCCTTGGCGCCATTAGCGATCAAAGGGGTACTCTGGTATCAGGGCGAATCCGATTCCGGCCATGCCGAGATCTATGATACCACCATGACCGCCCTGATTACCTGCTGGCGCGATCTCTGGGAGGATGATTTCCCCTTCCTTTTCGTTCAGCTGGCTCCCTTTGACGTCTGGCTGGACTGCACCGGCGAAAACTACCCCGAAGTGCGCAGAAGACAGGAGATGGTGAGCAGGCAGGTACCCAAAGCCTATATGACCTCCATCATGGATCTGGGCATGCGATATGACATTCATCCCAAACATAAAAAAGAAGTCGGCGAACGTTTGGCCCTGTTGGCCAGGGGCTGCGTCTACAAAGAGGATATCCTCTGTCTTCCTCCGGAGTTCCAAAATGCTGAGAAATCAGGCAGCACCATTCTCCTGCACATACAACACGCAGGCACGGGTCTGAGCATGCTTGGGGAATCCATAAGTGCTCTCACCGTCACTACTGAGGGCGATGTCCTGGAGCCCTTATCACAGACGGTCTCCGGGGCAGAGATCCGACTGACCTTTGAAGAGGAAATAGATTCCTGTAAAATAGAATTCGCAAATGAGAATTATGTGGAAGTAAATGTATTCAACAGCGCAGGGCTTCCCTTAAAGCCTTTTATCTGTGAGATTAAATAATATCAAGGTTCCAAAAAGCCCCTCGAATGCCGGAAGCAAACTGCTCTTGTCTACTCGACAAGAAGCAGCCACTTCCGGTACTCGAGGGGCTTTTATCTCCCATCCTTATTGAAGTATTCCTCTTGAAAACTTCCCTTTCATCATTCCTCTCCCGGGAACTTCACTCCCCAGGATTCCCGCAGGCCATCCATCACTTCCATGATTCTGATGATTTCTTTATGGGGCATCTGAGAACATTCGAGCTCCCCTTTTTCCAAAGCCTCCTTGCAGGCCAAAACCTCGTATTCATATCCGTTGATCTGCTCAGGCACCTGGTAGCGGGCCGTCATCTCCCGGTCCAGATTATAGACACGGATCTCTTCACAATTATTGATATTCTGTATTTCAATATATCCCTTATCGCCATTTATGACACCTTGACGATCGGTCTGAGCCAGCATCGTAGCATAGAGATATGCCACACGGCCATCTTCATAGACGATGGTAATACTATCCTGGCTATCCACTCCCGTCTCGGTCTTTACACAGGTCGAGCTGATTTCCTTGATCTTATCCCCAAATACCATGGATGCGAAGTTAATGGGATAGACCCCCAAATCCAGCAACGCGCCTCCGGCCAGCTCAGGTCTTTGCATCCTTTCCTTATACTCCATCACGTATCCCAGATTCGCGCTCAGCGATGTAACCTTACCAATCACTCCACTTTCCACCAGATCATCGATCATCTTCCGGCTCGGCATATATCTGGTCCAGATTGCCTCAGCCAGCAGCAACTTCTTCTCTTTCGCCAGGGCTGTCAGCTCCCTAGCCTGTTTTGCATTCATGGTAAATGCCTTTTCGCAAAGCACTGCCTTTCCATGTTCCAAAGAAAGCTTTGCCTGCTCAAAGTGGAGGCTGTGTGGCGTAGCGATATAAACCAGGTCGATATCGGGATCCTTCACCAGCTCCTCATAAGAGCCATAAGCCTTCTGGAACCCCCATTCCTTTGCAAATTCTTCCGCCTTTGCCAAATCCCGGGATGCCACGCCATAGGCTGCCACCGTATCATCCAGCCCATTTAATGCCACTGCCATTTTGCACGCTATATGCCCTGCTCCTATAATTCCTACCTTCATCTTTTTCCTCCATGATATCACGCTTTTATACAAATGTTTCAGACAGATCTACTTCTTCGAATTCTCATTATAAATCATAACATTATTTTCCATCCATAGCCATAACAATTCAAGCGGAATTATGAAACTTATCATTCCTTATACAAATGCTGATTCAATTATCTTCTCCAAACTCTGAAGATCCGACTTATTAACAAGGAAAAATTCTGTTCCATTTACATTCACGGAAGCATAGTTCTCATCATAGTCGTAAAAGCTGCAGGTAATCTGGGGAGCCTCTTCCATATTCCTGTGATAGGTGATTGTCAAAAGAGCATCCCTGCTTTCTGCCTCAGGATGGATTTCAGGAATCTCCATATCTATATAGATGCTCATGAGCGCCGTATACAAGTCAAAGAACTTGGAGCTTTCCACTTCCTTACCCCCCAATTTGTATGTCTTATCCTGAACAGCCATCTCAAATACATCCTTATCCCTCACAATTTCCACCCTGGAAACGGTCTCCACGCTGACCACATTCACCACCTTAAGGATACAGTCAAATGGATTCACACCATAGATCTGCTCAACCGCTTCGTCGGAAGCCAGCCAGATCTGATCGTCCGCCGAGGTCTTCACGTACCACTCCCCTTCCGGATTCTGGTTTCCAATCCAATAGGTAATCCCTTTGTCCGGTAAGGCCTGACCCACTTCTTGTCCCCCCTGCTCAGAATTGTAGGCCACAAAGAAGGAAGTGTCACTGCTATCCAGGCCGGTATCCACATCCTTCAACTCCCCTGCCGGCTCCAGAGACATGCCTTCGATTGCGTCAAAGACAAGATATACCCCTTCCGTATCCACCGATACCCAGGATTCATAAGGTATGGATAAAGACCAACAATCATAGGAATTCTTATAGGTTCTGGGCTCGTAGGAAACCGCAAATATCGTGGTCCCCTCTTTGGTCAGCCGTACTCCTCGGATCGCTTTTGCGCTGACCTCCTGCTCATCCCCCACTATCAAGTTCTCCTCCCAATCATCCAGACTGTTTTCTTCCTTTTGATTTCCCGATATGTTGTCTATGCTCACCACATTCACTTTTTCCGCGGAATTACCCGTTGATTCATCTTCTTTTATTTTTCCATCTGAACATCCCTGGAGACCTGCTATCCATACAACTCCCATAAGTAGTAATGTCATTATTTTCCTAGTCTTCATCCTTTTCTCAACGAAATATTATGAATAAATACTTCGATATCCTCCTTCTTCAAATGCTTAATACAATCAATGTCTTCTTTGGAAACCATCCCGATACTTTGTTGGAGACACCCCTGTATTTTTCTTAAAAGCAAGTGAAAAATAATTCATATCATGATAGCCCACCATCATCGAGATTTCACCTGCCTTCAAAGACGTTGTTTCCAGCAGAGATTTTGCCTTTTCCATTCTCTTGCCCACGATATATTCATTACACCCCTCTCCTGTCACCTTTTTAAAAAGTCTGGAGAGATAGTTAGGAGTTACATAAAGCTCCGCGGCAATACTGGCTACGGTCAGATCATCTGCCAGATTTTCATGAATTCTCTTCTTCACCTTACGAACCAGTTCATGCTCCTCCCCATCTTCCCTGGTCAGCAATTTCTGCAAAAACATCTCTGTGACTTCGCAGGCGCTCTCCCTGTCGGTTCCGGTAAGGGACTGGGACAGAGAATTCAGACTTTCTTCCGCATTGTTCCCCGTATCGCTGAAATACGCAAAATAAACAGCAGATGCCAGCTCAAAGCAACATCTTCTGGCGTCCCTGATAGAAAGATTGTAAGACTTAACAGCCATCTGAAACCGCTCAAAGATATGTAGGACTTTCTCCACTTCACTGATGTTACCCACCATGGATTGTTTAAATTCCCGGAATACATCCATGAAGATATCCTCTTTTCTTTTCTCCGAGTGGGGCTTTATAATATCACGGAAGGTCTCCCTCTCATTCTCCAGCAGGAATAAGGCATCATTATAAGAGATGTTCAGACTCTCGAATCCCTGATTCTCACTCCCCAGAACCAGACGTGGCTTTACGTTATATTCATCTCTCAGAATATCGATCAGCTGCTCAGCCTCCTCCGCGATATCCGTCCCATTCTCTCCGCAGAAGAATGCGATGATAATCCTGCCTTTATCATCACTAAAGGTGATTCCATCATTCTGCTCGTCCACAAGGCTCATACAGATATTCTTAATGGTATAGTGGCGCAGATCTTCCGCTTCTTTATCTTCCATAACCTGCATATCCGGCAGAAGGATTCCAACCTTCATCATCTGATTTTTATCAAAATGAAACTGAGAAAAGAACGCAGTCTCTTCTTTTTCCTCCAACTTCTTTCCCTGTAGAAACTCCCTCATACAGGCTTCCAGCCTGGCCTGCTGATGCACTCCCTGAGTCCGCCTCACGGTCATGGCAGCTTCCCTGCTGATTCGCAGTTTCTCCAATTCCTCCACTTGAAGCTGGATGCTCTTTGTCAGTTCTATCTCATCAATAGGTTTTAACAGAAAGTCATGCACCCGGAGCTGCAATGCCTGCCGGGCATATTCGAACTTATCATAGCCAGTCAGCACAATAATGCGCAGGTCGGTGGCCTCCATGCGGATATGTTCCACCAACTCCAGTCCTGTCATCTCCGTCATGCTGATGTCTGTAACCATGATATCGGGATGGTGGGTATCCAAAATCTCCATGGCTTCTTTAGCCGAAGCCGCCGTGAATGTCTCCCCAATCTGAAGGGAGCTCCAGGGAATGGACTTTTGAATGCCCATACGTATCATCTTTTCATCATCCACAATCAGTATTTTATACATACCTGTCCTCCTTTCTCTCTCTGGGAATACGGATTTCCACCAGAAGTCCTTCCTCGCCATTGGCATGGAATCGTAGTCCATACTGGCTTCCAAACATCAACTCAATTCTTTTGTTCACATTATTGATTCCATATCCGATGTCACGGTTAAACTTCGTAATATCAGAATTAATTCTTTTGATCTCCCCTTCTTCCATTCCTCTTCCATCATCCGCTACAATCAGACAAATATCTTCTCCCTCATCACGTACATAAATATCGATTCTTCCCGTTCTTCCATCCTTGATCCGTATTCCATGGTAGATAGAATTCTCAACCAGCGGCTGAAGGGTCAGCTTAGGTATCCTCACGTTATGATAAGATTCCGGCACCTGAATATTCAATTCGATAATGTTTTCATATCTCATATTCTGAATGATCAGGTAGTTCTTGATATGCTCCAATTCCGTTCCGAGAGGAATGATATCATGTCCTCCGCTGAGACAGATTCGATAATACTGAGCCAAGGCCTTCACCATGGTGGATATCTCCTCATTTCCCTCAGATACCGCCTGCCAGTGAATACATTCCAAGGTATTATAGAGAAAATGTGGCTGAATCTGAGACTGCAGCGCATTCAGACGCATCTGATCCATCTGTTTCTGTTCTTCTTTGACCTTTAGCATCAACAAGTCTATCTCGTCCATCATGATATTAAATCCATCCGCCAGCTTCAGACTATCACTGTCCATATTGACTGTATGTATGCGGGTGCGTAGATTCCCCTTTGACACGTCATTCATCTTGGTCACAATCTTATTAA
>DVNN01000102.1 GCA_018714325.1 Candidatus Pelethocola excrementipullorum
TATAAGATTGTGATTTTAAAGAATCTTGATAAGTACAACGACTCAGACCACTTAACAGAAGATGGAAAGAAGTATTGCTTTTCTACCTTTTTAAAACATCTTGCACCAGAAGCACTTAGCATGACCTATGCAGATATTCATGGAGTGACGAGAGACGTAGAAAAGAAATTCACATTGGTTATGGGCATTATGAAAAGAATTGCAGCTGAAAAGCAGATTGCAGTAAGCGCAGTTACACCAGAAATGATTCATGAAGTAAAGACAACGACTTCTGTTAGAGACATTACTGCAATCCTTGATTATGTAAGAGGAAAGGCATCTGTGGAGCAGATGATGGAAGAGGACAGTTGGGAAAAGGAATCCATGAAGGAGGCAGGCAATCTTGATACCGATATCTTTGATGTGTTAGATCTTGATACCCAAAAACTCTTTGACGCATTCTTTGCACGTCTTACGGATGGGCAAGAAAGTTAAGGAAGTGACAGGTGTTGATCTGATGACTTTTGATCCGAGTAATACGGAGATTATTAGAATTATGATGCATTCAGCGGGATCGTGGTATACGGATCAGGATGGCAAACCGAATCTTGCTGACAACAAGGCTTTGAAGAAGGCCTTCGAAACAGCAAAAGAGGTTGTTAATACAGCACCGATCACTCTGGTGGCTGACTGGACAGAATTTGTGGGTGCCTTTAATGGCGGCAAGGTTGCAACGGTTATTTCAGGATGCTGGATAACACCATCCATTATTACGGAAGAATCTCAGAGCGGCCAGTGGCGAATCGCTCCAACCCCGCGCATGGATATGGAAGGGTCTGGCAATGCATCTAATCTTGGCGGTTCCAGTTTCTATGTGCTGAATCAGGAAAATCAGGAACTGGCGAAAGACTTTATCACCAAGACATTTGCAGAGAGCAGTGAACTGTATGAGAATATCCTGGCTTCCAATGGTATTCAATCAATGTTTGCTCCGGCTTTTGAGAGCCCGGTTTATCAGGAACCGCAGGAATTTTTTGGCGGTCAGAAGACGAATGCAATACTGGGGGAATGGACGGAGGAAGTGCCGGCAGTAGATTTTGGTGAATATACATGGGAAGCAGACTCCATTGTCGCAGCAAGCTTTGCTGAAGTTACAAATGGTGCCGATATCAAGCAGACGCTTGACAGTGCACAAGAGCAGTTTGAAGCTCAGATACAGTAGAACAGGGGGGGCTATGCCCTCCTCTGCATAGGAGAATAGCACATGAAAAATAGTAATGGAAAGAGAAACGTTTATGGCCTGCTGTTTGCATTCATTCCGATCATGTTCCTGGTAACATTTTGCTTTATCCCGATGTTCAGGAGTTTTATCCTTTCATTCAATGCCGGGAAAGGTGTGAATTTGGAATGGGGCGGATTCACTAATTATAAAAGACTTTTTTCGGATCCGGTACTTATTAAGGCAATTAAGAATACCTTTACATATCTGATTATCCAGGTTCCGATTATGACGGTGCTGGCACTGGTATTCGCGGCCATGCTTAATGATAAGGAACTGAAAGGGAAGGCGATTTATCGTACCTGCCTGTTTTTACCTTGTGTTACTTCATTAGTGGCAGCTTCCGTACTTTTTAAGTCACTGTTTGGAAATCGTGGATTCATCAATACATTATTGAGCAGCTTCAACCTGATTGATTCACCGATTCCGTGGCTGATTGATCCGTTCTGGGCTAAATTTGTCATTATCGTGGTGATGCTCTGGCGCTGGACGGGCTATGATATGATTTTCTATCTGGCGGGAATGCAGAACATTGATTCATCGATTTATGAAGCGGCCAAACTTGACGGCGCTTCTTTGTTTCAGCAGTTTTTCCGTATTACGATTCCGATTCTCAAGCCGATTATTCTGCTGACCACGATTATGTCGACGAGCGGAACGCTGCAGCTGTTTGATGAGGTGGCTACCCTGACGGCAGGCGGGCCGAATAATGCGACGCTGACCATTTCACAGTACATTTATAACCTGTCATTTAAGTTTGCCCCGAATTTCCCGTATGCAGCTACTGTTTCGTATGTAATACTTATCCTGGTAGCGATACTGACCTTTATACAGTTCCGGGTAACGCGTGAGAAGAATTAGGAGGCGTGATGAGAAAAGCGAGTAAAATATTTAAACATTTATTTCTGATGGTTGCTTCGTTACTTTCAGTCTTTCCCTTTTACTGGATGATCATCGGAGCGACCAATACTTCTTCCGAGATTATTGCCGGTAAGCTTACATTTGGTACGAACGCCCTGGCCAATATCAGGAATGCCTTTAGCCAGTATGATATCAGCGGCGCTTTTGTTAACAGCCTGATTATTTCTGTTATTACCACTTTTGCCTGCGTATTTCTTTGCTCCATGGCTGGCTATGCCTTTGTAATCTTTCGGACTAAGTTTTTGAACGCTATTTTTGGAATCTTGCTGTTGTCGATGATGATACCGTTTTCGGCGCTGATGATTCCACTGTTTACGATGTTTGGCAAGGCCGGGATCAATAATACTTATCTGGCAGTTATTCTGCCGTCAGTAGCAACCGCCTTTATGATATTTTTCTTTCGGCAGAATACCGAAAGTTTTCAGTACGAACTTGTGCAGGCAGCGAGAGTAGATGGCCTTAGTGAGCTGGGAATCTTTATTAAAATATATATGCCGGTCATGGGATCCAGCTATGCGGCAGCATTTATCATCGCCTTTATGAATTCCTGGAATAATTATTTGTGGCCGTTGGTCACAATCAGTTCTAATGAAAAGCGGACATTACCGCTATTATTATCCTATGTTTCATCGGCGTATACACCGGACTATGGGGTAATCATGGTGACCATTATCATAGCGACGATACCGATGATCCTGATTTTCTTCCTGTTGCAGAAGTATTTTGTCAGTGGTATGGTCGGAGCCGTCAAAGGATAAATTATTAAGAAAAGAGGAGTAATATATGAAAAAGACAGGGCAGTTATTAACCGGGGTCTGGCAGGCCACTTTAGCAGATGGTGCCACCGGGGAAATGATTCTTCCGGGTACACTTGATGAAAATGCCATTGGTTATAAGGATTACGGTGAGAATCAATGGCATCCGGCTGCAGGGCTAGGGAATGATGATCAGAAGTTTACCAGGGGAGACGTAATCAGAACCAGATTCACGAGAAAATATACTTATGAAGGCGCGGTAAGTCTGGTGAAGCGGATAAGATATCAACCGACGGTGGGTAAGCGGGTCTTCTTTGAGGTTGAAAGAGCCAGATGCCTAAAACTACTTATTGACGGACAGGAGGTCAAACCATATCGGCCATTAACACTCAGCACTCCTGCAGTTTTTGAAGTAACCGGATACTTAAGCGGTGATAATGAAATTATGTTTATTGCGGATAACAGTTATCCTGGACTACCGCGTGAAGACATTGTCTATTCCTCAGCGGCGACAGATGAGACCCAGACGAATTGGAATGGCCTGATTGGGGATATTTCAATCCGGGAGGAAGAAGAGTGCTTTATTTCGTCACTCAGGGTTTATCCCCAGGGCAGTAACCTACGGGTAAAAGTAGAGATTGATACGGCTGACGCTTATGAGGGAGAAGTAAAACTGGAGTCGGAAGCGCTAAAACAGCATGAGAAGATGACTGTAAAAATAGAAAAACCCGGAAAGATTGTCGTTTCGGGATGTTTTCCGCTATCATCATCAGCCAGGCACTGGGATATTGACGAAGGCGGCCTGTATGGCATAAAAGCCCGGCTTAAGGATAAAGCAGATAAAGAAGTCAGCTTTGGTATCCGTGAATTTAAGGTGACACCGGAAGGGTATTTTATGTTGAATGATCACCGGGTATTCCTGCTAAGCGAAGCTAACTGTGCGGTTTTCCCGGAAACAGGCCATCCGCCGATGCAAACAGAGGCGTGGCAGGAGATCCTCTTGATGTATAAGAGCTACGGGGTGAATTGTCTTCGCTTCCACTCGTGGTGTCCGCCGGAGGCGGCCTTTGCAGCTGCTGATCAGCTGGGGATGCTGATGCAGCCTGAGCTTTCGCACTGGAATCCCCGCGATGCTTTTCTAAGCCCCAAGAGCTATGATTATTACCGGATAGAACTGGTACGGATTCTGGAAACTTATGCCAATCATCCTTCATTTGTGATGCTGACCTTTGGTAATGAATTATGTACGGATCAGGAAGGCCATGACCGAATGACAGACATGTTGCACCTTGCAAAGTATACGGACAGGACCAGACTGTATGCCAATGGATCCAATATTCATTACGGGCAGTGTGAGATTGACCCGGAAAATGACTTTTATACTGCTCAGAAATACATGAATGCGGAGATAAGAGGAACCTTTAGCGGGGATGGAAGCAGCCTGACCAGCTTGAATGGGTTTATTAATAATGAATATCCCGATACCCGACATAATTTTGATCAGGCAATTGCTGTAATCAGGCAGTTCTGCAGTAAACCAGTCTTTAGTTTTGAAGTAGGCCAGTTTGAGGTATTGCCGGAGTTCTCGGAGCTAGCTGATTTTAAGGGAGTGACAAGCCCTTTTAATTATCAGGCGATTGAACAAGAAGTAGTCGAGAAAGGTTTGCAGGAAGAGTGGCATCGGTATGTTGAAGCAACTGGTGAGATCGCACTGCTGGCCTATCGGGAAGAAGTAGAAGCAGCTCTGAGGACCAAAGAGATGTCCGGGATTTCGTTACTGGGTATCCAGGATTTTCCCGGCCAAGGTACGGCGCTGGTCGGCATGCTCAATAGTCATTTGCAGCCAAAACCCTATGATTTCGCCAAACCCGAGCGCTTTGCTGCTTTTTTTAGGACACAACTACCACTGGTGCTGCTTCAGAAGTATACCTATGAGGCAACCGAGACACTGAATGCGGAAATAGAAGTAGCGAATTATGGGAAACATGATCTTCAGGGTCAATTATGCTATGAGCTTAAGGGACAGGATTTCTGCTACCGGGGTAAGCTGGCAAAGTCGCAGCACAAACGAGGTGAATTATCAAAAGTGGGACGAATAAGTATCCCATTGTCGGAAATTAAAAAGCCAGTAAGGCTCACGTTAACGGTAGCGCTGGATATGTGTGAAAATAGCTATCCGGTGTGGGTATATCCGGAGACAAAACCTGACTGTCCGGAGTCGGTGTACGAAGCAGGCAGTTTCGATGAGCAGGCAAAGCAAGTGCTTAAAAGCGGTGGTACAGTATTCTTAGCGCCACCTTCAACCAAGGAAAGCTTACCACATTCAATCATGGGACAGTTTACCACCGACTTCTGGTCAGTTGGAACCTTTGCGAATCAGGAAGGAGGCATGGGACAGCTGATTGATGCCAACCATCCGATATTCAGGGATTTTCCGACGGAATCACATAGCAACTGGCAGTGGTGGGCGATGGCTACCAGACGTGCGATGATCCTGCCGAAACAGATGGAGAGTATCATCACCGAGATGGACAGCTATGCCTACTTAAGACCGATGAGTAAGCTGATTGAAGCCCGATGCGGAAATGGCAGGCTGTTAATATCGTCAATGGGCTTGCAGGATTTACAGGAATACCCTGAGGCCAGGGCATTATTATCATCAATCTATCGTTATCTGGGTTCGGAGGAATTCTGTCCGCAGCAGAGTATATCACCTGAAGAGGTAAAATACCTGGTTAATTAGCAAGAAGCTTAGTGGCCATTGGTATTGCGGTATTCCATGGGTGTCATCCCGGTTAACTTTTTGAAGGTTTTGCAAAAGCTGCTCTCATTGCTGAAACCGTTGTGGATAGCCACATTCTTAATCGCATTATCTGTAGATTTCAACTCTAAGGTTGCGGCGTTAACGCGGGTCATCAAGATGTATTCATATGGTGTATAGCCTACTTCCTGCTTGAAGATTCTGATAAAATAATACTTGCTGAAGTGAATTCGTCTGGCAAGGTCTTCGACAGTCAGTGCCTCATCAAAGTGCTGAACGATATAAACAAGCGTATCTTTCAGGGGGTTAGCCTTATTGGCACCCTCCAGAAGGTGCGCTTTTTCCATTAATAAACAAGTCAGCAGGTTGTTAATCATATTAGAAATAAGTGCTTCGTTAAGCTGTGCTTTAGAATTATGGAAAAAGGTATATATATTATCTAAATTCTTCTTGATTTCATAGGTGTCATTGGGACGGAAAATCGAAGCGGGATTGGAGCTGATTTCGCGAAAATAGGCTCTGGCAAGCGGACCATCGAAATGCACCCATATGGTCTCAAAGCCTTCCAAGGTATAATATCGATGCGGCTTATAGCAATCGATGTAAGCAAGTGAGCCTTTACTGACGGGATAGGTTGTGTTATCTATCTCGACATATCCTGAGCCTTCAAGAATGAAGAGAAACAGATAGCTATTGAAATTTATACGGTTCAGATCATATTGGGGATCACAGTAAAAATGACCGGTACATAAAGGGTAGAAGAAAAGCTCTGGGGCTTTGGAACTGGGTACGTGAAAATATTGTGTGGAATCACCAAATACACCGGGAATATGAGGTTTCATGGGCAATCCTTTCTCCTTATAAAAGGGCAATATAATATAACGGTGGTGTGGTTCGCTATTTCTAAATGTATTGATAATTGTTATTATACAAGGTGATTATGATACAATCAAGATGTTTTAGTGGAGGATAGAATTAAGCAATATTAGCACATTGTTTCATATAATTAAACCATGACGCAAATTAATTGAGTGAGGGTTCGCGTATGCAAAAGGGAGAGCGTTTTTGGCTTTAAAATAGTGTGCATCACATTGTAGTGAATCATTTACTTCGGGGTACTAAAAAAGAGGAGTAACAAAAATTTACCGGTTATCAATAATGCTTAAAGAACTTAGGTGATAAAATGACTTTATAAAGTTAAGTTTAACATTGCTGATTACTCAGCATGATGTGATTAAAAACTGGTTAAGGAGTAGAGACACTGTAGAATTTTTAAAGCTATGGGAAAGTCTCCATAATCCTGATTTTAAACCCGTCGATTTCGACGGGTTTAGAAATGAAGCCGGAGCAAATGCATTTACAATGTCTCCCCAAAAATGGATTAAAGGAGTGAATGCTATTAAAAGGACATTTTCCAATTATAGGAGAGTGTCCTTTTTACTAACAGATGTAATAAAAGAAATGACTATTTATTTTATTACAGAATGGGAGATGAATCAATGTGTATAAATGAAGCAAATCCTCTATAGGAGTAAATGACAGAGGAATGGATTAATCTTGAACTACTTGTTTCTTGAATTCATAACTGTATTTCGCCATAAAAAACTGACCTCCAATTAATTGGATTTTTAGATCTAACTTATTGGGGTCAGTTCAGACTGGTTGTTCTTTTTTATTTACTATGAAACAAAAACTTCAATTGACTAAAAAAGTGCAAAGCATTCCTATAACAAACTTTTGGTATAAAAAATCAGAAATGTGTTTGAACTTATATTCCCTTTGTGGGTTTTGCCAGATTTGCCTTTTACGCACTTGAGTTGTTGCCAGGGCATAGAGCTGACCTTGAAGAGATATAGGTTGATAGAATAGTATAGCTATTTCTATAGATTCTAAAAAAGTAAAAATAACATTAACAATCGTTAATATAACATATTGAAAAATATTAGTGATTCTTCGGCTACAATGTATATATAAAATAGAGTTTGTAAGTATGTGATAATAGATTAAGGTGAATAACTGAGGCCAACAGCAAGTTCAGAGCTATTTGTAAATGCAGTGCTGTCGGATAAACCAAATTCACCTGAAAGGAAGGGGTAATATATTAAAGGATATCAACTTGGAAGTAGCTGACGGTGAAAAGTTTGCAATTGTGGGGAAATCTGGCTCTGGGAAATCTACATTATTGATGCTGTTGGCTAGTATGTTACATACTAATTATGGTGAAATATATGTTGGGAATCATCGAA
>DVNN01000103.1 GCA_018714325.1 Candidatus Pelethocola excrementipullorum
CAGCCTCCTTTTATATCGGAATAATTTAAAGCTCTTAAAAAAATCTTAATTGTTTTTAGAATCCTTTTAGAATATGGACATACTTTGAACACATCTTAACTTTATAATGAATCTTAGATAGTTGATTAACCACTCACTATCTCCCCCCTCATTTTATGAAGAGCGGCCTGGTACCACAAGTACCAGTGCCGTTCTTTTTTTGAATCATTTGATCAGGTATTGAACCAGAAGCCAGTTGGCGCGAAACGGCTTCATGAGATTCCAGTAGCCGAATCCATGGAAATTGTATTCGGCAGCAGTCAGAAGTTTTGCCTTCATACTTCTGACGTCCTCGAACCAGACTTCATGCTGCACATTATTTTTCATATACCTGAAAAATGGAGATTGAGCAGTTTCATCATACTGTATTTCCGCTCCGAATTGGATGGCAATCTGAACGGCTTCCACATTACCGATTACCCTGGCTCTGGAAGTGCCCCGCTCAAAAGGAAGCGTCCAGTCATATCCGTAATTGGGTATGCCCATGTAAATCTTGTATGGTGGGATTGCTGTGACCGCATAATCCAACACTTCCCTCACCTTATTAAGCGGAGCCACGGCCATGGGCGGGCCGTAGGTATATCCCCATTCGTATGTCATAAGAAAAACGCTGTTGGCCGCTTCCCCTAGAAGGCTGTAGTCCATTGCTTCGTACAAAAGGCCTGGCTGGTCAGCGGAGGTTTTGGGTGCCAATGCAACGGATACCCGATACCCTTCGTCGTTCATCCTCTGGCGAAGACGAGATACGAATACACCATATTCCACCCGGTCTTGTGGAAGAATATACTCAAAATCCACGTCAACTCCATCATATCCCTTGGTTCTGACCATCCCCATTAGATTATCAATGACATTTTGCTGGACAACCTCATCTTCCACCACAATCCTGACGAGCTCACTGTTGAAATTTCCATCATAGGAAAAGGGCGTCAGAACCAGTATCGGGCTGACGCCGAACTGCTTAGTCTCCCCCAGCAGATAATCTTCGTTTTCCGGTGGAATCAAGGTGCCTTCCGCTGTAAATCCATAGGAAAATACCCGTAGTTCATCCAGATATAGCAACGCCTCCTGAAGAATATCGGTTCGAATATAAGGATAGGCATAACCGGTGGCCTCCATCTGGGCAATGGGTTCCTGATCATAGCTGATCACCAGGTTTTCTCCCTCAATTAAATAAGGCATATTTATTAGATAGGGGTTGTTTTGGTAAATTTGACGCACCGGAATTCCATATAATTGGGCAATGGAATAAAGGGTCTCTTCAGGCCTCACCCTGTGGATCACACTGGGGATTAAGATCAGCAGTGCCTGACCCGGTACCAGGATCCCATCTGGATTTAACTGGTTGTCATAAATCAGCCGATCAACAGAGACTCCATACCGGCTGGCAATTACAATCAGGGTATCACCTTCTTTTACTACATAGATATCCATAAAAAATCCTTTTTATTTAACTTATGCTTATGCGTCTCCAGAATCGCTAGAAATATAAGTTTTTTCATATCATATGGCAGTGGGGTAGACGTTGAAAAATTCAGGTTTTTATGTTATGCTATACAGGTATAAAAAGGTGTTTAACTGGAACAGCGGGGAGATAGAACCTTCACAGGTGAGAAGCTGGGTTAACATCATTTGGAGGAACAAGGATGAAGTTAGTAGATTTATTAGAAAAGTTAGATTATGATTGTTTACAGGGCAGTTTGGATAAAGTGGTGAGTGGAGTAGTCTTTGATTCCAGGAAAGTTGTCAAAGACTCTCTTTTTATTTGTATGCGGGGTGCTGTGGCAGATGGTCATACCTTTGCCGCTGACACAAGTTCTAAAGGGGCATCGGTTCTGATCGTTGAGGAAGCCGTGGAGGTTCCGGAACATGTTACGGTAATCAAGGTAACGGATACAAGATATGCATTGGCCTTAATTTCCTGTGCCTGGTTCGGCAATCCGGCCGGCAAGATGAAAACCATTGGAATAACCGGCACGAAGGGGAAGACAACAACCACCTATATGGTGCGGTCCATCCTGGAAAATGCAGGATATAAAGTAGGGCTGATCGGAACCATCGAGACCATCGTGGGCGAAACGGTGATCCCATCAGAGAATACCACCCCAGAGTCTTATCTGGTGCAGGAGTCTTTTGCAAAGATGGTGGAAGAAGGTTGTGACTGCGTGGTGATGGAGGTGTCCTCCCAGGCGCTGATGTTGCATAGAGTGGCTGGATTTGAGTTTGATTACGGAATCTTTACCAATATTGAACCAGATCATATTGGCCCCAATGAGCATGATAGCTTTGATCATTATCTGGAGTGCAAGAAGCAGCTGCTTAAGCAGTGTAAGGTGGGAATTGTAAACCGGGATGACGAACACTTCGAGAAAATAGTGGAGGGTTGTACCTGTCAGCTTGAGACCTATGGATTTGATCAGCAGGCAGATCTTCGGGCTGCGGATAGTCATCTGGTATCGAAACCGGGGTATCTGGGAATTGCCTATACACTGGAAGGGCTGCTGCATTTTCCAGTGGAAATCGATATTCCGGGTAAGTTCAGCATCTATAATTCCCTGACAGCAATTGCAATCTGCCGCCATTTTAAGGTGCCTGAGACGAGTATTGTGAAGGCACTGAAGGCAGCCAAGGTAAAGGGCCGTATGGAGATGATAAAGGTCTCAGATGCATTTACGCTGATGATTGACTATGCCCATAACGCCATGAGTTTGAAGAGTCTGCTGTCCGCACTGCGGGAATATAATCCCCACAGGATTGTGTGCCTGTTTGGCTGCGGCGGAAACAGAGACCGTTCCAGGCGGTTTGAGATGGGTGAGATTTCCGGACATATGGCGGATCTGACCATCATCACATCTGATAATCCGAGGCAGGAAGAGCCTCAGGCCATCATAGAAGATATCAAGACAGGAATCAGCAAGACCGATGGTAAGTACGTGGAAATCGCCGATAGGAAGCAGGCCATTGCCTATGCCATTCATCACGGGGAACCGGGGGATATCATCGTGCTGGCAGGCAAGGGGCACGAGGATTACCAGATCATCGGAACCACCAAACATCATATGGATGAACGTGAGTTGATTCAGGAGATACTGGAAGAAGATAAGAATAGATAAGCAAAGGGATACGTTAACACATAAGAAGCAGGAGGCAGTATGGGCAGGTATTATGCCGATATCATAGTAGACATCACACATGAAAAACTGGACCGGACATTCCAGTACCGTATTCCCGAGGATCTAAAAGAGCAGGTACAGGTGGGAAGTCAGGTACAGATCCCCTTTGGCAATGGAAACCGCCAGATCCGTGGTTATGTAATTTCCATCGGACAGGAAGCCCGTTATGCAGAGGATAAGATGAAAGAAGTGATCTCTGTGGATTCCGGAGAACTTACGGTGGAATCCAGGCTGATTTCCCTGGCCGGATGGATGAAAAAGACCTATGGATCCACCATGATTCAGGCATTGAAGACGGTGATCCCCATCCGGCAGAAGACCAGGGAAAAGGAAGAACGCTTCATACTTCTGGATCTGGAGGAAGAAGAGGCTAAGAGGCGGCTGAGGCTTTATGAGGAGAAGAATCAAAAGGCCCGGGCCAGGATACTGAAAGGTCTGATCGAAAAGCCCAGAATCCCTTATGGTGAAGGACTGAAAGAGTGGAAGACCACGGCCGGAGTCTTAAGGACGTTGGAAGAGCAAGGTGTTTTGAAAATCATCAGTAGAACCGTATATAGGAACCCCATACAACAGGAACAAAGGCGTATGGAGCCCCTGGAGATGACAGAGGAGCAGAACAGGGTTCTGATTGGTATCCTCCAGGAATGGGAGGGGCAGAATAGGACCTGTCTTGTGAAGGGAATCACAGGAAGCGGTAAGACCTTGCTATATATGGAATTAATCGAGGAGATTCTTCAGGAGGGCAGACAGGCGATTCTTCTGATTCCTGAAATCGCGTTGACTTATCAGAATGTTCAGCGATTTTATGGACGTTTTGGAGATCAGGTTACCGTATTGAATTCCAGGATGTCACAGGCCGAACGCTTTGATCAGATGGAGCGTGCCAGAAAAGGCAAGGTGCAGATCGTAATCGGTCCCAGATCCGCACTGTTTACCCCATTTCCCAATCTAGGACTAGTAATCTTGGATGAGGAACATGAAACATCCTATAAAAGTGAGGTAACCCCACGTTATCATGCCAGAGAAACCGCTGTGGAGCGGGCCAGGCTTGAGGGGGCTCATGTAGTGTTGGGATCGGCCACCCCTTCTTTGGAATCCTATCATAGGTGTAAGATAGGGGAATACGCTTTGTTTCTGCTGAACAGCCGCTATCAGGAAGCCAGGCTTCCCAAGGTATATTCGGTGGATATGAGGGAAGAATTAAAGATGGGAAACCGTTCCATCTTAAGCAGACAGCTGCAGGCGGCCATGGAAATCCGGCTGAAGAAGGGGGAGCAGACCATGCTCTTTCTCAACAGAAGAGGGTATGCGGGGTTTGTATCCTGCAGATCCTGCGGCCATGTGATGAAATGTCCCCATTGTGATGTGTCCCTTACGGTGCATAACAACGGAAAGCTGGTTTGCCATTATTGCGGATATGAGACTGGGGTGGTGAATCAGTGTCCCAAATGTGACTCCCCCTATATCGGCGGTTTCCGTGCAGGAACCCAGCAGATTGAGCAGGTGGTGAGAAAGCAGTTTCCGGAGGCAAGAATTGCCCGGATGGACCTGGACACTACCAGAGGGAAAGAGGGGTATCAGAAAATACTTCAATCCTTTGCCAGGAGGGAGTCGGATATCCTCATTGGAACTCAGATGATCGTCAAGGGTCATGATTTTCCCTATGTGACGCTGATGGGCGTTCTTTCGGCCGACTTATCACTGTATGCCAGCGATTACCGGGCGGCGGAGCGGACTTATCAACTTCTGGTACAGGCGGTGGGCCGGGCCGGACGAGGAGCTTTAGCGGGAGAAGCGGTCATACAGACCTATCATCCCGAACATTACAGCATTCAGACGGCCATGGAGCAGGATTATGATGCATTTTTCCAGGAAGAGATTACCTATCGGAGATTAATGGGCTACCCGCCCGTATCCAACCTGCTGGCGGTGCACGGTTCTTGTGAAAATGAAGAGTTACTGGATCAGGCCATGGAATATATCAGAAGATATTTGCTGCGAATCCGGGGAAATGAGGAATTTCAGCTGATCGGCCCTGCGGCCGAGAGCGTGGCAAAGGTCAATGATATGTACCGTAGAGTTTTGTATATCAGAAATCAATCGGAAGACCAGCTGGTACAGATGAGAGAGAGACTGGAACGATATGTGGAGATAAACCGGGGTTTCGATCCCATTTATCTACAGTATGATCTGAATACCTGATGATTTTCATATCATCGCCGAATCCAGATTCGTATAATAGAAAATACATAAATGAAGAACAGGAGTGAATAGATATGGCTATCAGAACAATTAGAACAGTAGGAGACAGAGCACTGACAAAGGTATGCCGCCCCGTGACGGAGTCAACACCTAAGATTAAGCAGCTGGTCGAGGATATGTTCGATACGATGTATGAGGCAATGGGCGTAGGACTTGCGGCTCCCCAGGTGGGGATTTTAAAAAGAATTGTGGTTATCGATACGGACGGAACTCCCTATGTATTGATTAATCCGGAGATCATTGAGACTTCCGGAGAGCAGACTGGTGATGAGGGCTGTCTGAGCCTGCCGGGGAAAAATGGTACGGTCACCCGTCCCAATTATGTGAAGGTAAAGGCATACGATGTGAATATGGAGCCATTTGAACTGGAAGGAACGGAGCTTTTGGCCCGGGCCATCTGCCATGAATGTGAACACCTGGATGGGATTATGTATACCACACATGTCCAGGGAGAATTGAGAGATAATATAGTAGTTGAGGAAGAAGAGGACGAATAAAGTTGCTGACTTTAGTCAACACCCCTAAGAGATGGAGGATGATGTGAATGAGAGTAGTATTTATGGGAACTCCCGACTTTTCTGTAGGGACCTTGGAGGCTATTATTGCTGCCAAACATGAGGTGGCGGGGGTTGTGACTCAGCCTGACCGTCCCAAGGGAAGAGGAAAGGCCATGCAGGCTACGCCGGTTAAGGCCGCGGCTCTGGCCCATAATATTCCGGTATATCAGCCTGAAAAGGTAAGAGAACCGGAGTTTGTGGAAACCTTAAAGAATCTGAAGCCGGATGTGATCGTGGTGGTTGCATTTGGCCAGATAATACCGGCAAGTATTCTTGAGATACCGCCCATGGGTTGTATCAATGTGCATGCTTCCCTGCTCCCCAAATATCGTGGTGCTGCCCCGATTCAGTGGGCTGTTATCGATGGTGAGAAGGAAAGCGGAGTCACAATCATGTATATGGATACCGGTCTGGATACCGGTGATATGCTGGCTAAAACCGTGGTGCCTCTGGAAGAAGATGAGACGGGCGGAAGCTTATTTGACAAGCTCAGTGATGCCGGGGCCAAGTTACTGGTGGAAACACTTACGAAACTGGAGCTTGGACAGGTCAAACCGGAGAAACAGCCAAAGGACAGTCCCAATGCATATGCCAGAATGATCAAGAAGACCGATGGTCTGATTGACTGGAATCAGGATGCCGAATCCATCGAGCGTCTGATCCGGGGCATGAATCCCTGGCCAAGCGCATATTCATATCTGGATGGTAAGACTTTGAAGATCTGGATAGCATCTGTCTGCGGGGAAGAGACCAAAAATCAGTCGGGGACCGTGGTAAGAACCGATAAGACCGGGATTTATGTGCAGACGGGCAAGGGGGTTCTGCGGCTGGATGAGTTACAGTTAGAGGGGAAGAAACGTATGACTAGTGATGCGTTTTTACGTGGTTTTGAAGTACCTTCGGGTACAAAACTACAATGATAAGGAGTGATTTATATGATCATAGCTTCGGTACAGAATGGATTTCGTTTTGGAGGCGGGGGATATTACTGGGGATTTGATTCCACCTACTTGTTGATACTTCTGGCGCTGGCCTTATCGGCCCTTGTTTCTGCCAGTATGAATGCCACATTTTCCAAATATAGCAAGGTCAGGGCCGCCAGCGGCATGACCGGGGCTCAGGCCGCACAGCGGATCTTGGAGTCGGCAGGTATCTACGATGTGAGAATTGAACAGGTAAAGGGGAATTTGACGGATCATTATGATCCTTCCAAAAAGGTTTTGAGATTGTCACAGTCTGTTTACGGCAGTACTTCGGTGGCGGCCATCGGTGTGGCGGCCCATGAATGCGGCCATGCGGTGCAACATGCTAAAAACTATGCGCCTTTGAATATTCGTACCGCAATCGTTCCTGTGGCCAGCTTTGGCTCCCAGTTATCCTGGCCCTTATTCTTCATCGGATTGATATTTTCCATGAAGCCCTTGCTGTTTGCAGGTATTATCTTATTTTGCGGAGCCTTGTTGTTTCAGCTGGTGACGCTTCCCGTGGAATTCAATGCTTCCCGCAGGGCATTAGTAATGTTGGAAGATACCGGAATACTGGGAAGTACGGAAGTGAAAAGCACCAGTAAGGTGTTGCGGGCAGCGGCCATGACTTATGTGGCGGCCGTGATCGGCTCCCTGCTCCAGCTTCTGCGTCTGTTGATTCTATCGGGTGCCTTCCGGGGTAGGAGAGATGATTAAAAATTAATGGCTGGCTGATTTTTATGGGCAGCTGTTGGAAAACAGGAAAATTATATGGATGTGAACTTAAGAGAATTAATATTGAATATTTTGCTGGAAATCAACCGGGACGGGGAACATAGTCATATTGCCATAGGCAGGACACTTGCAAAATACCAGTTCCTCCCCAAGAGCGACCGGGCCTTTATCACCCGGATATGTGAGGGGACGGTGGAATACCGGATACAGCTAGATTACATTGTCGACTGTGTATCCAATGTAAAGGTGAAGAAGATGAAGCCGGTAATCCGTGAAATCATGCGGCTTTCGGTATACCAGTTAAAATATATGGACAGCGTTCCCGACAGTGCGGTTGTCAATGAGGCTGTGAAGCTGGCCCAGAAAAAGGGGTTTCGCAATCTGAAGAACTTTGTCAACGGTGTACTGCGTAATGTGGTCCGCAGACTTAACGAAA
>DVNN01000104.1 GCA_018714325.1 Candidatus Pelethocola excrementipullorum
AATACGGTTTAAATCCAAGGCTTAAGGTAGTTATAAAGAGCATTCAGGGGGTGATCATGATTGGGAACGAGTAAGAAGCAGACAGGGAAGCCATGTATTACATTGGTTCCGATTTTTAACCATTTGAAAGAGGAAGAGATGGCCGATATTATGAAGGTCATACAGACGAAGTCATTTAAGAAGGGAGAGCGGATTTTCCAGGCGGGGGATACCTCGGATACTCTTTTTATCGTAAATAGAGGACAGATTAAGGAATACCGGCTGTCTGAATCGGGAAAAGAGCAGCTGGTCAGAATCTTAAATCCCGGAGACTTCACAGGGGAACTGGCTTTATTTCGGGAAGGTGTCCATGAGTCTTATGCAGAGGCCATGATGAATTCCGGTGTATGCATGATAACGAGAGAAGACCTTCAAAAGTTTCTGATGGAATATCCCTCCATATCGTTCAGAATCTTGTCGGAGTTCTCGGAACGGCTGGCCCGGTCTGAGAGGCAGACCACCAGTCTGGCAACAGAGAAGGTGGAGACCCGGATCGCCATGTTTCTCGGGGAATGTGTTAGTTCTGATGATCCCAAGATGGTGGTTGAACTGCCCATGAGCAAAAAGGATCTGGCCTCATATCTGGGTACCACCCCGGAGACGATCAGCAGGAAATTAGCAGAGCTGGAGGAACAAGGATATATTCAACTGGAAACGAATCGGAAGGTCAGGATATTGGATCTGGATGGATTGCTGCTTGTATAGAGGATTAATGTATAGAGGATTACAAGTTGACATTTAAATATTCATATGCTAATCTTTAGTAATTGACTTAAAAATTTATTGACTTATCCTTTACCGCCGGGTAAAGGAATCAGACGTCAGACTTCGTATCGATAGGCCATAGAAGATACGAGTCTGGCGTTTTTATGTTCTGGGGAGGTAAGAATGGAAAAGACATCATGTTTAAAAGAGTATGCGAAGTATTCCTCTTTGAATGTTTTAGGGATGATTGGGTTGTCCTGTTATATTCTGGCGGATACTTTCTTCGTTTCAAAAGGTTTGGGGGCCAATGGCTTAACGGCGCTAAATCTGTCAATCCCGATCTATAGTTTCATCCATGGAAGTGGATTACTGCTTGGGATGGGTGGGGCAACTAAGTATTCTATATTTAATAGTCAGAATAAGAGGGAGAGTGCGGATAGGATATTTACCCACACCATCGCAATGGCCCTTGGTCTGGCGGCGATTTTTTTCGTCATAGGACTATTCTTCTCGGGAATGCTTTCGAGGGCATTGGGGGCTGACGATGTAGTCTTTTCGATGACGAAAACCTACTTGCAGGTGATTTTGTTGTTCGCGCCAATGTTTATCTTGAATAATGTTCTTCTTTGCTTTGTGAGAAATGATGGCGCGCCTCAGCTTTCCATGGTGGCGATGATAGGAGGCAGTTTGTCCAATATTGTATTGGATTACATATTCATCTTTCCCTTTGGAATGGGAATGTTTGGTGCAGTCTTTGCGACGGGACTGGCTCCGATCATCAGTATCTGTATTCTCTCACCATTCTTCTTGCGGAAGAAAAACCACTTTCATCTGAGGAGGTGTAGTGTTTCTGGTAATTTTATCGGGGGGATACTCTCAAGTGGACTTCCATCGTTGATTACAGAGGTATCATCTGGTGTTGTCATGATTGTATTTAACTCGATTATCCTGGGGCTGGAAGGCAATGTGGGTGTGGCAGCCTACGGGGTGATTGCCAATCTATCGCTTGTGGTAATTGCAATCTACACCGGTATTGCACAAGGAATTCAGCCGCTTATCAGCAGTAATTATGGAACCGGTAATAGAGGGAATGTGCAATCTATCTTAAAATACGCTTTTATTTCAGTGGTGGCAGTATCGGCGGTTGTGTATATCGGTGTGTATTTCGGGGCAGCCCAGATTGCCGGTGTATTCAACAGTGAACAAAATCTGTTGTTGCAAACCATAGCCGTCATTGGACTGAAAGTTTACTTTATAGGATGTGTGTTCGCAGGCTTTAATATCGTCCTATCTGTTTACTTTACATCCACGGAGTGTGCCTTGCCGGCACATATTATATCCCTTCTCAGGGGGTTCGTAATTATTGTTCCTTTGGCATTCTTGTTATCCGCAATCGGTGGTATGAAAGGGGTATGGAGCGTGTTTCCCGTGACGGAAGTATTGGTATCAGGAATTGGAGCCGCATTATACCTGCATTTTAGAAAGAAGATGGGCGGATTCATGAGAAATAGTTAGAATTCATAAGTGGATAGTTATTCTTTGAAGTAGTGGAGATATTTGGGTGATCTCCACTACTTTTATTTATTAAGTTTCGTGAAAGTTTGATACAGAAAGTGACATCCTGGTACTCGCATGATATGATGAATTCAGATAAGTATGAGTTATGATAGTAATCTAAAGGCATCTGCTTAAGTGCAGAGCTAAATAGAGAGATTAATGATATATGCTGATATGAAAAAACGCTTGTGGAAGGCGTTA
>DVNN01000105.1 GCA_018714325.1 Candidatus Pelethocola excrementipullorum
TAACCCTGTCCTGTGGGAAAATGTATGAATATTCTTGCATTTGCAGGAGTTCTAGATTATCTTAGGTTCTGGAAATTCACGTTATACGCCCAAATAATACTGTTCGAGCACAGCGAGTTTATTATTTAGGCGTATGCATTTAGTGAAATTCCAGAGTCTTAGATAATCTGAACTCCGAAACCGCAAGAATATTCATGCAATTCCCACAGGGCAGGGTTATGACACCTGGATCATCATAAAAAAAGGTGTGGATTAAACCTCCACACCTTTAGATTTCAAATATTCAATTACAGATCCAATGGTTTCCAAGTCAGTTAACTCTTCCGCCGGTATTTCAATTCCATATTCTTCTTCCAGAGCCATAACCAGTTCAAACAGGTCCAGGGAGTCGGCTCCTAAATCGTCCTTGAAAGATGTATCTTCAGTAATCATATCCCTTTCACAGTTTAGCTGCTCCTCCAGGATATCTCTCATCTTTTCTAACATTTTCTTTCCACTCCTTAAATCAGTTTATATATTTAGATATTCATCACTGCAAGTGTAATGGTTAATGTTAACTTTGTCAATACATTTCCAATGTTTTTTATCTTTTATTGCTGACTGAATTTTATCCGCCTGGATACCGATAGGGCCACGCCCATCTCAACCATCAAAAACAGAACGGATGTGCCTCCATAACTGATGAACGGAAGTGTGATTCCAGTGGTCGGTATCAGGTTGAGAACCACACAGATATTCAGGATGACCTGCAGGGCAATATGGGCAAAGATACCGCTCACGACCAATGCTCCATATAGATCCGGGGCATTTTGAGCGATAAAGAAAAGCCGGTAAAGCAGATATCCAAACATCAGTAATATCAAAATCGCTCCGAACACGCCCAATTCCTCACAGATGATTGAAAAGATCATATCATTCTGAGCCTCTGGAATGGTGCTCAGCTTCTGCTCACTGTTTCCCAGTCCCTTTCCGAAAAAGCCGCCTGAACCAATGGCATATAATCCCTGTATTACCTGGAAACCACCATCCTCCAGATTGCCCTCTGGGTTCAACCATGTGAGGACACGACGGATACGAAACCCGGAAGTGGCATCCACATTTGATGCAATAATCGTGACACCAATGCCTATCAAAATCCCGGCAGCAACCACGGCTATGATAAATGGGGTATTCTTTGGATGTGCCAGATACACCAACACACATGCAATTCCCAGAATAATCAATGCCGTACTCAGGTTATCGGTAAACACCTTAGCACCCAGTGCCTGCATGCCCCCAATAATCAACAGCAAAAACACTGCTTTAAAGGATTTAATCTGCTTGCCCATCTTGATAATGACCACGGGTATAAACAAGATCACCGCGATCTTCGCAATCTCCGACGGCTGAAACTGGATTCCCAGTTTGAGCCACCTTCTGGATCCATTGACAGTTACCCCTAAAGGCGTAAACCGTACCATTCCCATCAGCACCAGCGACAATGCATAGATAGCCCCTGCAAACTTTGCAAACCAGTGATAGTTAATCTTTGAGATGATAATCGCACCCGCAACCGCTGCCAGACTAATCAAGCCTTGCTTGCGGAAATAATACATGTCATCTCCATCGATTTTTTGAAATGCCTCATAATAGCTTGCACTATAAAGCATAATCAGTCCAAAGCATATTAGTAATATAACCGCAGCAAGCAGATTATAATCATAATAATCCGCTTTTTTCCGTATCCGACCTCTGCTACGCCGCTTGACGGCCGCTTTTTGTACTTTTGCCATATGTATCTTTCAACTCCTGTCATGAACTGCATCATAATGTGATATTAAAATAATCACCATTGATACGGCTCAGGCAGAAAGAGTTTTCACACTACTCCGCCTGAGCCAGATCTTGGCAGCACTGATTCAAATTAAGTATGCCTGATTTAATTTAAGTAAATTCTTACTGAGATTATAACATTCCTGGCCATAAAATAAAAGTCCATATTTTGCAACCCTTCCAATCCAACATAGTAATATCTGATCACAGTCAGTTATTTCTTATGCAATTGCATATTTTAACAACGTCCAAAGGGATGGGTTTCGGTCAGTCTCCCCCAGTATAACCTTGCGAACCAATTCTGGTTCATCGGTAATGATATTGTCCACATTCAGGTTCACCATACGCTGCATATCACCCTGGTAATTTAACGTCCAGGCATATACCTCTTTACCCAGTTTATGGACTTCCTCCACGAATTGACCACTGATATAGGTATGTTTCACGCTAAAAAAGTCCGCATATGTGAGTTCTGATAAGTCTCCATAAGTCATCCTTAATGTATATCCGGTCTTGATATCCGGATTTTCCTGCTTAACCTGTTTTAGGAACTTGTAGTTCATGGATGTGACCACGCAGTCATTGACAAAATCATTGTCCTCAATAATCTTTACCACCTTTTTAACAATTCCTTTGTTATGCCCATTATACTTCACTTCAATATTAAGCTTAATCTTACCTTTACAGTATTTGAGGACCTGATCCAAGGTTGGAACCTGTTCCCCCCGGAATTTCTTATTGAATTTGGCACCTGCATCCAGCTGGCTTACCTGATCATAATTCAAATCCCAGATATTGGCATTGAAACCAGTGGTCCTTTTCAGATTCGTATCATGAAGCAGGACAATCTCACCATCCTTCGTTTCCTGAACGTCAATCTCCGCCACATCGGCCAAGGCCTCCACCGCGTATTTCATGGCACTCATTGTATTCTCAGGGGCCATCCTGGCACCACCTCTGTGGGCCGTCACCGCCATGACTGTCTGAACCGCTCCTACACTGGGCAGATTGGTCTGGGCGGCAACCAACAGATACGCTGTCTCCGATAATACAATTAATGCCGTAATGCTTATCACGATATAGCGCGAGCTTAAAACCTGTACCAGCATACTCTTTTTCCGTGGTTTCGGTTGTTGGTACTGTTCTTTTTTCTCGGACCTTGCAAAAAAGGTATAAAGATAGAGTAAGGTTAAGGTCAATCCCACTCCACCCACAATTACTCCCGCTGAATACTTGATCAGCCTTCCATAGAACAGAACAGCACTGACCATGGTTCCTGAAGTCCTTGTCGCCATAACATAGGCCACCATAATCAACAGCGCAATCCCATAAAGGAGTAACACCACCAGGGCGGCAAAAATCTGCACTGTTGCCGAGTAAAACAAGGATTTCATCCATACTGATTTCGTCTTCATATCCCCTCGGTAACCTGTATAGATTGCTTTTGGTTTTTCTCTTGTCATAATCCTGCGTGGCAGGGTGAATGAGAAGATCATGGAGAGAATAAAAATCAGAATCAGCAGGATCACCACCGCCCAATTGTGGGAAATGCTGCTACCAATCTGTTGGATGGAAAATTGTAGTAACTTAGTCTGGGATACCTCCCAAACAATAAAATGAATACAAAGATATGGCGAACAAATAAGCATGACCCCTAGCCACCTTATGGGATATCTGCGTATAAACCGAAAGGTCCCCTTAAATCCCCAACGTATCATCATCGGAACGTTGGTTTTCTGCTCCCGCCAGGAACTTTCAAAACAGGAAAAGAGGGCATGGATTTCAAAGGTTAAGGCAAAACAAATCACAATCAGCCCCAATACAATAAAAAGTATGGTAAAGGGATAGGTGATGAATTTGCCATAGTTTTCGGCGGTCAGGTAACTGTATCCCAGTTCATTCAAACAGATCTTAATGGCCAGGTCAGCCCCCTTCAGCAGCAATGCCATGGAGAAAATCCGATAGGTCAATTCAAATATCAGTAAACTAATCCAGTTTTTCTTAAGAATCTGCATTGCAGCTTTTACAAAAAGTTTCATATTCTCATCCCGTCTAAATCATGTTCTCTATAGAAAAAGTATACCATAAAAACCCAGTATGTAAAACTTAATTTCAGTATAACACTTAAAACAAACTTGCCAATTCCACACTAAAAAAGTCGAAAATCCATTCTACCCGCTTGTTCACAAATCGTCTATATTATTTTCACAAAAGATTCAAAGAGGAAACATAATTTTCTCATACTTATCTGTTAAATTAGAAATATAGAAAAGCCAACTAAACTTTTTATATAAAATTTTCTTTTTCATAAGCCAGTGCCTGTCCGACAGGTGCTGGCCCTCCTTTTTCTCCACAAAATGATTTCCCGGAAAGAATGGCTTGTTTGCCTGGTTCTTTCCGGGAATTTATATTCTAATTTATTATTATACCACCCTGGTCATGGGCAAATCATTGTTCACTCCTTTGGAAATCAAAATCTGATGTAAGTCGATAATACCATTATGGAAGGTGGCCGCACAAGCTGCCAGATAAACTTCCCACATTCTGGTAAACTCTTCGCCCTGCATCTTAACAACTTCCTCCCTATGTTTCAGAAAGTTTTCACGCCAGCACAACAACGTTTTGTTATAGTGCCTTCTTAGACTCTCCACATCCAACGTATAGAAGTTGTGCTCCGGCAAAATATCCATAATCTCCCGTAAACTCGGTACGGTTCCTCCAGGAAAGATGTACTTTTTAATCCAGGCATCTCCCTCATGTTCTTTGAGCGCACTGATATAGTGTAGCAGGAATAGTCCCTGGGGTTTTAGCACCGCGTCCACGTTCTTCATGAATAAATCATAATTCCCACGTCCCACATGTTCAATCATCCCCACGCTGACAACCCTGTCAAACTCAAGTCCCGATTTTTCTAACTCCCTGTAGTCCATCAATTTCACACTTAAGTAATCCTGAAGCCCTTCTTCTTTGATGTCCTCTGAGAACTTTTTATACTGTTCTTCACTCAGCGTAATGCCGGTACCTTTTACACCGTACTTTTTGGCGGCTTCCTTCAAAAGAAAACCCCAACCGCATCCCACATCCAACAGCGTCATGCCCTTTTCCAGATGAAGTTTCTCCAGGATATGATCCACCTTCCCCA
>DVNN01000106.1 GCA_018714325.1 Candidatus Pelethocola excrementipullorum
ACAAGTGACGGTGAATATTTTGATATGGAGCTTAGGACAACTGAGTCCTCAAAAGTGATGGTAGATTGCATGAATGAAGTCATGGCAGAGGGAATGAGGATCGAGAGTATCCGTCAGATTCCGGAGGAAAAATCTTCCAATGCAATGGCGCTGGTGTCAGCGGCAGATTATCTGGTTACGTTCCGAGAAGGGAAAGAACTTCCCGAAGGCTGGGAGGATCGTATCACTGATTTCCTGGCACAGAACCAAATGATATGTAAGAAGCCAACGAAGAAAGGGGAGATGAAGGAAGTGGATATCCGCCCCTGGATTTATCAGATGGAAGTACAAGAAGGTGGCATTTTCCTTCAATTATCAAGTGGCAGTGTAAGAAATTTAAAGCCTGAGATGGTAATGGATGCCTTTGCTTCTTTTATGGATACAGTCTTGGACGAATTCGCCTTGATGATTCATAGATTGGAAATCTATGCTGATTTGGGCGATGAAACAAGCAGAAAACTGGTTTCTCTGGAAAACTTAGGAGAAGAGATTGAGTAAGATATTAATCACGCAGATGCCTTACAAAGATACCATTCTTGAGGTATCTGCGCTTTTAGAAAATAACAGAATCGTAGATTTATACGTTCAAAGACAGGGTGAAAAGTATCCGCTGGGAAATATCTATGTAGGGAAAGTGGAGAAGGCAGCCAGAGATTTGAAGGCTGTTTTTGTGAGGATTAGCAATGATCAAATCTGCTTTTTGCCACTGAAGGACTGTCTTGACCCAATTTACAAGATGCCCGGAAGACAGGGAGAGCCCAAAGCGGGAGATGAACTTTTGGTACAAGTCAGCAGGGAGGCACAGAAGGAAAAGCTGCCCTCAGTGTCTGCAAACCTTAATTTCACAGGCAAATATTTGGTTTTGACCACAGGTGAAACGCGTTTGGGCATTTCCTCCAAATTAAGTCAAAAGGAAAGGCAACGGCTAAAAGGCCTGTTGGAACCTATAAAAGAAGAAAAGATAGGCATTATCGCACGTACCGAAGCTCAAAATGGAACGGATGAGGAAATTCTTGAGGAATATCATGTGCTTAGCCAAGAATGCGGAAGGGTTCTTCAATATGGAATTACCCGGACTTGTTTTAGCTGTGTCAGTGAGGCCTCACCCCAGTGGTTGTCATTGATACAGCATGTACCCATCCAAAAGTTGGAAGCGGTCATCACAGACCTGCCGGAAGAACAGCAAAAGATTGAGCATTATCTAAAGGCGAATCTTTCGACTAAAGCTGAGATTCTGCAACGTTATGAAGAGCAGATGCTTCCAATGTATAAGTTCTACCGCCTGGAAAAGCTGTTGGAAGATGGGGTAAACGAAAAAGTCTGGCTGAAATCAGGTGCCTTTCTTGTCATTCAGCAGACGGAAGCCTTCGTTGCTGTGGATGTGAATTCCGGAAAATCCGAAACCCGGAAACATGCTGAGGATATGCATCTAAGTATCAATCTGGAAGCCGCCAGAGAAATTGCGTACCAGTTACGTCTCCGCCAGCTTTCTGGCATTATATTGATTGATTTTATCAATATGAAGAAAATAGAGCATCGGGAAGAAGTGATGAAGACACTGGGTAGATATCTAGCCGCGGATCCATCACTGGCCAATGTGGTTGATATGACGAAACTCCAGATTGTAGAGGTAACCAGAAAGAAGACAAGAAGGTCATTGAAAGAAACCTTGATGATAGAAGGGGAAGGCAGGTGATTATGATGAATGATAATCAAAGAAATGATAAAGAACATAATCAACAAATAGATGGAAACAGGGGCAGTGATATGGAGTCTATGAACAGGATGTTGAACGATCCTTATCAAGATCATAACTATGAACCACTACATCGGCCACAACAAGAGGAATATATTGATCCTCATAATCGTAACTTAAGACCATATCAGGGGATTCTATTTATCCTGGGAATATTTATCAGTTATCTGGCGCTTTCTTTTGGGCTTTCTCTGATAATGCCCAGAAGTTTATCATTCTATGGAACCATGTTGCTCCAATTATGGTTCATAGTTGCACCTTTGCTATTTGTGATCTGCATGAAGAGGAACCTTCGCAAGGTATTCCCTTTCCACAAGCCGTCCTGGGGTGGAATCGGAGGTACGGTGGTTCTTTGGATTGGAACCTTTTCGGTTAATATGGCAATGTCTGGAACTTTGGCATATCTATTCCCATCAGCAAGTGGAAACACGAGTATGCAGCTTTGGGAAATGATCGCTGATATTCCGGCTATACTTCTGATACTAGTAATCGCAGTAATGCCTGCCATCGGAGAAGAACTGACTTTTCGGGGTGTCTTTTTGAACTCTCTGTCAGGAATCCGTTATCCAATCCTCGCTGCACTGCTGGTAGGAATTGTGTTTGGTGCATTTCACATGGATCTGATAAAACTGTTGCCCACAGGAATGATTGGTGTCCTGCTCTGCGTAATGCTGCAAGACAGTGGAAATATGATTTACAATTCATTCTTGCACTTTCTGAACAACTTTGTATCTGTAGCCCTGCTGATTTTGGTAAGAGCGATGGCCCGAATCATACCTGCATATGACCAGTTGATGGAACAATCTTTACAGCAGAGTGCACAGATGACTCTGGCCGGAGTAGGACTCTATTGGTTCATGGGCTGCGCCGGACCATTCCTGATATATTTAGGACTTTGGTTAGTAAAAAGAACAAAGAAGAACTATCGGAAAAGCTTTTTCCCAAAAGAGACCAGAGCCCGTGATTTGATTCTGGTAATTGGTTCTACTGTTTTGATGCTATTCATCGGATTCTTATGCCTTATGATTGGAATACTTCAAATGACTCCACACATTGGCTGAAGATATAATTGAATTTTAATGAAAAAGAGGCTTTCGCAGATTTGTTCCTTTGCGAAAGCATCTTTTTGTGATATAATAC
>DVNN01000107.1 GCA_018714325.1 Candidatus Pelethocola excrementipullorum
GTAATTAGAAGTGTTTTAAGTGGTCGTTGCACTAGTTACAGTGTGTAACGGCCACTTTGATGTATCATATTTCTATAAATTAGATTGAAAGTGAGATATAGAAAATGAAAATTTTACTTTTATGTTTAAAAGCATTTGAAATGATGGAAGTCAGTCCATTTATTGATGTATTTGGCTGGGCACGAGACGATTTTGATTGTGATATAGAAGTTGTTACTTGTGGTTATCATAAAAATTTAAATAGTACATTTGGAGTATCTATTGAAACAAATACATTGATTGAGGATGTTGATGTAAATGAATATGCAGCGTTAGCAATTCCCGGGGGTTTTCAAGAATACGGTTTTTATGATGAAGCATATCATAAACAAACAATAGAGCTGATTCAATCTTTTTATAAGGCACATAAGCCAATCGCTTCTGTGTGTGTTGCAGCATTTCCATTAGCAAAAAGTGGTATCCTAAAAGGAAAGAAAGCAACCACTTATCATTTAAGGGGCGGCTATAAACGTGATGAATTAGAAGAATTTGGAGTTGTTTTAGGTGATTCTTGGTTAGAGATTGATGAGAATATCATTACTTCCTCCTGCCCTAAGACTGCGCCAGATGTAGCATTTGAGTTATTAAGAATTCTTACGTCAGAGGAAAAAATGGCACAAGTAAAAAAAGCTATGGGATATTGAAAACTATATGAAATGATATCTACGTTAGCGGCAATGCTTGTAATACTTATTTTCTTAATCCTACAATCCTAAGGGCGATTCAGATGTTGGAAAGAGCTAGGGAGAACATGGCGAAAATGGCCAAATAAGTTTACACCAATTTTAATTGCAAGAATGCCGTGAAACCTAGGTAATTCTTATATATGCCCAGTTATGAAAGAGAGCAATGACACGCTGGTTCCTTACATCAATGTAAGATTAAAGTGGAGGAATGTAAGCCATATCGATGGCAGTACATTGCTCTTTTTCTTATAATAGAGCCTGTAAACAACAAGAATTGATGAGAAAAAAGACATAGAAATGAGGAATAAGATATGGCATTATTACAGGTAAAGCATGTGAAGAAAACCTATACCACAAGATTCGGAGGAAATCAGGTTCAGGCATTGTATGATGTGGATTTTTCTGTAGAAAAGGGAGAGTATGTGGCTGTTATGGGAGAGAGTGGTTCCGGTAAAACCACATTATTGAACATCCTGGCCACTTTAGATAAACCAACTGCCGGTGAAGTCTGGCTGGATGGGAAGAATATGACGGCCGTGCCTGATAAGCACCGGGCTTCCTTTAGAAGGGAGAACTTAGGGTTTGTATTCCAGGATTTTAACTTGCTGGATACTTTTTCTATCCGGGATAATATCTTACTTCCGCTAGTTCTGGCAGGTATGAAATATGAGGAGATGGAGCAGAGTCTGAAACCTCTGGCCGAATCCTTAGGCATCACAAGTCTGCTTGATAAATTTCCTTATGAGGTATCAGGAGGGCAGAAACAAAGAACGGCGGTGGCCAGAGCTTTGATTACCAACCCACAGATGATATTTGCCGATGAACCCACGGGGGCTCTGGATTCCAAGGCCACGGATCAACTTTTAAACATCTTTCAGGAGATTAACAAACAGGGAGAGACGATTCTGATGGTAACCCACAGTACCCGAGCAGCAAGCCATGCGAGCAGGGTTTTGTTCATCAAGGATGGCATCGTATATCATCAGATATACAAAGGTGACATGAACAATGAAGAGATGTATGAAAGCATTTCTAATACGCTGACCCTTCTTGCTACAGGAGGACATAAACATGAGTAAAGGATTTTATTCAAAGCTGGCGTTACAGAACATCAAGAAAAATGGAAAGATTTATGTTCCATATCTTTTGATGAGCATCTTCATCACAGCCATGTATTACATCATCTATAGCCTGAGTGTGAATAAGGGTCTGGACCATACAACTGGAGGCAGCAGTATAAAGCAGATTCTCGGCATGGGGACATGGATCGTCGGTTTTTTTGCCCTGATATTTTTATTCTATATCAACAGTTTCCTTATGAAACGGAGAAAAAAAGAATTCGGCTTATATAGTATGCTGGGAATGGAAAAACGTCATCTGGGAAGGGTGGTGTTTTGGGAGAACACCATCATTGCTGTATTTAGTATCATTACAGGTATTTTGCTGGGACTTCTGCTGAATAAACTGGTTTATATGGGCCTGGTAAATATGTTTCAATCTGAAATCCCCCTGGGATTTGAGATATCTTTCTCATCAATCATTGCAAGTGTCAAGTTGATGGGAACCATACACCTCTTAATATTTCTCAATGGACTTCGTCAAGTCTGGCTTGCGAACCCCATTGAACTATTACATGGAGAGAACGTGGGAGAACGGGAGCCTAAGACAAAGGTGCTTATGGCGGTAATGGGATTTCTATGTCTGGGAGCAGGATATTATCTGGCTGTGACCACCACGAATCCTGTAGCAGCAATTTTCGTACTTTTACTGGCAATTATATTGGTTATGATAGGAACCTATTTTACCTTTACTGCAGGAAGTATCGCAATACTTAAGCTTTTAAGAAAAAATAAAAACTATTATTATAAGACTAAGCATTTTGTATCTGTATCTGGTATGATTTATAGAATGAAACAAAATGCGGTGGGACTGGCCAATATTGCGATCCTGTGTACGGGAGTCCTGCTTATGATCTCCACCACCTTATCCTTGTATGCGGATTTGAATGGTATCATCGACAAAAGATATCCCAGGGATATTACGGTGTCTGGTTTCAGCTTGAATGAGGATGTAACTGATCTGGTTCTTGAGAACGTTAAAGAAGCTTCAGAAGAATTACATCTGGAGACCAATCACTTGTTTTATTATTCATACATCGCCATGCCTGCGATTATCAGTGGAGACGAACTAATAACCAATCAGGAAAATATATATGGTCTTTCCGGTTCCGATATCTGTGATCTATATATTTTATCCCTGGATGAATATAATCGTCTAAACGGGGATAAGAAAGAGTTGGAGGATGGAGAAATCCTATTCTATGGTAGTGAAGATGATATCGAGAAGCAGAATTTACAGCTGCTTGGTAAGTCATTTTCAATCAAGGAGAACTTAAAAGACTTCGCCGAAGGCAGCGGCCTGATGTCTTCAAATGTGGTTCAGAGCTTTGTTTTAATCGTCAAGGATACCGAAACAATAGAGGAAATCAAGCAGCTTCAGCAGTCTGTTTTTGAGTCTGAAGGTGGTAGTTATGTGAATGCAGGAGCATTCTTCGGATTCGATGTTAAGGGTGATTCAAGTCAAAAGATGGCATTTAAACAACACATTATCACGGGGTTGGAACCTTCTCCAGAATCCTTCAGGGTGGATGATCGTGATACAGGCAGTAAGGACTTCCTGGGTACTTACAGTGGTTTGTTCTTTATCGGGATTTTTCTAAGTCTGCTGTTTGTGGTAGCTACGGTATTGATTATTTATTATAAACAGATATCAGAAGGATATGATGACTGTGGCAGGTTTGAGATTATGCAGAAGGTGGGTATGGATAAGCGTGAGATCCGCAGATCCATCAACTCCCAGGTTTTAAACGTGTTCTTCCTTCCTCTGGTAACCGCCGGCATCCATACGTTGTTTGCATTTCCTATTATGAAGAGGCTTATGCTTATGCTGGGACTTAACAATACCACGCTCTATTTGGTCGTAACCGGCATTTGTTTCCTGATATTCGCCGTATTCTATGCTGTCGTTTATAAACTGACAGCAAGGGTCTACTATAAGATAGTCAGCTGACCCATGATATAGATAACCGTTGCTTTATGGATAGCTACAAATCCATTGGGCAACGGTTTTTTATACCATCAAAATTGACATCTCTATGATCAAGTGATAGACTTTAGAAAAATATATCAATTTATCATCCCAAAAGCGGTATGAGGCAGAAAGGGGAAACCGGTCATGAAGAAAAGGGTGATTATCACAGCAGCCATCGTCGTTCTTATCGCTGCTGCTGTCACTGGTGGATTATTCTGGTATAGAAAAACACATGCTGAGACAAGGGAAGAAGTTCTGATGGAGTACATGCAGAATATCGAAAAGGGAAAATACAAGGAGATGTATGAACGGCTGGATGAGCAGAGCAGATCTTATCGCAGTGAGGAGGAGTTTATCCAGCGTAATCAGAAGATTTACGAAGGCATTGAAGCCAAAGATATTGAGATAACCATCCTTTCAGATGAGAAGGATAAGGCTTTGCGGTATGAAACCAGCATGGAAACGGTTGCCGGGAAACTTACCTTTCAGAATCAGGCTTTATTTACCAAGAAAGATGGTAAATATTACCTGCAGTGGGATGATGGAACTATATTCCCCAACATGCTGAAAAGCGATAAGGTAAAGGTGACCGCCGAGGCGGCTCACAGGGGAAGTATCTATGATAGGGAAGGGTCTCTGCTGGCAGGAGATGGACAGGTTTCTTCCGTGGGACTGGTGCCGGAGAAGATGAGCGAAGATCCGACGGCAGATCTGGAACGGCTGGCAGAACTTCTGGAAGTATCGGTGGAGAGCATCCAGAAGAAACTGGACGCGGGCTGGGTGAAGGAAGGCAGCTTTGTTCCTGTCAAAAGCATGAAAAAGGTATCGCCTCTGATGTCCCAGGAGGAGGCGGCACAGTCTCCTGAGGTGGCATTGCAGAATCAGCTTCTGGAGATTACGGGTGTGATGATCTCTGATACAGAGGATCGGGTGTATCCGCTGGGGGAGAAGGCTTCCCTGTTGGTGGGGTATATTCAGAGTATTAGTGCGGAGGAACTGGAGGAACGTTCCGGCCAGGGATATACGGCACAGAGTAAACTAGGGAAAAGTGGGCTTGAATCTTTATATGAAGAAAGGCTTCACGGCACAGATGGATGTAAGATCTGGATTCAGAATGAAGCGGGTGATGAAAAAGAAGTTTTAGCATACCAGGAGGTTAAGGATGGGGAGAATATTGTGACCACCATCGACTCCAATCTCCAAAGTATGATCTATGACTCATATTCCGAAGATCAGGCTACAAGTGTGGGCATAAATCCTTATACTGGTGAAGTTTTGGCTCTGGTCAGTGCTCCGGGGTATGATAATAATGATTTTATACTGGGGATGTCGGAGCAGAAGTGGAATGAGATCAATGAGGATGAGAGACAACCCATGTATAACCGCTTTCGGGGCACCTGGGTTCCGGGATCTTCGTTGAAGCCCATCATAGGTGCCATAGGACTGAGCACAGGGACCTTGGGTGCGGATGAGGATTTAGGTCCCAGCGTGAGCAGCTGGAAGAAGGATGACAGCTGGGGCAACTACGAGATTACCACTCTGCATACCTATGACGGATCTTCAAATCTGGAAAATGCACTGGTATATTCGGATAATATATATTTTGCCAAGGCAGCACTAAAGATTGGGAAAGATACTCTGGCGGAACAATTGGAGCGGCTGGGATTCGGTAAGGATATCCCATTTGATATTGTGATGAAGAAGTCCCAATATGTGAATGAAGGCAGCAGCCTGGAGGATGAGATAGTTTTGGCTGACAGCGGATACGGACAAGGGCAGATGCTGGTGAATCCCCTGCATATGGCGGGAATGTATACGGCCTTTGTCAATGGGGGCAATATGATACGTCCCCGTCTGGAATCTACGAAAGGTCAGCAGGGCGAAATCTGGGTGGAAGGTGCATTTACAACAGATGCTGCCGAAACGGTGTTGCAGGATTTGACTCAGGTGATAGAAAACCCGGAGGGAACCGGATATGGAGCCAGGATTGAAGGGGTCCCGCTGGCCGGAAAGACCGGAACAGCCGAGATCAAGGCCTCCAAAGAAGATACCTCTGGCACGGAGCTTGGATGGTTCAATGTATTTACCACGGACAATTCGACTGAAGATCCGGTACTGTTAGTTTCCATGGTGGAAGATGTAAAAGACAGAGGTGGAAGTGGTTATGTGGTGGATAAGACCAGACAGATATTGGAACAATGGTTTCAGAAGTGAAACATAAATGATGATAGTGT
>DVNN01000108.1 GCA_018714325.1 Candidatus Pelethocola excrementipullorum
ATGAGCTGATGGATTCTGAGGAATTCGAAGAACTTGCCAAAGGTGAGAATAACTAAGCCTTATTGAGACAAATATAAAAGACCGTGAACTATGGAAAGATTAGGAATGTTATAGTTAATCTAATGATTAACACATTCCTTGTTTCCATAAATCACGGTCTTTTATATTGAGATACGAATTAGACGACCCGATAACTCCTCCACGGATATTTTTAAAAAAGCATGCAGATAATGAGGTGACTCCTATCAATTAGAGGGGCTCGTTCATTCTTCTACATGCTTTTTATAATCTACAATCTTACAACAACACTTTCTACCACGCGAAAACCATTCTATCCCCTAGATTCACTCCCACCATACAAAATATTTATTCGCTTGGTGTTTCTGGTTCCTCAGTAGCCGGAGGTTCTGGTGTATCTGGTTGTTCCGGTGTAGTCGGTTGTTCTGGTGAAGTTGGTTGCTCTGGTGTTGTTGGTGCAGTTGGTGGCTCCGGATCCGGTTTTGTCGGAGGTTTCGGTTTCGAAGGTGCAGGTGTATCCGGTGTATCTGTTGCAGCACCTGTAGGTGTCGATGCATCCGAAGAACCACTCTTCTTCGAAGATGCTCCAACGCTGTATGGCTCAGAATAATAACAGATGATCGGCATATCTTTGTCGATAATCTCATAAATCGCCTTAGCCTTGTTGAACGGCAGGTTAATACAGCCATGAGAACCACTGTTCTTGTATATACCTGTTCCAAACTGATTTGCGGAACGCCAGGTAGCATCATGCAGTCCAATTCCTCCGTTAAAAGGCATCCAATAAGTTACCGGTGACTCCCATTCATAGGATCCGTCCGCCCTTTTCGGTCCACGTAATACGGATGGTGACTTTTTATAGGTCAAGGTGAAAATTCCCGGAGGTGTCCAACGGTCAGAGGTCATCCTTCCGGATACACAGCCCGTTTCCACGGCCAGTTCCCCATCCTTATAAACCCATACATGCTGACGGCTCAAATCAATCTCAACATAGGAATTGCCGAAACCATTGTTCTCATAAGATAATGCCTCATGGTTGAAATTCGGTTTTCTGGCGGTTACGGTGTGATTGGCCAACTCCTCTGTCAACTGGGCAATTTCTGCCTCCTGATTGATCTCAAAGCCATATTTACCTTTGACATTAATCTCCCCTAAGTTGGTGGCGTTGAATTTAGCGTCCACATCATAAGTATTCACTGCCTGTGCCAAATTGGCCACATATTCTGCGATATGTTGATTCCATGCTTCATCGTCTTTAGAATAGTTTCCAGTCTCATCCACGCTCAGCCACTCTTTCAGGGTTGTGCCATCCAACACCTGCTCTCCCGAAGGCAACTGATATGTGATACTGCTGGCAGTGAGCTCATTCAGCTGTTCGGCCTGGGAGTTCAGACTTTCATCCTCTTGTGTGACTCCAGGTCTTATATAGGCGCCCAATTTATCCATGGATACTTTTCGCTCTCCACTGGTCATGGCATCCTTAATCCCCGTCATCACCTTCTCTTTATCCAGTTTACTTCCGTTCACTTCCGGGGTCACCTGGAACTTGTTATCCACAAACTCAACTTTTGCATCCGCAGGTTCTTCCATATTGGCTTCCTGCATCTGAGGCATCGCGGAAACAACCTGATCTAATTTTTTCTCATCATAGGTAACACTGGCATCAAAATTGTAATCGTGGTCTCCCCCGAATACGCCTTTGACCCATAGAAATGGATTCTGATCCTTCTTAAGCTTTTCTACACTGCCGTCAGAAACATAGGCAAAATCTACATTCGTTCCTTTTATGGTCTCTTTCTGGTCATCCTGGAAATCCAGTTCCAGTTCATACTGCTCCACCTGTTTGCGGATTTCAGTTTCTGCCTGCTGCACGGTAAGTCCACTGCAGTCGGTATTATTGATTACTGTTCCCTGATAGAATCGACTGCTATAATAATACGTAAATCCACCATAAACGCCAACCAAAATAACCAGCAGTGCCACAACCGCCGAAACTACAGCAATCTTGATCTTCTTGGATTTCTTATTATTACCGTCATAATCGTCGTCATCATATTCTTCATTTCCATCATAATCATCGTCGCCTCCCCCATCCTCGAAGCTTGGTAACGGCTGACCAATAAAGTTTTCCAACTCTTTCTCTAACTGATCTTCAAAATTATTATCATCAAATCCCATTGATTATACTCCTAAATACTATTCGTTTTAACCTCTCTGTTACTGAACTCCAGTGCTTCCGATGCCGCCCCTGTCTTCACCTGATAGCTTCCCTTCCTCAAATGTTAAGGTCGGCTGGTGTTCAAAAATACGGAATTGGCAGATCCGGTCATTTATATGAATTACGGTATCCCTAAGAGCATAAGCCGGCATATACCACCAGTCTCCTGGACCGCAATAGGATTCGTCTATTACACCATAATGGTTCGTCTGTATAATGCCAAAATTCTTGAAGGTGGAACTCCTTGGAACCACATGTGCTTCATAGCCTTTCGGCAGTTTCATGGCCACGCCCAGCGGAATCAGACGGAATTCTCCAGCCTTCATCGTAATCTCCTCCGCTGCCCGCAGGTCTATCCAATCAGATTTTCCATCGATATATTTCAAACGTTCCATCTGATCATTCAGATACTGTATCTTAATATTTTTCATATTTTTCTCCTCTGCGTATAGTTAACATAGGCCTTCTGTGGCTTTCTGCCATTGGTTTAAATTTCCGAAGCTGCCTATACCCTTCATGCTATGCGTAAAGTATGGTTTTGCTTCCATCTCTGGATTTTGGTACATCAATCACCCTTTGATTTCTGCTACCTCTCCACGGCAAGGATACATCACGTTCTTTCTCTATGTACTTACCGTCCACAAGGACATCCAGATAAGGAATCACTGGTTCATCCTTGACCTCTTCCCAATTATATCCCGTATAAAGCCAGATATTCTTATTCGGGTATTTTTCTTTAATTTCCTTTGTCAGAGCCAGGATTTCTTCCCTGTTTGCCAAAAACAGGGGATCTCCTCCGGAATAAGTTATACCCGAGATGTAATCTTTATCAAGTTGGTCAAATATCTCTGCCTTAGCTGCCCTGTCAAAGAGAACTCCTCCCTTTGGATCCCAGGTAACAGGATTTTGACAACCCTTACAGTTATGAGAACATCCGGAAACCCACAGCACTACACGTAGTCCCTCACCGTTCAGCATGTCATCCTTCGTTATGTCATGATACCTCACATCAATCTCTCCTTAATCAACGGCCCTTTCTAAAACAACCTATACCGGGACTGAGGAAAAAGGCTTAAAAACCCTTCAGCCCGGTTTATTTAGGCACAAAAGGAGAAGCCAAAATCAACCACCCTGGCTTCCCCATCTCAATCTTACGCTTCTGCCGGAACATCTTTGATGCTGAAACTGATTCTGCCCATCTTGTCTTTTCCAAGGCATACTACTTTCACAACATCCCCCATGGTAAGCACATCTTCCACTCGGTTAATACGCTCTTTGGCTATTTTGGATATATGAACCATACCCTCTTTTCCAGGTGCAAATTCCAGGAACGCGCCAAACTCTTTGATGCTTACAACCTTACCGGTAAAGATCTGTCCCGCTTCAAAATCGGCAGTAATAGTCTTAACATATTCAATCGCCTGATCCATACCTGCCTGATCTGTTCCGCAGATGGATACAGCACCATCATCTGTGATGTCAATCTTAACTCCGGTTTCTTCAATGATGGCATTGATTGTTTTACCACGCTGTCCAACAACATCACCAATCTTGGCCGGATCAATCTGAATCTGAATAATCTTAGGAGCATAAGCGCCAACTTCCTGACGCGGAACGGCGATGGTCTTCTCCATTACTTCGCTCAAGATATACTCTCTTGCCTCTTTTGTCTTAGCAATAGCTTCTTCGATAATCGGTCTGGTCAGTCCATGAATTTTGATATCCATCTGGATTGCAGTGATACCATCATGAGTTCCTGCAACCTTGAAATCCATATCTCCAAAGAAGTCTTCCAACCCCTGGATATCGGTCAATACCAGATAGTCGTCATCTGTATCTCCGGTTACCAGTCCACAGGAAATACCTGCAACGGATTTCTTAATCGGCACCCCTGCGGCCATCAAAGACATGGAGGATGCACAGATACTTGCCTGAGAGGTGGAACCATTGGATTCGAAGGTTTCAGAAACCGTACGAATTGCATATGGGAATTCCTCCGTTGACGGAAGTACCGGAATCAATGCACGTTCTGCCAGCGCACCATGGCCAATCTCACGACGTCCCGGTCCACGGGAAGGTTTGGTCTCACCTACAGAGTATGACGGGAAATTGTAATGATGCATATAACGTTTGGACTTTTCGAATTCATCCAGGCCATCCAGCTTCTGTGCCTCAGACAGAGGAGCCAGAGTGGTTATGGTACAGATCTGTGTCTGTCCACGGGTGAACATTGCAGATCCGTGTACTCTCGGAATAAGATCAATTTCGGCAGCCAGGTGGCGGATCTGGTTAATATCACGGCCATCGGGACGTTTGTGATCTTTCAGAATCATCTTACGAACCGTCTTCTTCTGATACTGATATACAGCCTCTCCAAGAACATCCAGCCATTCTTCATTTTCCGCAAATGCTTCTTTCAGACGGTCGGTGATCATGCGGATATTTTCTTCTCTCTTCTGCTTCTCATCTGTAAACACAGCCTCTTCCATCTCAGCCGGAGGTACAATCTCTTTGATTGCGGTAAATAACTCTTCCGGAATCGCACAACTTTCATAGGTATGCTTTTCTTTTCCACACTCAGCAACGATCTGATCGATGAACTTAATGATTTCCTGATTCGTCTCGTGTGCTTTGAAGATTGCATCTATCATCTGCTGTTCCGGAAGCTCGTTGGCTCCAGCTTCAATCATGATGACTTTTTCTCTTGTGGAAGCAACGGTCAATGCCAGATCGGATACATCTTTCTGTGCCAGAGTCGGGTTTACGATTAACTCTCCATCAATCATACCGATCAGGGTCATGGCACATGGGCCATCAAAAGGAATGTCTGAAATGCTGGTTGCAATGGCTGATCCAAGCATGGCCACCACCTCAGGATTACACTCGGGATCCACAGACAAAATCATATTGCTGAGGGTCACATCATTTCTGTAATCTTTTGGGAACAGTGGACGCATCGGACGGTCTATCACACGGGAGGTCAGGACTGCATGCTCACTGGCCTTTCCCTCTCTCTTATTGAATCCACCTGGAATCTTTCCAACAGAGTATAATTTTTCTTCGTATTCCACGCTCAGTGGGAAGAAGTCAATTCCTTCTCTTGGTTTATCGGATGCTGTAGCAGTAGATAAGACTACAGTTTCACCATAATGCATAAATGCAGCACCGCTTGCCTGTTTCGCAACACGGTCAATTTCAACTGTCAGAGTTCTGCCTGCCAGTTCCATAGAAAAACTTTTGTACATAGGGGTTTCTCCTTTTCATTATTTGACGGTCTTTGCCGTAATTGATACACCCTGCAGCGGATGAACTTATATCCTGTTACATGCAGGCTGTTCTATCTAAAGTATCCAGGCATGGCACCCCGAAACAACTGAAAAACATATCGTGTGCCGGTATGCTTTTCAGTGGTCTCGGAAGTTATATCTCTGCTCTGGAACTACTTTATCCTAAACATAGCGAAACAGGGCGGAAAATGTCCGCCCTGAAACAAGCTGATTATTTTCTGATTCCTAATTTTGCAATTAATGCACGGTATCTTTCAATATCAGTCTTCTTCAAATAGTCAAGCAAACCACGTCTCTGACCAACCATCTTCAAAAGTCCTCTTCTGGAATGATGATCTTTGTGATGTACTTTCAGATGCTCTGTGAGCTCATTGATTCTCTCTGTCAGAACAGCTACCTGTACTTCTGGTGATCCTGTATCGCCTTCTGTTCTTGCATACTCTTTCATGATTGCTTGTTTCTTTTCTGGTGAAATCATTTTCTTTCCTCCTAATCTTTTTTTAAACGCCAATGATCAAGAAATGGTCGGAGAGTCCAATCTCTGAATCAAGGCTAATCTCACACCGTTACAGTATAGCATAGCGGTTATCCATTGTAAACCTTTTTTGCCTTACTTTTACATTTTAAAAATCTTATATTTTTTTAAGAAATTCAGCATATTCCAGGGACTTTACTAGCCTAAAACATTCACCGCCCAGACGGCATGACTATAGTCCAGGTTCGAAATACAGATACCCTTTTTTGCACTGCTGGCAGCTAAAACTTGTCCACCGCCCAGGTTAATAACCACATGATATATAGATCCATTTTTAGCATAAAAGATCAGATCTCCGGGCTGTGCGCTATTGATTGAGATCTGGGGACCTGCATAGGCCTGTGCCGCGGACACCCTTGGCAGCTCCACGCCAAATTCCCGATAAACGCTCTGCACATAACCGGAACAGTCGGCTCCGCTGGTTAGGCTTGTCCCGCCCCAGACATAAGAATTCCCAATAAACTGGCTGGCAAAATCAATCAGCTGCTGCCTCACCGGAGATACTTCTTCCGCAACCGGAAGATTTTCAATCCCCACGGTTTCTATCATATGTTCCGTCTCTTCCGGGGAATACAGGTAATCCGCACTAACATATCCCGATACCTCACCGGAATTCACCAGACACCAGCCATCTTGATAGTCCTGAATCTCCATCAATCCAAAGGCTGAAATCTTACCGATGATATCAGACTCCACTCCCGGTGCCGAACGGATATTTAATTTTGTACTTACATTTGCTGCTGCATAATGTTTCTCATTCGTATCAGACTCTGTCTGCGTCAGCAGGCTGCTTCCAACTTCAGCGTGAACGGCTTGTCCCCCGATAAAGAAAAGCATACCGGCTATTCCTAACGTCAGTACACATTTACTCCGATACATAAAACCCTCCTGTGATATATTGTTTCACAACTTTGTATCATTTCTGTTACAATTGTATTACATTTTCAATTATAACAGGAGGGGAAAAATAGTCAAGAACAATCGTTCGACTAATTATTTTCATCTTCGACAGGGGCGTTAACGATCCATCTCAAGCTGAATTCCGGTGCTTTTATGGTTGGCAATAATCCGGTCTATTTCCTTCAGATCGCAGGATGGAAGGTCACCTGGAATAGTATTTTTCACAGAGCTGGTGGCATTCCCATACTCAAGCGCCTTCTGACAATCATTATGATAGGTAAGAAGACCATAGAGCGCACCAGAAATATAGGCGTCGCCGCTTCCGATACGGTCCACAACCTCTATATTGCGGTAAGGCTCTTCTTCGTAATAGGTGTCTTCCTTCTTATTATATATAGTAGAACCAAAGGTATGCACCTTGGGGCTATGTACAATTCTTTGGGTGGATGCCACAATGGAGATTGGGTAGTCCTCTGTAAAGCTCTTCATAATACTTTTAGTATCACCCTCTTTCAGAAAGGTTAAGCGAGCCGTGTCCTCGGAACAGAAAAACACATCCACATAAGGCAAAATCTGCTCGATGCACTCCTTCGCCTCGGGTCCCGTCCAGAGATTTCCCCGGAAGTTCACATCGAAGGATATGATGGTTCCATTTTCTTTAAAGCGTTTCATCATCTCTACCGCAGTTTCCCTAGTTTGCTGTGATAAGGCCAGGGTGATTCCACTGGTATGAAAACAACGTGTGCTGGCATACATCTCCTCTGGAAGTTCATCGATATCGATCTTACAGAAAGAGGCATGTCTGCGGTCGTAGACCACGCTTGGCTTTCTGGGAAATGCTCCATCTTCGTAGTAATAGATTCCCAGACGGGCATCAGGGCCTTCATCATAAACCAGATAATCATCGCTGACACCACAGAAACGAACCCTGTTCTTCGCATAGGTTCCCAGAGCATTATCCGGCAATTTGGAAATAATTCCCGTACGCAAGCCCAAAAGAGAAGCGCCCGACACTACATTGAGCTCGGCTCCTCCCACCTGTTTCATAAAAGTCTCTCCTCTTACAATTCGCTCATTATTTGGCGGTGACAACCTCAGCAGGATTTCACCAAGTGACAGCAAATCAAAATCTTTCTTCATGTTAGCCCCTCCCTGTAATATCATTGGCTGTAAGTAATTTTCATATTTTCTTATTAAGAATGGGATGTTGTATCAAACAACATCCCATTCTATCTAAATGTATCCCATGGCAAAATGGTTTTTCATTTAACAATATTTATGATGATACCAGGGTCAAAAGGTCATGCTTTTCATGCTTGCATGAAAAAGCATGAATTTGGGACCCGCAAAACATGAGAAAGTAGCCCGAACAGGGCGGATTTCGAATGTTTTTAGAATTGCGAGAGCACAAAGTGCGTAGCAATTCGTAGGTATCCTTTTTATTCAAATAGATTCAACAGTATATCCTGTCAAATGTAGTGATTATCTCTGTACACGTCCTGATCCGTCTCCGCCTGCAAGCTTGGTTACCTCATCCATGGAAACCATGTTGAAGTCACCTTCGATGGAGTGCTTCAGGCAAGATGCCGCAACTGCGAATTCGATGGTTGACTGAGAATCATAGCCATTCAGGCTAGAGCAGATTAAACCGCCACCGAAGCTGTCACCGCCGCCCACACGGTCAACGATGTGCATTTTATATTTTTTACTGAAGAAGTAATCTGTTCCGTCATATAACATAGCGGACCAGTTATTATCATTGGCAGAGATTGACTCTCTCAATGTGATTGCAACTTTGGAGAATCCAAAACGGTCAGCCAGCTGTTTTGCAACATCTTTGTAACCCTCATGGTTTACAGTACCAGTGGTAACATCTGTGTTGGCAGCCTTGATGCCGAATACATCAGATGCATCTTCTTCATTGGCAATGCAGACATCCACATATTTGCAGAGCTCAGCCATTACCTGGCCTGCTTTTTCCTTGGACCACAGTTTGTTTCTGTAGTTCAGGTCACAAGAAATTGTGATTCCAAGCTCTTTTGCCGCTTTACAAGCCTCCAGACAAATTGCTGCCGCTTCGTCATTTAAAGCTGGGGTAATTCCTGTAAAATGGAACCACTCTGCGCCTTCGAAAATGCTCTTCCAATCAAAGTCAGCAGATGTAGCGGTTGCAATTGCAGAACCTGCACGGTCATAAACAACCTTGGAAGGTCTCTGCGAAGCACCCTTCTCCAGGAAGTAGATTCCTACACGGTCACCACCGCGAACGATCTTGGAAGTATCCACTCCATATCTTCTTAAGGAGTTAACTGCAGCCTGACCAATCTCATGTTTCGGAAGTTTTGTAACAAATGCTGTATCAATTCCGTAGTTTGCCAGTGAAACTGCAACGTTGGCCTCTCCGCCTCCGTATGTGGCACCGAAAGTATCGGTCTGCACGAAACGCAGATATCCTTCCGGAACAAGTCTTAACATAATTTCACCAAAAGTAATTACTCTTGCCATGATTCTATCTCCTCTATCTCTTTCTTATCTTATCTCTTTTACCATCGCTACTGCTTCTTTGGTCAGTTCGGTAATCTTATCGAACTCTCCGGCAGCAATCATATCACCTTTTACCATCCAGCTGCCACCACAGGCATAGATCTTATCACAGCTCAGGTAGTCTTTCAGATTCTTAGTGCTTACTCCGCCTGTAGGCATGAATTTAATTCCTACATAAGCTGCAGCCATAGCCTTAATTGTGGAAACACCGCCATACTGCTCTGCCGGGAAGAATTTCAGGACTTTCAGTCCGCGTTTTACACCCTGTGCAACTTCTGAGGGAGTTACACAACCTGGCAGTACCTGGATACCCTTGTCCAGACAGTAGTCCACGATTTCCGGATCAAATCCAGGGCTTACGATAAACTTTGCTCCCGCTGCTACCGCACGGTCAACCTGATCTGTGGTCAGAACAGTTCCTGCTCCTACCAACATCTCCGGATACTTCTCTGTCATCTTGCGGATGGACTCCTCTGCTGCTGCGGTACGGAAAGTAACTTCCGCACATGGAAGCCCTCCATCACAAAGTGCCTTTGCCAACGGCTCAGCATCTTTTACATCATTCAATACAACAACGGGTACAACACCAAATCCTGCAAGTTGTTCTAAAATTGTGCTCATAATTTCCTCCTATAGTATTAAATTGTCTGATACATCTGAACTTCATATCTTAATCTTACCCAAGATATTGACTTTTACTATTCATTTTCACCTGTTCCACATTATGAAACACAATTTCACAATGTGATATCTTACCTAAATTATACTACAGTTCTTAATGTTGTCAAGATAAAAATGACATTTTTTCTAAAAAGTAGGAATCTGATTGTTCAAGTCATGGAATTCCTAATTTTAAGTTGTCTCTTTCTATGGAAAGTGTTACAATTACGCATAAAGTCTATTCATACAATCACCCGGTTCACATCTTAATCATCCAAAAAGGCAGGAAATAATATGGAACAAAAAAACCCAATCCAGGTTGCTGACAGACTGTTTTTAACACTTGAGACGCTGGCCCAGACAGGTCCGATATCACTGGCAGATCTCAGTCGTCAACTGGAATTAAATAAAAGTACTACACATCGTCTTCTCTGTTCCCTGATATACATGGGCTATGTAAAACAGGATCCGGAAAACCAGAAGTACGATATGTCATTGAAGCTCTTAACCCTTTCCAACAAGCTGTTAAGCCGGATGGACATCCTGGAGCATGTCCGCCCATACCTAAAGGAACTCTCACAGGAAACAGGAGAAACGGTCCACTTCGTCCAGCAGGATGGATTGGATGCCGTGTATATCTATAAGGAAGAGTCTTATCAAAACTCCGTCCGCATGGTCTCAAAAGTGGGAAACCGGATTCCCCTCTACTGTTCCGGTGTAGGAAAGGCCATAGCGGCAGATATGGAAGAATATCAAATTAAATCATTCTGGGATAATAGTAACATACAGAAACTGACCCCCCATACCATCACTGACTTCTCTGCATTTTTACAAAGGATTGAAGAAGTCCGGGAAAATGGTTATGCGTTGGATGATGAAGAAAATGAACTAGGTGTCCGGTGTATCGCGGTCAGCATACCCGATTACAGGGGGCGCCCCAAATATGCGTTCTCCATCTCAGCTCCTGCTGCCCGCATGTCCGATGAGCGGATTCAGGAATTATCCGGCATTGTCCTTAAGGTGAAGGATGAAATACTAAACACCTTGTAAATAAATACCTTATAATAAAAGACGTTGATATTTCAAGATATATTTGAAAATCAACGTCTTCTTTTTTCCAATCAGCGGATAATCCCAATACTCCAATTGTTTTCATATGTCTTTCCGGGCTCCAGGGAAACCAGATTCTCCTGGGTCGTCAACTCTTCCACCACATCCTGTCTGGATGGCAGAGAACTCCAAGGTTCCAGACAAACAAAGGGCGCCTCTTTCCCAGGTGTATGCCAAATCCCAAAATAAGGAAGCTCGGGAAATTCCAGACGGATGGACGATCCCCCTTTTCGACACTTGAGCTCCACGGATTTCCCAACATTCTTTAGTACAATGGCGTCATCATCAAACATTCCATGATGCAAATCCAGAGATTGACCTTCTCCCAGTTCAAAGGCCTCTTCCGTTCCATCCACAAAGCAGGCTTCTGAGAATCCAACCCTTACCGGCTCTATTCCATCTTCAAATTCCAGATAATAGTCTGTGAATTCTACTCCCTCCTGATTTGGTACCCGAAAGCCCGGATGACCACCGATACCAAAATACATCTGCTTCTCATCCCGGTTCATCACCTCGTAAGCGATACAGATCTTACTTTCTTCCAGATGGTACCGGATCCAAAGGGAAAATGTAAATGGATACGATTTCTTCGTCTCATCATCGCTGTCCAGGCGAAAGATTATGTAGTCCTCTCCCTGATCTTCCACAGTCATTTCTCTTACCTTTACAAATCCATGGATTTCCATATGGTATTTCGTACCCTCGTACGTATAGCTTTTGTCAGTCATCCTCCCAATATAAGGAAACAGGTTCGGAGCCTGTCCCTTCCAGAACTTTTCATCCCCCTGCCACAGATACTCCGATCCATCTGCAGCCTTCAGCGAACGTATCTGACCTCCTAGCGAATCGATCTCCACTGATATTTTGTCATTACCAATACGGTACTGCATCTTTTATCCCTCCACTATTCCAGATTATCTGGGGGGCATATCCCCACACGTTAAAACAATTGGTATCTATCTAAGATAATACCGCTTCCCCTTGGCTATGTCAAAATTTTTTTACGCCCTTTTCCTTTATATATAACAGTTACAATTTGCATATTATTGGCACAATCTATGACTGCTACTTGCTTTTTTTCTTCTAATTTGGTACAGTGTTTTTGGAAATATTTTTTATTAAATAATACATATAGAAAATAATTTTTATAACTTTAGCGCAGGGGATCGACAAACAATCGAATTCGGTGCCAAAGGGGAAGCGAAAGGTGAATGATATGCTTAGAATTTTAAAAGGAAACGACTATGGTGACATGAGCCGTATTGCTGCAAATGTGATTTTTGCTCAGATTACGCTGAAACCGGACTCTGTTCTGGGACTGGCAACAGGCTCCACTCCTATCGGAGCATACGAACAACTGATTAAGTATTATGAAGAAGGGAATCTGGATTTCTCTCATGTAACCTCTGTAAACTTAGACGAATACCGCGGTTTGGATGATACCAGTGACCAAAGCTATCGCTATTTCATGAATAAGTATTTATTTGATCATGTCAATATTAATCTGGAAAAAACCAATGTTCCAGACGGTAAGGAGTCCGATGCTGCTAGGGAATGTCTCCGTTACGATAATCTGATTGAGAATCTGGGCGGAATTGATCTTCAACTTCTGGGGCTTGGAAACAATGGGCATATTGGTTTCAATGAACCCGGCCAGGTATTTGAAAAAGGAACCCACTGTGTGGATCTGGCAGAAAGCACCATAGAGGCCAACTCCCGCTTCTTCAACAGCATTGACGAAGTTCCCACTCAGGCTTATACCATGGGCATCGGAAATATTATGTCCGCCGATAAAATCCTGATTGTTGTGAGCGGCGAAGGAAAAGCCGATATTGTGAAAGAGGCATTCTTCGGACCAATCACCCCACAGGTTCCCGCTTCTATCCTTCAGCTACATAAAGATGTAACTCTGGTAGGCGACGAAGCCGCCTTGTCTAAAATTTAATTAAGAAGAAGATACAGCACCTGCTTTATAGAATGGATATCACTTGCTAAAGAAGAAGATTGCCATCCATGTTCTATAAAGAGGTGCTTTTTGTTTCAACCTCAAACAGATCGTCTGAAAATCACTCTCAAAACAATAGAATTCTGTAATATTATAAACCAGCCAACGATAAAGTAAGATATTAGGGAGAATGTCCCCAATTTCTTTACTATAAAAATACTTTAATTATAAAAGTAGTTCTTGCGTTACATAATAATTAGTTGTATAATTGTACTAATTTATTAATACAAGGAGGTGAGTAATATGCCCTCATTGATTCGTATGGAGAATATTTATAAGGTATATAACCCTGGAGAGAATGAAGTTCGAGCGCTGGATGGTGTAGATCTGGATATTCAGGAAGGGGAGTTTGTTGCAATTATCGGACATTCCGGATCAGGGAAATCGACCTTGATGAATATGATCGGATGTTTGGATGAACCAACGACCGGTACATATTATTTACATGGAAAAAATGTTCTAGGTATGTCAGACAATGAGTTATCAGAAGTACGTAATGAAGAAATTGGGTTTATCTTTCAGGGATTTAACCTGATTCCCAATCTGGATGCTATTGGAAATGTGGAACTGCCTTTGATTTATCGTGGCCTAGAGAGAAAGGAGCGCAAGGAATTGTCCAAGCATGCTCTGCATCTGGTGGGATTGTCCTCCCGTCTGGATCACAAACCCTCAGAGATGTCAGGCGGTCAACAGCAGCGTGTGGCCGTAGCCCGCGCTATCGCTGCAGAACCCCCTGTAATACTGGCCGATGAGCCTACGGGTAACCTGGATTCCCATTCTACCAAAGAGATTATGAGTATTTTGAAACGCCTTCATGCGGCTGGTAAAACAGTAATTATTATCACCCATGATACCGATATTGCGGAACAGGCACATCGCGTCATTGCTATCAAGGATGGCAAAATCATCAAGGATACAAAAAACACAGGAGGAACACCATCATGAAAAACCCCAAAAATGAGGCACCGGAATTATCGGAAGATATTCTGCCCACCGATACAGAGCCTTATGAACCCCCAACAACTCCGTCCTCGACGCCACCGGCAAAAAAGAAGAAAAAGCTCCCCGGCTGGGTAATTCTTCCTATTATCGGCGTGCTGGCACTGATTGGCGTTTTAATGTCCATGTTATTCAAACCAGCTAAGACGGCCACAGCACTCACCGTGGTCTCCACACAAAAGGGAGATGTCGCAGAGGAATATACAACTTCGGGAAACGTGGAAAGCGAACTGACCAAAACCTTCTACTCTCCTGTGAATGCTAACGTGGATACCTTTAATGCCGTAGTGGGACAGTCAGTAAAAGAGGGGGACTTACTCGTTTCCTTTGACACCAGTGATCTGGAGAAAAACAACCAACAGTCACAGCTGAATCTGGATGCTGCTAAAGCAGGCAATCAAAGCACCATCGAGCAGGCTGATCAAAGCGCTTCCATCGCTGCTCAGACTCAGGCTAATATGGATCAGCAGATTGCCAACACCAGACAAAAGGTACGTGACAAACAGGCTGAGGTTAATCAGTTGATTGATGAGGCAAATCAGGAAGAGGATAGTACTTCTAATGCGTACACGAATTATGAAAGCCAAAGAAAACAAATGCAGGATTCTGTCAATACCTTAAAGAGTAAATGTGATACTGCGAAAAATGATTTAGATACTAATTCTATTAAGCAGAATGACTTAGATGCTACATTAAGAACAGAACAGACAAAATTAGACACTTTCCCTTCTGACGGTTCAGAAAACGAAAAAAAAGAAATCATTGACAATATAACAAAGTTACATACTGATATCGCAGAAGCAAAAAATGAGAGAATCTCATTTCAATCAACTTATGATAAAAACGTAAGCGATTATAATGATGCTTTAAATGATTTATCTAGTTTTACATTTACAGGAACACCTGGTACAGCCACCCAAAAGCTTGCCACTGCCCAGGCAGAGCTTTCTTCCTTGCAGTCTGCTCTGGAGCAGCAGGAAGCCAGCTCCTCTTCTTCTCCTACTGCCAAGATAACAGATGGTCAGTACAAGAGCATGGGTATTCAAGAGGATCTGGCCGAACTTGCCAAACTGTCAGCCGAAGAGCTGGTGGAATTAGGAAAAAAAGGAATTCATGCCGACTTCAACGGTGTTATCTCCAATGTACAGTCCGCGGAAGGAACTGCGGCCATGCAGGGTGCTGCATTATTCACCCTGGTGAGCAATTCCGATGTCAGTGTCAAGTTGGAGGTTCCCTCCGGTGACTTCGATAAGTTGAAAATCGGAAACAAGGCTAACATTAAAATCGGCGAATACACTTATAAAGGAACTTTGACCTCCATCGACAAGATCGCTACCACAAACCTAAAAGGTAATCCGGTCATCGGTGCAAAGGTACATATCGACAATCCGGACGCGAACATCTACATCGGTGTTACCGCAAAGGTCACCTTGTCCGTAGCAGAATCCAAGAATGTACTCTGTCTCTCCAACGAGGTTGTAAATACAGGAACCGACGGAGACTTCGTATATGTAATCCGTGATGGCGAAGTAAAGAAACAGGTGGTAGAACTTGGAATCGCATCCAACAGCACGGTAGAGATTAAAAGCGGGCTGAAAGAGGGTGACGAGGTCATCACAGATGTAACCAGCACTCTGGAAGAAGGCATGAAAGCCATCGGCGTAGCCTCAGCAAACTAACGAAAGGATATTGATATGGGACAATTTTGGGAATATGTAAAAATGGCTTTGTACAATATCCGTTCCAATAAAGGCCGCTCCTTTCTTACCATGTTGGGTATCATCATCGGCATCTCATCCGTAATCACCATCGTTTCCATCGGAAGCGGTTTGAAATCGGATGTGATGTCCAACAGCGAAGTCAAAACCGCAGATGTCATTGTTAACAGCAACGAGGTTAACTACACTTCCATCATCACCCCGGAAGACATCGCTGCGGTTCAGGCCAAGCTGGGAGACCTCTCTCCCGGCGTGGTGGCCCAGGCTCAGACTTACGGCTCAGTCACCACCCGGAAGGGTTCATTTGACGCTTATGTCACACTGACTTTTCCTGCCGCTGTCAATGACCCCAACCAGAAGAAAGTGGTACGCGGTTCCTTCTGGGATGAAGATAACCTGCAGAACGGAGATCCGGTCTGCGTCCTGGACAGAGCCAGTGCCTTATACTTATTTGGAACGGATGATATCATCGGCATGGATATGGATATTTCTGTAGAAAACACCTTACAGACCGTTCGAATCACAGGAGTCCGGGACTCGGATCCTGAAACCATGGCTGCCAATGAACAGGCCATGAGCATGTTCGGCATGCAGATGCCAATCTATCTGGAAATGCCTTACACCGCCGCAGAGCTTTGGGGTAACCCTGTAGAAAACTTCGCAGGAATCACCACTTATCTGAACTCCAGCGAGGACAGTAATGCGGTTGTAAAAGCAGCGATACAAACGCTCTCCTCCCGCCATACCGGCGAAGGAGACAATCTGTTCATCAAGCAGAATCTTATGGAACAGCTCACCGAAACCATGGGCACCATCTTGGATGCAATCACCGCTTTTATCGCATTCGTAGCAGGCATTTCCCTGCTGGTAGGCGGAATTGGAGTCATGAATATCATGCTGGTATCCGTAACCGAGCGAACCCGGGAAATCGGTATTCGAAAAGCACTAGGGGCCAAGACCTCATCCATCATAGCCCAGTTTCTATGTGAATCCGCCATCATCTCAGGAATCGGCGGAATCATCGGAATCATCCTGGGCGCCGGAATCGCTTCACTGGTCTCCGCCCTAAATATTGGTGGCTTGTCCGCCCAGCTTTCGCTAGGCGCCATCATACTGACCACCTGCTTTTCCTGCGGCGTAGGAATCATCTTCGGCATCTATCCGGCCCGAAAGGCCGCCCATATGCGCCCGATTGAAGCCCTTCGCCAGCTATAACACTACGGTAACATAAAATTTATAATATTAATTTAAAAATGAGGAGGAAACTATTATGTTCAAACCAAAATCTTTACTGAAAGTTGTATCAATCTTACTAATCATCTTTGGAGCCCTGGGACTACTCATATCAGTACTCGGTGTATTCGGTGCTTCATTCATCAACAACACTACCGATCCGGCCATAACCCAGAATATGAAAGACGCTATAACCGATGCTTATACACCACTTACAATAGCCCTTAGTCTAGGCGGGGGAATCTTCTGCATCCTTAGCGGAATCTTTGGATTGATTGGAAAAAGCTTTAAAGCCGCATTAATCGTAATGGTACTATACATCGTAATCGAAATTGTAAATATAGCAATGGCCATCCCTGTTTCAGGCTTCAGTATTATAAACCTCATTACTTTTATCCTTCCGATACTATACTTATGGGGACTATACCAGTCAAAAGAATAAACACAAACAAAATATTTAATTTTGAAACAACTTAAACACCATGAAAGACAAAGATTGTTAAAACTTAAAACACTAAATACAATCCCCATAGGAAAAACTACTAATCACTACCAGTTATCCTATGGGGATTTCTTTATAACTAAACAGGCTCACGGAAAATCTAGATATACTGCAAATCGAACTATCCTATATGACCCATGTTAGCATTTTCAGTTAATTTACAATGAAGAAATATAAGCAGAAAACGTTGCAGCATCTCGGCAAGGGTTTCTATTACCGGACACTGGGGACAGTTTCGCCCTTTGGAAGTACTAAGATGAGATATCCCCCCCTTTCATACATTGAATAAAATTGAGGAAATACTGAAGAATATGAAAACCAGAAAACGTCGCGGCAGCCCGGCAGGGGCTTCAGCTGCTGGACACAGGGGCATTTGCAGCCCTTGCCGGAAGTACTTAGGCGAAAATGGCACGGTACTTACGGATGGATTTGGAATTACCAATTCCAAATCCAAGATGCACCGAGTGTCAAAACCATCAGGTTTTGGCACGAATTGCATCGGTTCCGTAAATACCGCGCCATTTTCACCATAGTACTTCCCAAGGGCGAAACCGCCCCAGTGTTCAGCAGCTGAAGCACCCTACCGGGCTGCCGCGACGTTTTCGTCCGTCTTAAATCAGTTTATTCAAACTCCCCCTTCACCGCCTCCAGAGCGGCCACGATCACCTTATCCATGTCATAATATTTGTAATTCCCCAGCCTTCCCCCAAAGATCACATGCTTCTCCTTCGCCGCCAACTCCTGATACTTGGCAACTAAAGCATTATTTCTCTCATCATTGACCGGATAATAAGGCTCCATCCCAACCTTCCATTCGGATGAATACTCCCTGGAAATCACGGTCTTGGGCTGTTTGCCGAATTCAAAATGCTTATGCTCAATGATTCTGGTGTAAGGTACGTCACGCTCCGTATAATTCACCACGGCATTTCCCTGGTAATTATCACAATCCAGCACCTCATTCTCGAACCGTACGGAACGATACTCCAAGGCTCCCAGCTGATAATCGAAGTAGGCATCCAGCATTCCAGTGAATACAATTTTATCCGCGATATCAGGATGTGTCTTCTTAAAATCTGCGAAATCCGTACTGGTGAGCACTTCTATCCCCTCCAGCATCTTTTCCACAATCTTGGTATAACCACCCATAGGTATCCCCTGAAACCGGTCATTAAAGTAATTATTGTCATAGGTAAAGCGGAAAGGCAGCCGCTTGATGATAAAGGCCGGAAGTTCCTTACAATCCCTTCCCCACTGCTTCTCAGTGTAACCCTTGATCAGCTTTTCGTAGACATCCCTGCCGGCCAAAGACAGGGCCTGCTCTTCCAGATTCTTCGGTTCCGTAATCGAAAGCTCCGCGATCTGCTTCTCGATGATTTCTTTTGCCTGCTGTGGGGTTCTGATATTCCACATCTTGCTGAAGGTATTCATGTTAAAAGGAAGATTATAAAGTTCATCTTTATAGACTGCAATCGGTGAATTGATATAATGATTGAATTCGACAAACTGATTGACATAGTCCCAGATTTGCTTGTCCGATGTATGGAATATATGGGCACCATACTTATGAACATTAATTCCTTCCACATCCTCAGTATAGATGTTACCGGCTATATGGTCCCTCTTATCGATTACAAGAACCGTTTTCCCCCGCTTTTTAGCCTCGTAAGCAAACACGGATCCGAATAATCCAGCACCCACGATAAGATAATCATATCTCATGATAATTCTCCTTTGACATTTTTCATTTATATTTCGTGCCATCCACAAAAATCAGATTCACAACTTATTATAACAGAACTTTACCTTAAAGCAAACAGAACTGCGCCATATAAAACAGAGGATATTTCCGAATAACAACCTTGAAAAACCATACAACTCATGCAAAAGACAAAAGGGTTCTTGAATGTAAAGTTTTACTGTGTTAAAATACATATAGTAACTACAATACAAATAAAACCTTTAGGGGGTACCGACCAGATGAGCAAGACGATTCATACGGAAGCGGTAGACCATCTCTTTGAGGCCATTTTGTGCCTGAAAAGCAAAGAGGAATGCTATACCTTTTTCCAAGATGTCTGTACAATCAACGAGTTATTATCTCTTTCCCAGCGCTTCGAGGTGGCAAAGATGCTGCGTGAGAAGAAGACCTATCTGGAGATTTCCGATAAGACCGGGGCATCTACTGCGACCATCAGCCGCGTTAACCGCTCCCTTACTTATGGAAATGACGGATATGAGATGGTGTTTAACCGTCTGGCTGAAGATTCCAAACCATGATAATGCATGGTTGACATGATCGTACATGAAATGACGAAAACAAAAGAGACTACAGGATCAGTAATACTGACAAACTGTAGTCTCTTTTTTATCCTCATAATGGCTTCCATCTTTTCCAACTTACTTCTCTTTCCCCTTATCGCCCTTCTCCTCCTCTTTGCCCAGACTGTCAATCATCTTTTCAATCATCTGTTTTTTCACATATACATCAAAACTGAGCATACAAATAAAGGAAAACGTCCGGAGGAATTCTCTGTCTTCTTCAGGTGCGTCCTGAAAGGTCTCTTCAGAACGGTGGAAACGCTGGATTACATCTTGCTTCATCGCCTCGATCTGTTCCTTCTCCAGGCTGAATACCTCATCGTATATGTGCGCCAAATTGAAATCCCCATCTGAATTAAAATACTTGTCCGTAATGGGTTTCAGCAGCGCCTGAATATCGGAGATGGACAGGATACTCTTAAAATAATAAATAAATATCAGCGTGAGCATATGCTGCTGAGAATATTTTTTCTTTACCGGAGGGGGCAGCAAGTCATTCTTCGCATAATTGTTTATCATGGTCTTGGTCAGAATCTTATCTTCCGGATAACGCTTGGAATGATACAATTGAGCATCCATAAACGTGGTGACCTGATCCATATATAAATCTATATTGGGCACTTCATCGGGTTTGATATAATCAATCCTCGCTATACTTTCCAAAATACTATTCAGCATGTCTTTCGTGTCAATCGTCATATCTATACCTCTCTTGAGAACTGCTATACTTAGAGTATATAGTTTTCATTACTAGATGTAAAGGTTTTTTTGCAATTTTCTGATTTTGACGGTGGGATTCTTTTATGATATAATTGACATATGAATGTAATGAAAGATTGGCTTGATAAGCCATATTACTCACTGAATGCCTATCTGCATCAGCGATTTAGTGAAAAGTTATATAAAGTTTCCCTGGATGGCGGAATGACCTGCCCTAACCGGGACGGCACACTGGGAAACAGAGGATGCATCTTTTGCAGCGCTGGAGGCTCTGGAGACTTTGCAGGTGACCGCAATCTCTCCATCACGGATCAGATTGAAGAGCAAATAAATACCATACGTTCCAAACGTTCGGTGGAACATTTTATTGCATACTTTCAAGCCTATACTAATACTTATGCACCTTTATCCCATCTGCGCAGTATCTACATGGAGGCCGCCGGACATCCGGCAATTTCGGCCATCTCCATCGGTACAAGGCCTGATTGTCTAGGTCCCGAAGTACTGGAACTTCTTTCAGAGTTGAATCGTATCAAACCCGTATGGATAGAACTGGGACTCCAGACCATCCATGATGAGACCGCACACTATATCCGCAGAGGCTATGATCTCCCCTGCTTTATACAGGCTGTCTCCAATTTGCAGGCACTGGATATTGATATCATTGTCCATCTGATCCTGGGACTTCCCGGGGAAACAGAGCAAGATATACTGGAATCCATTAAATATATGAATACTCTGCCGGTTACCGGCATAAAATTACAATTGCTCCATGTGTTGGAGGATACAGATCTGGCCGATGAATATCGTCTGGGAAAGTTCCAAGCATTAACACAGCAGCAATACGTGAACCTGGTCATTACATGCTTAGAACATCTTCGTCCTGACATCGTAATCCACCGACTAACTGGTGATGGTCCCAAGAACATGTTGATAGCACCCACATGGAGCAGCGCTAAACGCCGAGTGCTCAATGATCTCCACCATCAGATGTCCATCCGCGGCATCCGTCAGGGAGACAAATATCGTTAGAAAAGGAGTGTTATATGATTGAATCATCCTTAACCCTATACAAATTAATCATTCTTTACATGTTGAATAAAGTTTCCTTTCCACTGACCAATGCTCAGATTTCAGAATTCGTTCTGGATGCCGGTTATACCAACTACTTCCACCTTCAGCAGGCAATCAGTGAACTGAGCGATTCTAACCTGGTGACAACGGAAACCATACGTAATACAACCTACTATAATATGACGGAAGATGGTCAGGAAACCCTTGATTTCTTCGGAAAAGAAATCTCCGAGGATATCCGCAATGAAATTGACTCCTATCTGAAAACCAATGCTTATGAGATGCGCAATGAAGCCTCTACCGTGGCCGATTATTATAAGACAACCTCCCAGGAGTATGAGGTTCGCTGTCAGGTCAAAGAACGAACGGGTAAACTCATCGAATTGACCCTGACCGTCCCCACCGAGGACGCGGCTAAAGCCATCTGCTACCAGTGGCCGGAAAAGAGTCAGGAAATCTATGCCTATTTGATGAAAGTATTATTAAAGTGACAAAGCAAATGCTGCCATGCTAATTGATCATTCTCTTAGCATGGCAGCATTTTAATCCTCCTTTAGCCAGGACAGATGCTCGCGAATCTTACGCTCATACCCCAGTTCTGTTGGCCGGTAGAACACCGTTCCTTCTATCTCGGACGGCAGATACTGCTGCTCCACATAGTGCTTGGGAAAATCATGAGCATACTGATATCCGATTCCATGCCCCAGCTTTGCGGATCCTTTATAATGGGAATCCTGGAGATGAGGCGGTACCGTAGTCTTCTGATTCTTCACCGATTCCATGGCCGCAAACACGGCATTACATGCGGCATTGCTCTTAGGTGCACTGGCTACATAAGTCACCGCCTGGGATAAGATGATCGCCGCCTCAGGCATCCCTATCCTCTCGGCTGCAAGAGAGGCAGAAACAGCCACATTCAAAGCCTGTGGATCCGCATTTCCCACATCTTCTGACGCACAGATCATAATTCTGCGGGCGATGAACTTAATATCCTCCCCGGCATACAACATCTTGGCCAGATAATAGACGGCCGCATCCGGATCCGATCCGCGCATACTCTTGATAAATGCCGAGATCGTATCATAATGCTGGTCTCCGCCCTTATCATACCGCACTACACGCTTCTGAATGCATTCTGAGGCAATATCCAGTGTGATGTGTGTCTTACCATCCATATCAGGTTTTGTGGTCAGCACGCCCAATTCTATGGCATTCAACGCCGATCTGGCATCTCCTCCGGAGATATCGGCCAGGAATTCCTTGGCATCCTCATCCAACACCACATCAAAGCTGCCCAGTCCCTTATTCTGATCCGTCACCGCCCGCTCCAGCAGTTTCTTGATATCCTCCTTCTCCAGAGCCTTTAACTCAAAGATGATGGATCTGGAGATCAGAGCGCTGTTCACCTCGAAATATGGATTTTCTGTGGTTGCACCGATCAGAACGATGGTGCCATCCTCCACGAACGGGAGCAGATAATCCTGCTGCCCTTTATTGAAGCGATGAATCTCGTCCACAAACAATATGGTTTTCTTTCCATACATCCCCAGACGGTTCTTCGCCTCCTTTATCACCTCTTCCATATCCTTTTTTCCCGACGTCGTGGCGTTCAGCTGGGTGAATTCGGCACTTGTGGTATTGGCGATTACCTTTGCCAGGGTGGTTTTGCCCGTGCCAGGCGGCCCATAGAATATGATAGAACTGATCTTATCCGCCTTAATGGCACGGTACAACAGCTTATCCTCACCTATGATATGCTCCTGCCCTACGACCTCCTCCAGCGTTGTGGGACGCATCCTGGATGCCAGAGGGGATTCGCTTTCCTTCTTCTTTTCCGACATGTAATCAAATAAATCCATTGTATCTCTCAACTTTCTTCTGTTGCCATAGCCTTCTGGGACAGACCTTGAATGCTCAAGCTGTCCCAATGGCCTATGGTCCTGCCGATTGTATTCTTCATTCCACAATCATCTCGTCTACGGTCACCAGTTCATACCCTTCGTCCTTTAGCTGATCCACAATCTGCAGGGCGGATTCCACCGATGTTTTAAAACAATCGTGCATCAGTATGATATCTCCATCATCCACATTCTTCATCACCTCTTTGACAATGCTAGGGGTATTCTGGGTATACCAGTCTTTGGAATCGATGGTCCAAAGCACGGGAATCATGGTCACGTTGTAATCCAGCCCTTTTTTCCAAGCCCCGAAGGGAGGACGGATATAGGCGGTATAAACTCCCGTAATTTCGTATATGGCATTGCTTGTGGATATCACCTCTTGTTTAGCCTGTTCATCGGACAGCTTTGTGAGCTGCACGTGATGAAAGGTATGATTGCCGATCAAATGGCCGTCAACCTGCATCTGCCGGATTGTCTTCTCTCTGCCTTCGATACACTGCCCCTGCAGGAAAAATGTGGCCTTAACTCCCCGATCTCTCAGACCGTCCAACAGGCTCATGGTATAGTCGCTGGGACCGTCATCAAAGGTCAGGGCCACCCGGGGGCTTTCTTTGGCGGTAGCCCCGGAAGTCTGCTGTGTAGAATCTCTGTTTTTGGGCAATGCATTGGCAATAAGTAATGCCGCTAAAATCAAACACTCAATTAGAAAAAACAGGCGAAACCGTCGCCACATATAAATGACCTTTTTTATTAATCTATTATGACTTGTTCACTTTTATCACATAAGTCAAGCCAGAACTTTGATCTGAATCTTCATTTTGGTACACCAACTCGCCTAAATCTTGCAATACACCTTCGTTAAGCTTTGGAAACTTCTCTCGTTCATACTTGCCCACATAGATATAGCTGACATCATACTTCTCCAGAAGGCTCATCACCTGCTGAGCATCCTGAGAGGTGTAGATTGACTCGATATCAGCCACGCGCATGTTCAGGTCATCCGTATCCCCCCGCCACAGCCATTCATGAACATACCACCCTAACACGGTAGGAAGGCCTGTCATGGCGGAAACCCTTGCATAATCACTGTAGCTGTCACCATTGGCCTCCAATACCACCGGATTGCCCTCCACGTGCTCATTCAGCCAGCGGATGGCAGATGCATCTTCGGGGAAAGCAACTTCCAGATAACGGGTGGCATCCTGACAGCGGTATTCCGCCGGATTCCACACGGTGCCAAACCAGGAATAAACAGCATTTCCAAAATAACCAAATGTGGACAGCAGGGCAATCAGCCCCAGGCCACCCAATACTTTTGACAGCTTCCTGCCCTTCCAGGACAAGAGACGCAAGATGATATAGCTCATGGCGACTGCGAACATGATGAAGCCCTGATAGGTCAGCTTAAACATGGTATTAGAACGTGCATAACCGTCCTCATAGATATCCCGTACATAAACAACTTCGGGAATCAGAACCAGACCAAGGGCACACATTCCGATGATAAACACAAAGATATCCGAACTGTTGACCCACTGGAAAATATCAGCCAGGACTCGTCGCTTTGGTTCCCTCTGCTCCGAATCAAGAGGTATTTGCTGAGAAACAACAACAGATGTCCCGCCGGTTTCTTCACCGCTTTCTTCTGCGCTTTCCTCAGTGCTGCTTTCCGGGTTAGTAGTTTGCACCTCCTCCCCAGAAGGTAGAACCTCTGATTTCCTATACTTTCTGTACTCCAACAACAGGAACATAATAAAAATCAACAACAGCCCTGCCGGCAATCCCCAAAGGACCAGCCACTGCCGAATCATCGTATGATTCTCGGCGATTCCCACACCTGAGACCATGTTCTCAAAGGTCAGTGTAAATGGAAGTGCTACGACCATTCCAATCGCAAATACCTCCGTCGCTTGAATCACAATCGACAAAAGAACCGGTTTCCACCTGCATCGGAAGCGATACAGATTGATATAAATACAGCAAATAACAATTACCGTAAAGTAAATCACGAAATCCCAATAATTTGTAAACTGGAAGATGCCTATAAAAAATCCGCCCATCACCACATGAGGATCCAGGATACACCGCTTCCAATTCCAGGTGGTCTCATCTCCCCCTTCCTTCCGGATTTTCAGAATCCAGGACAACATCAGGCCAATGACCACTATGACGAACATGGTATTGACCACATGGGCATGAAGATCCCCCAGCACAAAGGAATAACTTGGAAATTCATGAATGCATTTATCATTTGTTTCGGGATAATATCCGATATAACGGGTGGAATTGGGAAACCAGTAATCAATCCCGCTTTTCCAGCCAAGGGCTTTCCCTATCACGCCATAGATCAGATAATGCAGATTCCCTGCAAACACCACGGCCCCTCCTGCCAGCAGGCCACCCAGAGAAGCGGTGACGCCCTTTACTCTCGGGCTTTTTATGGCATTCATCCCCTTCACCAGCTGGTACACGATGGAAAATGACATACCGGCCAGCAGTCCGGCTACCAGCGTCCGCATCAGATTGTAGGTATCGGCCACCTCACTCCAACTCAGCTTGGTTAAGAAAACCGCATAGTATTGGCCGCCGTAATAGTAATTCATATCCTTCAGACTATACCAGATATCCGGAGCCGGCAGGGTGTCACTGCGCATCATGGCGGCCATGAAACCATAATCCATGAACTTCTCGGTGCCATGAGCCTCCGGATGAAAACCTGCCAGATAGGTCCAAAGAAAAAACACGGCTAAGAATACCAACTCTTCACCCAGCACCAGATCCAGATTCAACTCCAGTCTCCGCCGCTTGCCTCGTGCCGCCAAAAAGCCTTCTAATCCCCAGCATAATACCAGACATACGATGACCGTCACCAGGCAGGTCACTGCCGTGAACTTTAAGATTCCCGCACAAACTAAGGCCCAGACTACAAACCCGCTGACTGCCATTCCAATGGCTTTTGAAAACAACCAGCCTTTATCCTCAAATCCAGCAAATAAGCGGCTGGTCAGAGGCAAAAAACCGAGCCCCAAGGCCAGAATCATCAGCCACCACTTCAGAAACACCACATTGTCATCCCGGATGAGAGGCAAGGTGCTCAGCACGATGCCGATAATTCCCAAAAGATAAATAAGCCCCTTTTTTCCTATTCTCATATCCCACTCTCCAATCATTAATCACACTGTCCATTCTATAATAATTTGAGGAAGTATGCAACCTTGTGAATCTAAACATTATATTGAAGTTAAGACTAAAACACCGTATAATAACGATAATTAAACTTCATAAGTTTGAAGATATTATACAAGACTTTTAGACTTTATCACATTAAAATAAGTGTGGTAAGGAGGATCTGACATGAAAAAAGAAATAAGGACCGTATGCTACGACGAGGAACTACGGTTGGAGGCATACCGCCTCAAGGGTATTGTCCAGCCATTTCCCAATCACTTCCACGAACACTATGTCATTGGCTTTATGGAAAGCGGACAACGTTACCTATCCTGCCGGAACAAAGAATACAAGATAACAAAAGGGGATATTCTGCTTTTTCATCCCGGGGATAACCATGCCTGTGCCCAATGTGGCGAGGAACCCATGGACTACCGGGGTTTTAACATCCCGGAATTGACCATGTTGGATCTTGCAGAAGCTGCCACAGGAATCAGGGGGCTTCCCAGATTTTCACAAACCTTAATACAGGATCAGGAATTGGCCTGCTATCTGGCTCCCCTTCATCAGATGGTGATGCATGGGTCTATGGAATTCGAAAAGGAAGAATATCTTCTGCTTCTCATCTCATCCTTGATTAATAAATATGGACAACCTTTTGACTATCCCCTGGCGGAATGCAGTGAGGAAATCGAAAAGGCCTGTAATTATATCAGACAACACTATACGGATCACATCTGCCTGGACCAGATCTGCAGCCATGCCGGTCTCAGCAAATCCAGTTTGTTGCGTGCCTTTACAAAATCCAAGGGAATCACCCCCTATCGTTATCTGGAGACCATTCGGATCAATGAAGCGAAAAAGCTGCTGGAGCAAGGCATAACCCCTGTGGAGGCAGCCATGAGGACCGGTTTTTCTGATCAAAGCCATTTCACCAATTTCTTCAGCACATTTATCGGACTGTCTCCTGGTGTCTACCGTGAGATTTTTCAGAAAAAAGAACTACAAGAGAAGGGAAAGAACTTAAGATGAACAAGAAAAACTCACTGGGACATCTATATGCATTTATCACAGTTTTAATCTGGGGCACCACCTTCATTTCCACCAAGGTCTTACTGACCGGCTTTGAACCTGTGGAAATCCTGTTTTTCCGATTTGTAATCGGCTTTTTGGCATTGATCGTTGTATTACCCCATCCTCTAAAGATCACCGATAAAAAGCAGGAAATCACCTTTATACTGGCTGGAATATGCGGGGTATCACTCTATTACCTGGCGGAGAATATCGCCCTCACCTACACCTTAGCTTCCAATGTGGGGGTAATCATATCAATCGCTCCTTTCTTCACCGCAATCTTATCCCATCTGGTTTTAAAGGGTGAGGAAAAGCTACGGATGAATTTTTTCATCGGGTTTCTTGTTGCCATGGCAGGCATCTGCCTGATCAGCTTCAATGGAGCAAAATTACAAATCAATCCTATGGGTGACTTACTGGCCGTGCTGGCAGCATTACTTTGGGCCTGCTATTCCGTCTTAACCAAGAAGATCAGCGGCTATGGATACAACACCATCCAGACCACCCGCCGCATCTTCCTTTATGGGATTATCTTTATGATTCCTGCGCTTTTTTTCTTCGATTTCAAATTAGAACTGGGACGTTTTGCGAACCCTGTCTATTTATTTAATATCCTTTTCCTGGGATTCTGCGCGTCGGCACTTTGCTTTGTCACGTGGAACTTTGCGGTTAAAATCTTAGGGGCCGTCAAGACCAGCATCTATATTTACATGGTTCCAGTGGTTACCGTCATAACCTCAGTTCTCGTACTTCATGAAAAGATCACCGGGCTGGCCATGCTTGGAACACTTTTGATACTAATTGGATTAATTCTTTCGGAAACTAAGCTGAGCTTTAAAAAGACAACTTCTGACATCCCCGTGAATCCGGAAACCCCAGAAACATAAAAAATGATACCAGGGACAAAAGGTCATGTTTCTCATGCTGGCATGAAAAAGTAGCCCGTGCGCATATAAAAAACGATTAACACCAGTTACGATGTTAATCGTTTTTTATATATTCTTTTTGTATCCGAAAGAGCCGTGTCAGTATTTCCCGGGCATTGGTTTCGGCATGATTCAAGGACGTGAGCAGACTGTCACAGGCCGTTATCATATCCTCACTGGATTGAGCATTATCTATGGCGTCCCGGATATCAGCCTGAGGATCAGAGGACAGCACGGATAACATTCGCAAGATGGAAGCCAGTGAATAGTTGGCACATCTCAGTGACTTTATGATAACCAGAAGTCTGAGGTCTTCTTCCGTGTATACCCGATAACCATTCTTTTTTCTCTTGACCGTAAGAAGCCCGTTTAATTCCCAGTTTCTCAAGGTATCTATGGTTACATGGAGGTAATCAGCCATTTCCTTTCTTGTCAGGCATAGTTCATGTTCAATCACATCTTTGCCCGATATCATTTGATCCACGATCCGAATGGCCTCTTCCGCGTTTTCCCTCTCTTCTTGAATCCTGTTTAGGTAGTCGTGTGTCCGTTCTATGGCCTTCTCAAACTCACATCTGGCCGCTTCTTTAATGATTTCTACCGCCTGCTTTCTCAAACCATTTTGTAAGACCTCAACCTGAAGGGCAAGACGGCCAATCTGGAATTGTTCCATATGGAGGTCGGTAAAGATCCTGTATCCATTTGCCTTCCTTTCAGGTTTCGTGATGAGATTCATGTCTTCATACAGACGTACCGTATTCGCGTGTATTCCTAATTTCCTGGCAATCTCAGAAGTCGTATAAGTCATCATGTTACCTCCGTTCTAATACCATCATACCACAGAATAAAAGTCTGGTGTTATAGTGGAGGGTTCTATTTTCCATCCAAATTCCCAATCTGGCTATATACATTGACTGCATCCAGGATGTTGAACTGCCTTGTCTGGTGAGTGCCGCCGGCACCCGCGGTGACGAGAATATATTCTTTATTATTCACCAGAGCCAGACTTGCCAGACATAAACCAGCCTCCTGGGTATAACCTGTCTTCCCACCCAGGATCTCTCCATTGGTAACTCGGGAATCTTCCAGGTTCTTAAACATGGTGCTCTGAAATGTAATTCCCTGGGGATTCTGATTCGTAGGCTGGGTACTATGGCTTGTGCTGGTAAAAACAGTGCGGAACTCCTCATTCTTCAGCGCATACCTAAGAAGTATGGACATATCTTCTACGGTAGTATAGTGGTCCTCATCATGGAGACCTGTAGAATTACAGAAATGAGTATTTCTCATACCCAATTCTTTTGCCTTCTCATTCATCAAATCCACGAAAGCGCTTTCCGAGCCGGCGATATAATCGGAAAATCCCAGACAGCATTCCGCACCCGAGGGCAGAAGGACTCCGTATAACAAATCTTCAAACCTGACCTCCTCTCCTGGCTGGAAGCCTGCCATGGAAGCATTTTGAGCATATAAGTCAGGAAAAATATCGGAGGGCAAAGTCATGGTTTGATTCATATCCGGAGTATGCTCAATTGCCAGAATTGCGGTCATGATTTTCGTAAGAGAGGCTGGATAGACACGATCTTGACTATTCTTCTCTCCAATAGCAATACCGGAAGTAAGTTCCGACAACATCGCATCCTTACTGGTCAGATTCTGTAGATCCAAAGAACCATCCGAAAGCTTTTCCGCTTCCGGGATACTGGAATCTATATTAGCCAGCGAAGTAATCAGATTATCTTCCCTGTCTTCAGGTTTAGTTTTTTCTTTAAGCGCCAATACAGATAAAAAACATACAGAAAGAACGAAAACAGCAAGATAAAGTTTGACCAGATTACGGCGACGTCTCCTGCGCTTTGAGATACCCTTTCTGTCTTTTTGTTTCAGATTCATAAGATATTGCACCTGCTTTCCTATTCTAGTTTACCAGAGGTGAACGCCTCGCTTCTAAAGCATCCCCCTCGTTCAGTATCTATTGTACTAGATATTGAAAGTCCATATTATAATATACGATTACCATTATCCTAAGAACTGATTAAGAACCAATTAATATTTTCTTATATGGGCAACGTAATGGTGAATGTCGTAACTTCGGCTTCACTGCTGGCCGAGATCTGTCCGCCGTGCAGATTGACTATTTCCCTTGCAATAGCCAGACCGAGTCCGGCTCCTCCTGTTCCCGCATTCCGGGATTCATCCAGCCGGAAAAACTTCTCGAAGATTGCATCCAGCCGTTGTCTGGGGATAGTCTTTCCCTTGTTACGAAAAGAAATGCAGACATTTTCACCGGTATTCTCTGCACTCACTTCTATTTTCGTATCAGGATAACTGTAAGAAATGGCATTCTTTAAGATATTGTTGAAAACCCTTGCCAGCTTTTCCGAATCTCCGTATATCTTCAGATCTTCATCGGCATGAAGTTCTACCGTATTCCCGTGTGCCTTAATTATGGGATAAAACTCATCGGACATCTGTACCAGCATATAAGAAAGATCAATACTTTCTTTTTCCAATATAATCTGCTGAAGATTATACCGGGTAATCTCAAAAAACTCATTGATAAGTTTCTCAAGACGATTGGCCTTGTCCAAAGCAATGTGTACATATTTTGTCCTTTGATCCGAAGGCATATCTGCCGCTTCATCAAGAAGGCTTAAATATCCGATTACAGAGGTAAGAGGCGTTTTCAGGTCATGAGCCAGATAAGTGATCAGATCATTCTTTCTGTTGGCTTCCTCCTTTAATATCAGCTCATGGTGCTGCATCGTAGATTTGATCTGAACCATCTGAGTTGCAATCTCCGCATATTCATTGGTGAATATGTCTGTTGGCTCATTATTCTGATTCATAAAGGTTTGAATCATACTACTGGTTCTGGAAATTGATTTATGAACCTTCTTCCTTGCATGATAATAAGAAACTATAAATATTGATGAAAGCCAGATAATTATCAAAATACAAAGAGTCCATAAAAGCAAATCCTTCAGTTTTAACCAGTTCAGTTCCGTCACAAGTGCTTCACTTCCATATACGTTTCTAGAGTAAGTAATTATATAATTATCGGTGAACCAATTTACAAAAGCGCCGTTCCATATTTTATCAAAAAGATAATACAAGAGCAGGCAGAAGATGATTCCGACGATAAATGAGATTGCAATTTTAGTTGTTGTTTGAATCTTAGCTTTCAATTTTATAACCACACCCCCAGACTGTCTTAATATACTGAGGGCTCTCGAAGGAGTCCCCCATCTTTTCCCGGAGATGGCGGATGTGGACGGTGATGGTATTGTTGTTTTTGTTATAATATTCCTCTCCCCAAACCCCATGAAATAGCTCTTCCGAACTGACAACCCTTCCTTTCTTCTGGCACAGAATACGAAGAATGGAAAATTCAGTGGGTGTCAACAGAAGCGTTTTCTCATTCAAGGTACATTCATGGGTGTTTATATTTAACACCAGACCTGAAAAGGCAATGATTCCCTCCTCACTTTCCCCTCCCTTATTATAACGTTTGTACCTTCTCATCTGCGCTTTTACGCGGGCAACCAGTTCCAGTGGCTGGAAGGGCTTTGTGACATAATCATCGGCTCCCAGCGTCAACCCTGTGATCTTATCTATTTCTTCTCCCTTGGCCGTCAGCATGATTACCGGATACGTATGCTTTTCCCTGATCTTCTGACAGATTTGAAACCCACTCATATCTGGAAGCATCACATCCAGAACAGCCATATCCAGCGATTCCCGGTCGATGCACTCCAGGGCCTCAGTGGCCGTATAATATTTATAAACCGTATAATTCTCATTCTCCAGATATAAGGCGACGAGATCGGCAATTTCATGTTCATCATCAACTATTAATATTTTTTCGTTCATATCATACTCCCCTTATTGATTAATTTTAATCTATTATCATAAAAATTGCTTTAGTATTTTATTGATAAATGATTAAGATTTTCCTAAGATTAGTCCTTTTGAAACAGTTTCTCTCCAAATCAAATAAAGTATGCGAGCAACTTACTCACATACTTTATCCTTGTGGTTACCTGTCATTCACTTTTTATTGCTACAATACCTGCACAGTGAGATACCTTCTTGTATATCATGTTACTCATCGGGAGAGATTGGTTTAACTCATCAAATACCAGGTATCTTTCATCGGTATCCCATCTCACCCTATTCTCTTCTTGACAAACCATTAACTCTTCTCTGGTTTTGAAGGCCACATCGCCAATCAATATGACTCCGCCCTTCTCCAGACAGTTTAATAATTGGGTAATAAATGAAACTTTCTCCCGATCCGTCAGATGATGGATGGCATAGGTGGTGATAATGAAATCAAACCGTATCTTTTCCAACTCCCTGGGCAGACCTTTGACAAAATCAGAACAAACCAGTTTTGCTTCCGGCATCTTCTCTCCGGCAATCTCAATCATCTTCTCAGAAAAATCCACTCCATAGATCTCGTGCCCATCGTCATAAAGCCTTTTCGTCAACACACCCGTTCCGAATCCAACATCCAGAACCCGGGCCCGCTCTTTGCTATGTACAGCCTGATATATCCCTTCCAGAACCTCATCATAACCGGCGAAAGGATATTCTCCTTCCGCCTTACACTCGTCCACGGTTCTGTCATAGTCATCAGCCCATAGATCAAATTCTTTACTATTTAGCATCCTGCAATTTCTCTCTTTCATATTATGGCCTGGCTGATATATGTGGCGAATCAGCCATTGGAAAAAGGGCTGACAAACTGAAGGAAAACCCTACACACTTAAAGTATGTTGAAGTTTTTCCTGCATCTTGCAGCCCTTTTCCTGATATTACAGATCGAACCGATTGTTCCGGTAAGATAAAATTTCTTTTTTACACTTCTCAAATCCCAGCTTTCCGCTGTCGATACACAGGTCATAATGTCTGGCATCCCACCAATCCTGACCGGTGTAATACTTATAGTATTCACCACGGTACTTGTCGGTCTTATTGATGAATTTATCCATCTCCCGGATGCTCATACTGTTGCGCTCCATGGCTCTTGCCAGGCAAAATTCTCTGTCGGCATGAACGAATACACTCATCACGTTAGGATAGTTCCTAAGGACGAAGTCCGCACAGCGGCCTACGATTACACATGATTCTGTCTCAGCCAGTTTCTTAATAATCTTGGCCTGATAATTAAACAGGTTCCTGGTGGAGACGAAATCGTCGGAATCCGGTGGAATGAGTTCCCCTTCATACACACTTTTGGATATTCTGAATAGTGTAGTACCCTTTAGTTTTTCATCGGCTTCCACAAACAACTTTTCATTGATTCCGCTGTCCTCAGATGCCAAACGCAGGATATCCCTGTTGTAAAACGGAATCCCCAATTCATCCGCAACCATCTGTCCGATGGTCTTACCACCACTTCCATACTGTCTCGCAATGGTAATTACGATGTTATCCATAGCTTCAACCTCCTTTTTCTCCAATCAAGCCTGAGTGGTTTACTCGCCTAAATATGCCTTCTTAATTGAGTCGTCGTTCATCAGCACTTCTGCATCACCGGACAGAACAATGTTCCCCGTCTCCAATACATATGCGCGGTTGGCGATGGATAATGCCTTCTTGGCATTCTGTTCCACCAAAAGTACGGTGGTTCCGCCGGCGCTTACCTCTTCTATAATGTTAAAGATCTCATTGACAAAGATCGGTGAGAGTCCCATCGAGGGCTCATCCATTACAATCATCTTGGGACGAGACATCAGTGCTCGTCCCATGGCCAACATCTGCTGTTCTCCTCCCGACAATGTTCCTGCCCGCTGGTTTTTACGCTCTTCCAACCTTGGAAAACGCTTATATACATTGGACAGACTTTCTGCGATTTCATTTTTATCTTTACGGGTATAGGCACCCATCTTCAGATTCTCATACACGCTTAGCTGGGAGAACACACGCCTTCCTTCGGGTACATGGGCAATTCCCATCTCCACAATCTTATGGGCCGGCATCTTTGTGATATCATGGCCTTCAAATTCGATGGAACCCTGCTCCGCCTGCAACAGACCTGTCAAGGAATGGAGCGTGGTGGTCTTTCCTGCGCCATTGGCACCGATCAGAGCGATAACCTCTCCTTGGTTTACCTCGAAGGATATCCCTTTCAGTGCCTGAATCACGCCATAGTATACTTGTAAATCTTTTACTTCTAACATTGCCATTTCGCGTTCCTCCTATTCGCCCAGATAAGCAGTGATAACTGCAGGGTCATTCAAAACAAATGCCGTCTTGCCCTGAGTGAGCACCTGGCCGAAGTTGAGCACGGTCAGTTCCTCACAGATTCCGCCTACCAGTTTCATATCATGTTCGATTAAGAGAATCGTCATGTCAAAATGATCCCTTACGAAGCGTATGGTATCCATCAGCTCCTGGGTCTCATTTGGGTTCATACCAGCTGCCGGCTCATCCAGCAGTAACAACTTAGGCTCGGTGGCCAAAGCTCTTGCAATCTCCAGCTTCCGCTGTTTACCATATGGCAGATTACTTGCCAGGTAATTCACTTCCTTATCCAGGTCGAATACCTTCAGAATCTCCATGGCACGTTCGTCCATCTCCTTCTCCAACTTATAATACTTGGGAAGGCGCAAGATGCCTGTGACAGTGGAGTATTTATAATGGTTATGCAGTCCTGCCTTAACATTATCCAGCACGGTCATATCCTTGAACAGACGAATATTCTGGAAGGTTCTGGCCACGCCCGACTTATTGATCTCTATGGTGCTGCGGCCGGTGATATCCTTGCCATCCAGTTTGACAATTCCTTCATTAGGCTTATAAACGCCAGTCAGCAGGTTAAACACGGTGGTCTTTCCCGCGCCGTTGGGGCCTATCAGGCCATAGAGCTGGCCCTTATTAATCTTCAGGTTAAAATTATCCACAGCTTGAAGGCCGCCAAAAGCGATGGATAGATTACTTACTTCTAACATTGCCATAATTTAAGCTGCCTCCTTCTTATCGGTTTTCTGTTTCTTTCCCTTAAATTTGGCTTTCACCCGCTCTCTCCAGTTGATGGCAGAAGGTGCCCAGTTAAAGAGCATCATCGCGATCAACACGATTGCATAGATCAGCATACGGTAATCAGACAGACCGCGGAGCATCTCCGGAAGCGCTGTCAGTATTACAGCTGCGATGATGGAGCCCCGGATGCTTCCAATTCCGCCCAGAACCACGAATACCAGAATCAGGATTGAAGTATTATAATCAAACTTCTTCACGGTCAGGGTGGATAGATTGTGGGCATAGAGCACACCCGCCACACCAGCAAGGGCGGCCGAGATTGAAAATGCCATCAATTTATACTTTGTAATATTAATTCCCACAGATTCCGCAGCAATTCGGTTGTCACGGATGGACATGATCGCACGTCCGCTTCTGGAATGAATCAGATTCAACACGATAAACAAGGTGATCAGTATCAGTATCACCCCTATTGTAAAAGTGGAATCCTTAGGAGTCCCTGTAATACCAAGGGCACCGTTGATGATTACCGTACCATCAGCCTCCATATTCAGGCTGGCAGCATCGCTGACAGAAAAATGAAGTCCATTGCTGTCCATGCCGATATATAGTACATTCATCAGATTCTTGATAATTTCACCGAAGGCCAGAGTAACGATAGCCAGGTAATCACCGCGCAGTCTCAACACGGGGATTCCAATCACAATACCGAAGATTCCGGCCACGAGCGCTCCTACCAAAATTGCCAGGATAAAGCGAACCATTCCCGGCATCCCCTCTCCCACAGCTTTGGAGAAAAATGCACTGGCATAGGCTCCTACACACATGAATCCCGCATGACCCAGGCTCAGCTCACCGGAGATACCTACCACAAGATTCAAGGATATCGCGGCGATTGCATAGACACAAAGCGGCACCAACAGTCCCTGCAAAAGGCTGGAAATATTGCCGGAAGTCACCAGGATCTGCATGATGATAAAGGCCACGACCACAATCCCATATGTTATCAGATTATTTTTAGTTATTTTGTTCATCTTCATTAAGTTCTTCTTCATACCGCCCACCTTATACTTTCTCTTGAATGTTCTTTCCGAACAGACCAGTTGGTTTTACGAGCAGCACGACAATAAGAACGGCAAATACAATTGCATCCGCCACCTGAGAAGATATGTAGGCTTTTCCCATGATTTCGATGATTCCTAAAAGAATTCCGCCTACCATGGCTCCCGGGATGGATCCGATTCCACCGAATACAGCCGCTACGAACGCCTTGATACCCGGCATAGCTCCGGTATAAGGAGTTAAGGTAGGATAAGCAGAACAAAGCAGTACACCTGCGATAGCCGCCAGGGCAGAGCCTATTGCAAAAGTAAGTGAGATGGTACCATTTACGTTGATACCCATCAGCTGAGCAGCCCCACGGTCTTCAGAAACCGCCTGCATGGCCTGGCCAGGTTTTGTCTTATTAACAAATAAGGTAAGTCCAAGCATAATGATGATACAGGCAAATATAGTAACAATTGTTGTGCCTGTGATTATCAGCTTTCCTCCCGCCAAAGTCAGGGCTGGAATGTTGACGATGTTTGTAAAGGACTTAGCGCTCGCCCCGAATACCAGCAGGGCAATATTCTGCAGCAGATAGCTGACACCAATTGCGGTAATCAGTACCGCCAGCGGAGAAGCCGCATTACGCAGCGGTTTATACGCGATTTTCTCGATGGTCATACCGAGGATTGTACATGCTGCCATGGAAATCAGGACAGCGAGCAGGGGATTCACTCCAGCTCCGGTCATCATCGTAAGCACCACATATGCGCCGATCATGATAACGTCTCCATGAGCAAAGTTCAACATCTTTGCTATACCATACACCATTGTGTATCCAAGAGCGATGATCGCATATACACTGCCCAGACTTATACCATTAATCAGATAAGATATAAAACTCATAGTGCACCTCTTAAAATATTTTTTTCATTTGCCTATTATAGCATAGAATTTATTGTTTTAGCAACAAATATGGAAATACTTCGACCGTTTCCTCGGATTTCCTCTTGAAAATAAGAAAAGGACAAATCCCATCCTGTTTGGGGGCAGTGATTGTTATATACAATCGCCGTCCCCAACAGAACAAGATATGTCCCCAAACCTTCGGTACATCACTGAACCGAAATGATTAATTACATGGCGGTATAAGCACCATTCTGGATTACAACTGCCTTAGGCTCTTTGCTCGGCTCACCATCTTCTGTCCAGCTGATGGTTCCTGTCACGCCATTCAGTGTGATCTCTGTCATGGAAACCTTCAGAGCATCACAGATATCTGATGCGTTCATGTCAGCTGTAATTCCTGCCTTTTCAGCAGCATCTTTGATTGCATAGATGCCATCATATGCATCGGCCGCAAACTGAATCGGTGTTTCATTATTGTATGCTTCCGCATATGCTTTTACAAAGTGCTGGGTAGCTTCATCCTCAGCATCGGCTGCAAATGGTGTCAGGAGCATTACGCCCTCAGCCAAAGTGGTATCAAAGTTTTCAACACCCAGGATTCCATCCAGTCCATCACATCCAAAGAACTGAGTATCAAATCCGATATCGGCTGCCTGTTTCAGGATCAATGCTGTCTCCTGATAATAAATTGGAAGGAATACCAGCTCAGCGCCGCCGTCTTTGGCTTTCTGGAGCTGTACCTTAAAGTCTGCCTTACTGTCGGCTGTAAAAGCCTCAGATGCTACGATTTCCAGTCCCTGATTAGCTGCTTCTGCCGCAAAGCTCTCATAGATACCGGATGAATATGGATCGGAGCTGTCATAGATAGCAGCTACCTTGGTTGCCAGCTTGTTCTGTCCGATGTACTCAGCAGATTTCGTACCCTGAGCCGGATCGGAGAAACAAACACGGAATGCGTTTGGAGTGGAAATACACTCCAATGCTGTTCCGGATGGACTTAGCAGGAACATATTGTCATTGGACGCTTCTGCATTAACTGCGATACAAGGCGCACTTGTTACTGTGCCCAGCAGCATCTGCATGCCCCAGTCTTTCAGCGTATTATATGCATTGACGGATTTTTCAGCATCATGTTCATCATCTTCGAATTTGAACTCGATTGGAGTACCATTAATTCCGCCGGCTGCGTTGATTTCTTCCACTGCCAGCTTTGCACCTTTCTCTACAGCATCTCCGTAGGCTGCTGCAGCACCGGTTACAGGACCGATACCACCAATCTTATACACGGTTCCATCCGCCGCACTGGAAGCTGAACTTCCAGTTGATGTATCATTATTTTTACTTCCGCATCCAGCGAGGCTGGCCGCCGCTAAAGTTGCGGTAAGCGCAAGACCCACAAACTTTTTCATATTCTTCATTTTCTCTCCTCCTGTTAATTACCTCAATATTTCATATATTGCATTATATTACCCTTAAAATCTTCGTTTGTCAATGAGAAATGCTAGAATTTCCATTTTATTTCACTACCGTTTGCGGTCTTATGAACCAAAAGCTGCCGGTCAATGTTTTCTTTCATCTCCGGAACGTGGGAGATGATTCCAATCAGCCTGGAATCCCCGGCCAATTCCTGCAGCACCTGGATTGCGCGGCTTCTCGTCTCGTCATCCAGGGAGCCGAATCCTTCATCGATAAACATGGTATCGATGGAAACAGATCCGGCCGATGCCGAAATAACGTCGGAAAGCCCCAATGCCATGGCGAGTGCCGCCATAAATGATTCCCCACCGGAAAGTGTCTTAACGTCCCTCGACTTTCCGGTGGCCAGTGTATACACATTCAGATCCAGCCCGGCTGAGCCTTTCAAGGAGGAATCTCCGATACTCCGGCATTGCAGTTTCATCTGATTATTACTCATGGAGAGAAGTCTTTGATTGGCTGCTGCCAAAATCTTCTGAAAATACTGCCTTTGGACATAAGTCTCAAAATCAATCCCGGCCTTTCCCTTCAGCTTACCCGAAGCCGTCCGGTACAGGTTGTCGGCCAACAGAAACTCTTTTTGTAGTCTTCCGGCCTGTCTCATCTCCTTTTGAAGCCTCTCTTCTGCCTTTCGGTTCTGAGTACAGATGGAGGAGATTCGGTTCTTTTCTTCCAACAGGTACTGTCTGGCTTCCATTTCTCTTTGAAGGCTTTCCTTCACTTCAGAAGTATCCACCAGCTCCAGACCTTCCGTATGCTTCTGCAGTGTTTCCAACTCCGTGACCGTACGGTTCCACCGGATCTGATAATCCTCGATTCGTCTCTGAAGCTTTCGGCATGCTTCGGGACTTTGATAAGCCTTACGATACTCCTCTTCCCCGGAAAATCCAGATGATGACAATGCTGCCTCATAGAGACTCTTCATCTCCTGAACCTCGGCACGTTGGCCATCCAGCTGTTCCAGGTTTGCGGTCAGCGCAGCCCTTCCATTCTTTCGTTGGCTTTCAGCCCATTGGGCCCGCTCTTTCAGGCTCTGGATATCCTGTTGGCATTTCTTTTCCCAGTTCCGGCGTTCATTCTCAGACAGTACGAGATTCGCTTCCGCCGAATCAGCTCCAACTTCCTCTGATTCCTCAGGGAAATCACTCTTAAATTGCTGTAGCAGCAGTTCCAGCCTGCTCTTCACTCCAGCCGCGGCCGCCGACTTCTTCTCCGCAGCTTTAGAAGCTTGTCCGCCTTCACGCTGGGCTTCCTTTACCTGAGCCTCCGTCACCGGATAATCCGGCAATGGAGCCGGATTCGGATGCTCCAAAGCCCCACATACAGGACAAGGGATTCCCTTAACCAGATGATCCCTTGCCAGAATCCCGGCCTGTTCTTTCAGGAATAACTCCTGTAGCTGCCTGGCATTCTCCTGTTTATGGGATAGCTCATCCAGTGCTTCCTTCAAATCTTGCTGATGCTTAAGCAGATCTCTTTGTTCCAGAGCGATTTTCTCCCTGGCAAACTGAAGACGGCGGCTCCCATAGAGCCTTTCTGCCTCAATCTGGACCTCCCTGCTGCGCTCCAACTCTTCTTCCAGCTGTTTCGAGCGTTCTTCCAGCCTTTTTTGCCGGGTAACAGCCCTTTTATAGCCTTCTTCCTGCTCCCAGACCTGGTCTGCACGCAATGCTGCAGCCAATGCTTTCCTACGCTCTTCCTGAAGGTTCTGCTCTTCTTTCAGCTCACCGATTCTCTGTTCCGCGTCTGCTCTCTCCCTCAGGCTCTTATTTGCCGCTTCCAGCCGTCCAAGCTTCCCATTCTCTTCCAGCACTTTCGCTTCCCTCTCATCCAGCTTTTGCTGAACCTCGGCCAGCTTCTGTTCCTGTTCCTCCAGGATCTGAGAGAGAAGGGGTAAAATCTGATCCAGCGACATATCTTTTCTGCTTTTCAGGCCACTCCAATCTTCATACAAGGTCTCATCGGCCGTGCATCCAACGGTTTCCACCAGAACGGTGACTCGTTCATTTAAGGAGGACAATTCCCCCCTTAATCCGGCGGTCTGGCGTCCGAGTTCCTCCTCCACTCTCCAGTAGAGGCTCGTATGGAAGATATTGGAGAAAATCTTCTTCCTGTCATCGGTACTGGCATGAAGTAGTTTCAGGAACTCTCCCTGAGCAATCATGGCGATCTGGGTAAATTGATCCCGATCCAAGCCGATGATTTCCTGGATTTTCCCATTGGTCTCGTTCATTCTGCCCCGGAATACCGTTCCATCCGGCAAAGTCAGCTCCACGGAGGGGCTTTCTCTGGTCAATTGGTTTCCATCCTTACCCTTCCGCTTCTTTTCCCGCTCATACTCCGGATTTCTGCGAATGGTATATTCCTCCTCGCGGTACTGAAAGGTGTATTCCACATAGGTTTCATCCGATGGCGTGGCATATTGGCTGCGCATCATCTTCCCATCCCTTTTACCGCCGCTGGTGGTACCATAGAGGGCAAAGGTGATTCCATCAAAAACCGTGGTCTTCCCCGCACCGGTATCTCCGGTAATCAGAAAGATCCCATTCTTCACCGCTTTAAAGTCAATCTCCACCCGCCCCGCATAGGAACCAAAGGCAGACAGTATCAGCTTTACTGGCTTCATCTGGATTCACCTCCTGCCCGCTCAATCACCCGCATCATCAGCCGTTCCTCCTCTTCACTTAAAGAAACGCCCTGCATCTGCTCATAAAATTCGGCAAATGATTCCATCGGAGATTGTATTTTCACTTCTTCTGTAAGTCTTTCTATCTCATGACGAGTTCTTGTATTATCCACACTCCATTCCAAGAGATTGGGATATACATTCTGAAGCGCCGCTTTCGGTTCATAAAGCTCTTCCTCATCCGTCAAAGTAATACTTATGTAATCCTCACAGACTGCCCGCCCACCCTCATTCCCCAGTGCCAATACTTCCTCCAAATTCCCCTTGATACTCCGCACATCCCGCAGTGGCTTCAGCGGGATCTGACCGATATCCGTCTTCCCCTTTTCCCGAATCTCCACCACCGTGATCGCCTTCTTCTGGTGTTCTTCAGATACGGAATACTTCAGCGGCGAACCGCAGTAACGGCAGGTTTCTCTGCCAATCTTCTGAGGCGCATGCAGATGTCCCAACGCCACATATTCAAACAACTCTCCCAGGATTCTGATATCCATGCTGTCCTGTCCGCCGACTCTATAGGTTTCGGATTCACTTTCCGCAGGACGCTCTCCCCCATTCACAAAAAACTGATGGGCAACCAGCAGATTCCTCTCCTCCTGTCGAATCCCTCCATCTTCCAGCAGACAACCAAAAGCCTCTTCATAACTATGTATCTCCCGATCGGGATAAATCTCTCTTACATAGGAAGGTTTCACAAAGGGAACCAGGTAGATATTCACCTTCCCGTACTCGTCCTCCACTTCCCTTCTGATAATCTCAGGCCGGGATGCATTGGGGGCCATCCCAGCAACATGAATGCCCTGCCTGGACAGAATCCTGCTGGCAAAATCCAGTCTTCTGTCACTGTCATGGTTCCCGCTGATCAAAAAGACTTCCAGATCCTGAATACGGGAAAGACTGGTCAAAAAACCATCCAGCAGCTCCACCGCATCCGTGGAGGGTATGGACTTATCATAGATATCACCTGCAATCAACAGGGCATGTGGTTTTTCCTCGTCAATCCTTTCCAAAATCTGATTCAGTATAAATCGCTGATCTTCTATCAGACTGTAGCCATGGAGCTGCTTTCCAATATGTAGATCCGATATATGAAAAAACTTCATTCTTCCTCCTTTCCTCTAATCCATCTTTCGTAACTTCACAGTTTTACTCCTAATACAAGGAAAACAGCGCAACCTCCTCGCGCTGTCCCCCTTTCTCCTGGTAAATACCAATATTCATAGACTATTTTTTTCTACAGGACAGAATCCCGTTGCAGAAATCATACCATTTACAACCATGGCAGATCTTGGCAAAGGTTTCTCCATCCAGAATATGTTCCTGTACCTTCTGTTGAAATTCTTTCCAGAGTATGGTAGTGCCCTCCTCCAGACCACAGGCCTTCAAGACCGCCAGATCCTGCTTGACCACCGCTTCACTGGTATCGCACCGCCCCTTACAATGGGGACACTTTGCACAGAGTACATCTTCTTCTACTTTCAACAGGATCTCCTGATCCGGAATCTCTTTTAAACCGGCCGTTACCTGTTTCATATTTTGTGTAAATGCTTCATCGTATCCCCGACCTACAAAATTGGCGATACACAGGCCGTGATGGGGCCGAAACTGCAGCATCACAGGGCTCTCCGGTGATGATTCTCTTCCTTCCAGAGATACTCCGGATATAGGCCTTCTTCCTTCATCTTCCGTATACTATCCACAACCAGTGGCTTATCTTCTTTATAGGTTACCCCGTACCAACGATCCTTGGAGATTCTCACCTGAACATCAGCCTTTTCCTCCTCCAGCAGCTCATTGACCACCGTAGGAAGGAAGTATTCTGATTTCAAGGGATTGTGTTCTATATTGTCATCCAAAAATCTTGTGAATCGGTTTTGTAATTCATCCAAAAAGCTGTCAGTAAATCCCCAAAGATTCATGGAAACCGTCCCCTCCACAGAGATATCCTGCCAGGTCATGCCGTCATCCTCTGTATATACCGCTCCATCTCCACGCTTTTCGATATGGGTATGTTCACAGATATTCATAAGATACCCCTGATCATCAATCTGACAGACTCCCCGGGATACATGCCCATTCTCCGTCAGGGTATTACCCAGACGATACCCCACCATGGCATAATGATATTTCTCATCATCCTGATGGCAGAGCAGATAATCATAGATCAGAGAAAATGCATGTTTTCCATAATAGTCATCCGCATTGATCACGGCAAAAGGTGCCTCATTCAGCACGTAGATACAACTTAACACCGCATGCCCTGTGCCCCAGGGCTTCATCCTTCCTTCCGGCACCGTATAGCCTTCCGGAAGGTCAGACAGTTCTTGATATACATAATGCACTTTGACAAATTCACTTAGCCGGTCACCAATCGCCGCCCGGAAATCCGCTTCATGCTCACGCTTGATGATGAAAATCACCTCTTGAAATCCCGCCTCCACAGCATCATAGATAGAAAAATCCATGATGATATGGCCTTGTTCATCCACCGGATCAATCTGCTTCAGTCCGCCGTAACGGCTTCCCATGCCAGCTGCCATAATTACTAAAACCGGTCGTTTCATACTTCTAGTTATCCTCCTCAGTCATGGTGTAGACCTGACGTTTTCTGGCCATTTCATCACTTGCCAGATATTCATCATATGTGGTAATCTTATCGATCAATGCACCGCCCGGCACGATTTCCATAATACGATTAGCCGTGGTTTCCACAAACTGATGATCATGGGACGCGAACAGAATCACGCCCGAGAACTTAATCAACCCGTTGTTCAAAGCGGTGATGGATTCCATATCCAGATGGTTGGTAGGCTCATCCAGAAGCAGCACATTGGCCCCAGAAATCATCATCTTGGACAGGAGACAACGTACCTTCTCTCCTCCTGAGAGAATACGCACACGCTTAACACCGTCCTCTCCGGCAAAAAGCATACGGCCCAGGAATCCACGTACATAGGTAACATCTTTGTTTTCGGAATACTGGGTCAGCCAGTCAGCGATGGTGAGGTCACTGTCGAAATCAGCTGTGTTATCTTTTGGGAAATAGGTTTGAGAAGTGGTGATTCCCCACTTATAGGTGCCTTCATCCGGCTCCATCTCACCCATAAGGATCTTGAATAAGGTAGTCTTTGCAAGCTCATTGGCTCCCACCAAAGCAACCTTATCCCCTCTGTTCAGGGTAAATGATAGATGATCCAGAATCACCTCACCGTCGATTACCTTGGTGAGATTCTCCACCTGAAGTACTTCATTACCAATCTCACGTTCCGGACGGAAGTCAATATAAGGATACTTTCTGCTGGAAGGTCTGATATCATCCAGCTGGATTTTCTCCAACGCACGTTTACGGGATGTAGCCTGCTTACTCTTGGAAGCGTTGGCACTAAAACGGCTGATGAAATCCTGCAGCTCCTTGATCTTATCTTCTTTCTTCTTGTTGGCCTCTTTCATCTGCTTCACCAGCAGCTGGCTGGACTCATACCAGAAATCATAGTTTCCGGCATAGAGCTGAATCTTGCCATAGTCGATATCGGCGGTATGAGTACAGACTTTATTCAGGAAATAACGGTCATGGGATACCACGATTACGGTATTCTCAAAGTTGATCAGGAACTCCTCCAGCCATGCGATAGCAT
>DVNN01000109.1 GCA_018714325.1 Candidatus Pelethocola excrementipullorum
TACTCCGGCGGCGGAAAGCAGGATTGTCAGTATTTTCTTCTTTGTTGTCATACTATGCTCACCCCTTCCTGCTTCAGGATACCATCCATAATTTCCACCTTACGCTCTGCATAGGATGCGATGCCTGCATCATGTGTGATCATCAGGATGCTGACCCCCTCCTCATTCAAACGATGGAAAAGCTCCATCACCTGCTGGCCTGATTTGGAGTCCAATGCTCCTGTGGGCTCATCCGCCAATAAGATCTTAGGATGGTTGACCATGGCCCTGGCGATGGCAACTCTTTGCTTCTGACCACCTGAAAGCTGGGTGGGTTTGAAATCCACACGATCCGCCAGCCCTACCCGCTCCAATGCCTCAAATGCCTTTTCTCTTCTTTCTTTTTTCGGAACACCGGCATAGGTCAAAGGCAAAGCCACATTCTCCAAGGCTGACTGCCTGGGCAGTAGCTGAAAACTTTGAAAGACAAAACCAATCTTCTGCAAACGAATGTCTGACATATGGTTGTCCGTGCATTTTCCAATATCTTCCCCGTCCAGAAGATAGGTTCCGCTGGTGGCCTGATCCAAACATCCCACGATGTTCATCAATGTTGTTTTTCCGGAACCAGAAGGGCCCATGATGGCAACATATTCCCCTTCTTCCATGTCGAAACACACATCCTTTAGTACCGGTACCACCATCTTACCTTGCATATAATCTTTGCAAATATCTTTTAATTCCAGGATCACTTCACATCCCCCTCTCCCTGGGGAGCAGCCGTACCGTCTGTGCCACCTTCCGCATCACCGGGGACCTCTTGTCCCATTCCCTCTTCCCCTTCAACAATGTCGCCTTCCGGTAACGCTTCTCCATTATCCATATCCCCATTCATGGTATCGTCCATGGGGATATCATCTCCGCCAATCATATCACCCTCATCCAGTCCGGCCGGGTTGCTCTGACCCATCATGCCGTCTTCACTGATGGTTGTTTCCATACCCTCTTCTAACCCAGCCTCTGGGAAGGTAATGGCGTCTTCTTTCTTAAGTCCATCCGCTATCTCATACTTCATCATGCTTTCATCGTACTGCCCCAGCGTTACTTTACGCTTCTCCAGTTTATTCTTGCCGTTGTCCGCCCATACATAAGGCTCCGCATCCAGATCATTGATAAAATACTCATCCAGCCAGATACCGGCCTTCGGTTCTGAATCCTGACCATTATCCAATTCCATATATACATGCTGGCCCAACATCAGGTTTTCACTGCTTTCCAGCGTCACATAGAAGGGATAGGAGGTAGTCTGACTCATCGAATCGCCGCCCCCATACATATAGTTATTGTTATTGGCCTCCGCATTATCCCTGTCAACCTTTGAAACAGTTCCTTTCCAGGTTACGGATGAATCCACACGGGAGTGTACAATCACCGGGGCACCCTCCGCAATAGCGCCCATATTTAATTCATTGACCTTACCCTTAATCTGATAATCTCCGGTGGCCAATATGGTCATGAAAGACGTATCGGTGTTTCCATACATATCCATCTCCGCCGAACCATTATTAATGGATTTTACCACTCCTGCTATTTCACTGGTCACCGTTGCATTGCTGATATTCTCATGAAACTTGTCAATCTCTATCTGCTTACTCTTGGCTTCATACTCCTTTTGTTTTAATTGGAGCTCGGCTTCTTGTATCTGTAACTGCAAGGTAGCCTGATTTTCCTTAGATGCCGACTTCTTATCCTTATTCAGCTGAGTGATATTATCCTTCATACTGGTGATTTCATTCTCAATCCGCTCCAGATCCAGCTCAGCCTGCTCCAGATCCGACTGGAACTTGTCCGTATCGTATGTAAATAAAGGGGTTCCTACCTGAACCTCCTGTCCCTCTTCAACCAAGATATCTTTCACCGTCTTTTCAGAATTCTGCTGTACTTTCCAGGTATCCTGGGATTCCACAACCCCAGAAAAACGATTCATCATCCCATTGCCGCTGCCCAGGCTCATCAACTTCTCAACAGTGTTCACATAGACCACATTGTCGCTTTTCGATTTGTCCTTCCCAGCCCAGATAAATAAGCCCACGCCTCCGATTACCAATGCTGCGGCAACACAAGCACAGGTGATTATAATAGATTTTTTCTTCATATAGACCTCCACCTCAGAATTATGAAAACATTTTAAACTGTCTTTATCGTAGCATATTTTAAGGGGGATGTCTTTACACTTTCCTTACAATTTCCAAAGAAATAACTTGAGGTCTGCCAAATTCAGACCTTTCTGCAACACTACTCTTTCTTATCATCACTTTTCCGGGCTAAAGAGTTAAAAAAGTCTCATTTTCCCCAAAATATCTATAAATTACAGGTTAGATAACTTATAAATATATATCGGGAAAATAAGACTTAATCTATTTTACAAAACTACAAAAAGGAGCTGAAAATCCTGCAATAAGGGATTCTCAACTCCTCCTTCGTCATTCACACTAGGAAATAAAATACTCTTTTCCGTGCTCTTCATCCTTTTGAAGTTGTATCTTTAAGGCATCCACGGAGTCAAACTTCTGCTCCGGCCGCTGATAATGGTAAAGCTCTACCTTTGCTTTTTCTCCGTAAAGATCCATATCACAGTCAAACAAATACGTCTCGACGCCCACAAATTTTTCCAAAACGGTGGGTTTCACACCAATGTTGGTAATTCCATCGAATTCCTTTCCAACAATCTTAGTTCTGGATGTGTATACACCTCGTGGAGGCAGTAACTTATCCTCTCCTGGAATCTGATTGATGGTGGGTACGCCTATGGTGCGCCCCAATTGATGTCCATGGACCACTTCCCCGGTTATGGTATAGGGATAACCCAGCAGTTCATTAACTTTTTCCATATTGCCTTTGCTCAGTTCTTCCCTGATATAAGTACTGCTGATTTCCAGGTTTCCGTCCATCACTTTATCCAGAACTTCCACCGTAAATCCGTATTCTTCTCCCATCCGGTTCAGCATCTCAGGCGTCCCTCTCCTGCCATGGCCGAAGTGGAAATCAGGCCCTACCACCAGCGCCCTTACCTTTAGATTTTTCACCAGAATCTTACGGATAAAGTCCTCCGCTTCCATATCTCTGATTTCCGGGACAAAGGGACACTCGATCAAGGTATTGATTCCCTGTCGGTGCAGACGCTTCCTTCTCTCCTCGTTGGTCAGCAGCATCTGGGGCTTCTTATGGTTCAAGCTCACCTGGGGGGATACATCAAAAGTAAAGATGACCGTTTCCAAGTCATCCCTCTTTCCAATTTCCAGTATACGGTTTATTAACTTCATATGCCCTCTATGTACCCCGTCAAACTTACCCAGAGTGATCACAGACGGCCTCTCAGCCTCAAAATTCAGTGTTTTTTTGATATATCTCATAGTTTCCTCGATCTATAAAAACATGTAACTATTTGATCACATATAGTTACAGAAACATTTTCTTTGGTTTATAGATATCCCGCCCCGCATGATATTCGTAAATCCCCATAAACTGGTGGGTACTATCATAGACCCTAAGGGAGCTGTAACCCTCTTCTTCTGGCTGAATGCCCACAATCTGATCCGGTCTCAGGGGATTTCCATTGTGTACTAGCAGATCAAATTCGGGTTTTACCAAACCCTCCATCAGATGTTCAAACATGCTCTCCACAGGAATCAGATGTTCCTCCACCTGGTCCTTTTGTCTCAGTTCTTCCACCTGATTCAGAGTCAATGCTTCTTCTATGGCAAAACGGCCTACCCTTACCCTGGTCAGATGTTCCATGGCTCCGCCGCATCCCAATTTTTCACCTATATCATGACACAAGGTCCTGATATAAGTTCCCTTGGAGCAGGTCACCAGAAAGGTCACTGTTGGGAGGCTCATCTGGCATATAGTAATGTCATAAAATGTCACAGGGCGTGGCTGACGTTCTACCGTCTTACCCTCTCTGGCCAGTTCATACAGTTTTTTACCATTTATTTTCAAGGCAGAATACATAGGTGGAACCTGCATCTGATCGCCTAGAAAGCTTTCCACAGATGCCCGGACTTCTTCTTCTGAGCACTCGACCGGATGCTCATCAAGCACCTGCCCGCTCATATCCTGGGTATCCGTAGTCACTCCAAGGCGCAGAACCGCCCGATAGGTCTTCCTCTCATCTGTAAGCATGTCACAGAGTTTGGTCGCCTTACCCAGGCAGACCGGAAGTACCCCGACGGCATCAGGATCCAGCGTTCCCGTATGCCCTATCTTCTTTTGTTTTAATATTCCACGTAGTTTTGCCACCACATCGTGGGAGGTAAAACCCGCTTCTTTATAAATATTTAAGACTCCATCATACATGTGCCTTATTCTTCCTCTGTCAATTGTTTTTCTATCTGAAGTGTTATATTGTTAACCACATCGAAGGGACTTCCCTGCATGGTGCAGCCAGCCGCCTTCACATGGCCTCCACCTCCGAACATTCCTGCAATCCTGCTGACATCCACATCATCGTTGGATCTCATGCTCACCTTGAATTCCTGGAAACTGCGTTCATACAGAAACAGTGCTACTTCCACACCTTCCGTATTCCTGAGCTGGCTGACTATGCCATCCAGATCTTTTGATGTCAGTCCATAGAATTCCATCTCTTTTTGCCGAACGATACCGACGATGCACCGGCCATCCAGCATCATGATGCTCTCCATCAAGGTACGCCCCAGAATCTGATTCTGAGCATAGGATTTCTGGTAAAAGCTTCCATCCACGATATTGGAAAATGGAATACCCTTTTCCATTAGATTCGCAGTCACACGCATGGTATGTGGTGAAGTGTTGGAGTATTGAAAGACTCCCGTATCGTGTACAATTCCAGTGTATAGTGACTCCGCACATGCTTCTGTAATCTTCTCATCTTCCAGAAGATCATACAAAACCTCACAGGTGGAGCTGGCATGGGGAAGAATCTGATTGATCTGACATAACCCATCATTGGTGATATGATGATCGATTCCCACCGTGGTTACCGCATGGTCAAACAGGGGTGCTGCCACACCTATACGGTCTCTGCTGCTCACATCCAAAAGAACCACCAGATCATAGATCTGACCGGGTTCACATTCACTTTTAACCTTGTCAATATCTTTGATATAATGAAACACTTCTCTTGGCTTTTCCAGATATACATCTGCCTGTATCTGAGGGTAATTATCCTTCAGATACAGATAGAGTCCCATGCAGGAACCCACGCAGTCTCCATCTGGATTAACGTGGCCCGCAATTGCAACCGTAGAAATTCCTTCCAAAACTTCTGTAAGCTTATTCATCTTCCTCATCTTCCTTTTCATGTCTATCCTGATTTACATCATCAATCAGCTTTGACATGTTCATGCCGTATTCGATGGACTCATCCAATACGAACTGAATCTCCGGTGTATTTCTAAGGTTTACGCTTTTAGCAAGAAGTCTGCGGATATAACCTTCCGCGCTGCGTAGTCCGGCAAGTGTATCGGCCTTGGCCTTCTCATCTCCCAGCACGCTGATATATGCTCTGCAAGTCTTCAGGTCCGGAGAGACCTCTGCCGCGGTGACAGAAGTCATCATGGCAATTCTTGGGTCCTTGATTTCCATGCGGATAATCTGACTTAACTCCCGCTGAACCTCTCCGTTGATCCTGGTGTTTTTGATACTGTTTTTTCTCACTTTATTCCCTCTGTTTTCTGTCTTTCAAGTGCGCTTAGCACTTAATGCAGGCGGTGCTTACACTTATCTAGGCACTTCCACCATGGTATAAGCTTCCACAACGTCTAATTCCTGAATATCATTGAAGCCTTCAAACACAAGACCACATTCATATCCGGCTCTAACTTCCTTGACATCGTCTTTGAAACGCTTCAGTGAAGCCAGAGGTCCTTCATAAATCTGCTTTCCTTCACGGCTGATACGTACTTTACAGCCTCTCTGGAATGCACCATCCAGAACATAACTTCCTGCGATTGTACCAATTCCGGAAGCCTTAAACAGCTGACGGACTTCTGCGTGTCCGATTACCTTTTCCTCGAATATAGGATCCAGCATACCCTTCATGGCAGCTTCCACATCTTCGATTGCCTGGTAGATGACACGGTACAGACGCATATCCACGCCTTCCTGATCGGCAACGGTCTTAGCCTGAACATCCGGTCTCACGTTAAATCCGATAATGATCGCATTGGATGCTGCCGCAAGGGTAACATCGGATTCATTGATGGCACCAACGCCGCCATGAACAATCTTAACCACGACTTCTTCGTTTGACAGACGAACCAGAGATTCCTTCATAGCTTCTACGGATCCCTGTACATCGGCCTTAATTACGATATTCAATTCCTTCAGGTTGCCTTCCTGAATCTGGCTGAACAAGTCATCCAGAGACATCTTCGCTTTTGTATCTTCCAGCAGCTTATTCTTTCCTTCTGATACGAAGGTAGCTGCAAAGTTTTTAGCATCTTTATCTGTATCGGTAGCAACGATGATTTCACCGGCATTCGGTACATCGCCCAAGCCCAACAGCTCAACCGGAGTGGATGGGCCAGCCTCTTTCACGCGGCGTCCCTTATCATCCATCATGGCACGGACCTTACCTGAGCATGCTCCTGCGGCGATATAATCCCCTACATGTAAGGTACCCTTCTGAACCAGGATGTTGGCCACAGGACCTTTTCCCTTATCCAGTTTAGCCTCGATTACGAGACCTCTTGCCGTACGTTTCGGATTCGCCTTCAACTCAAGCACTTCAGCTGTAAGCAGAATCATCTCCAGCAGTTCGGTGATACCCTCATGGGTATGCGCGGATACCGGAACAAATATGGTGCTTCCACCCCAGTCTTCCGGAATCAACTGATGCTCAGATAACTCTTGTTTTACACGTTCCACATTGGCACTTGGCTTATCGATCTTGTTGATGGCAACGATAATCTCTACCCCTGCTGCCTTAGCATGGTTGATGGCCTCTATGGTCTGAGGCATAACACCATCATCGGCTGCTACAACCAGAACTGCAATATCTGTGGAATTTGCACCACGCATACGCATGGCGGTAAATGCCTCATGTCCTGGTGTATCCAGGAATGTGATATTCTGGTCATTGATACTAACTACAGTCGCACCAATATGCTGAGTAATACCTCCGGCCTCGCGGTCTGTTACATGGGTATTACGAATTGCATCCAGAAGAGAAGTTTTACCATGGTCAACGTGTCCCATAACACATACAACCGGCGGACGTGGAGCTAAATCCTTCTCGTCATCTTCTTCCTCACGAAGAAGTTCTTCGATTACGTCTACCTTTACTTCCTCTTCTGCAATGATATTATATTCCAGCGCAATTTCCTGAGCCTTATCAAAATCGATTTCATGGTTTACAGTAACCATGATACCCTCCAGGAAAAGTTTCTTTACAATCACAGATGGCTGCATCTTCATCTTGTCTGCAAGCTCACGGATTGTTAACTTCTCTGGAATTATGATTTCCTTAACTACTTCCTTCTTCTCCTCCTTCGGTCTTTGTACCGGTTTCTGAAGAGCTTTCGGAAGATGCTGATTCGGACGACGAGACTGGTTTGGACGGCGGGACTGATTCGGACGATTGCCCTGGTTCGGTTTGCGGTCTTCACCAAATTTCTTATCTCTCAAATTATCCTTGGTCTTATCTTTTACCTTATGGCTGGTATCTCTGGATGGTTTTTTCAATCCAAGATCCATTGACTCAACCTGTGGTTTTTTGTCACGGCCAACACCACCCTGTGGACGGCCATTTCTATCTCCAGGACGAGCCGATCTATCGCCATATGGACGCTGTGGTCTGTCTCCCTGGGGACGGCCTGTTCTATCACCGTATGGGCGCTGTGGTCTGTCTCCCTGAGGACGGGCAGGTCTGTCACCGTATGGACGCTGTGGTCTGTCTCCCTGAGGACGGGCAGGTCTGTCACCGTATGGGCGCTGTGGTCTGTCTCCCTGGGGACGGGCAGGTCTGTCACCATAGGTGCGCTGTGGTCTGTCTCCCTGAGGACGGGCAGGTCTGTCACCATAGGTACGCTGCGGTCTGTCTCCCTGAGGACGGGCAGGTCTATCACCATAGGTACGCTGCGGTCTGTCTCCCTGGGGACGAGCACTGTGCCCCGTCTGTGAACTTGAATCACTCTGGGTACGAACTGGGCTCTCACCCTGAGTCTGCTGTACCCTTTTCGTCTCTACACTCTTATCTGCCTGATCAGCTTTCGGTGCTGCCGGTTTCTCCTGAACAGGTGTACTCTGGGAGCTCACTTCCTTTTCACTTCCCTGAGCCTTGGATGTATTCTCACTTTGAGCACGTTGCTGTAGTTTCTTTCTTGCCTCTTGGCTGGTCGCGTTCTGTGGACGCAACACCTGAATAATATTAGATTTCTTCTTTGGTTTCTCCACTAACTTCTCCTCTGCTTTTCCTCCCTGGTCTGCTTTGGAAGCAAATTTCTTACGAACAACCGCTTCCTGATCATCTCCCAGGATACTCATATGGCTTTTAACATCTATCTTACTATCTTTCAAAAAATCCATGACCTCTTTGTTAGTTTTGTTCAACTCTTTTGCAAGCTCATGTATTCTCAGTTTTGGCATGTTACCACCGACCTTTCTAACTACTCATTCATCTGTTTCGCTATTGCTTTCGCCAGGTTCTCATCCGTAACTGCAAGCGATGCCCGGAATGTCTTTCCTATTGCCTTTCCAAGTCCTTCCATATTCCCGAAATAGCAGATTGGCGTACGGTAGTATTCACACATATTGCCAAATTTCTTCCTGGTGTTCTCCGAGGCGTCTTCCGTCACTATCACAAGAGCTGCCTTTCCAGCTTTCACCGCATGTTCCACCTGAAATTCGCCGCTTGCAATCTTTCCGGCCTTCATGGCCAGACCTAGGAAGGAGTAAATTCTTCTTTCATTCAAGTGTCTCCATCTCCTTTTCCAGGCTGTCGTAAACTTCCTTTGGAATCGCCATCTGGAAAGAACGCTCTAATCCCTTGCTCTTTATGGCTTTTGCCAGACACTCTCTGGATTGGCACACATAGGCGCCCCTTCCATTCTTCTTGCCTGTAGCATCCAGCAGAATCTCACCTTCCGGAGTCTTAATCACTCGTATCAGCTCTTTTTTACTTTTCATCTCGTTGCATCCGATGCATTTACGCATCGGTACTTTTCTTACAGTTCCCAAATAATCACATCCTGCCTCTTAATATTCTTTACGAAAGCACAGCTTTTCAATCAACCAGAACCACTTTCAGGTATTCTGCTGTTCAGATAAATGTCGTGGCTATTCCGGTTGTTCCTCCTGATCTTCCTCTGCATCATCTTCTGCAGTGTCTTCCTCTGGAGATTCGGCTGTAATTAATTCATCTTCTTCAACTTCTATTTCTTCGGAAATCGTTGTATCATCTTCCTCTAATTCACCGTAGGAATCCTCATCGTCTCCTTCATCATACTCTTCTTCATAGTACTCAAAGTCTCCGGCCTCTCTCGCCTGAGTCTCACTCTTAATGTCAATCTTAAATCCGGTAAGACGTGCTGCCAGTCTTGCGTTCTGTCCTTCTTTACCGATGGCCAGTGAAAGCTGGTAGTCCGGCACGATAACCTTTGCTGTCTTCTCATCCGGATCAGCCATAACGGAGATTACCTTTGCCGGTGAAAGTGCATTCTCAATCAACAGGGCTGGATTCTCATCCCAGTTGATGATGTCTATCTTCTCGCCTCTCAGCTCATCCACGATGGCATTGACACGGGCACCATTCATACCTACACAGGCTCCTACGGCATCCACGTCCGAATCGTTGCTCCATACCGCAATCTTGGTACGGGATCCCGCTTCTCGGGCGATGCTCTTCATCTCCACAATACCGTCTCTTACCTCGGTAACTTCGGCTTCAAAGAGACGCTTTACCAACTCCGGATGGGTTCTGGACACAAGAATCTTCGGACCTTTGGGTGTATCTTTTACTTCTAACACATATAATTTGATTCGCTCGGTGGGACGGAAGGTTTCACCCCTCACCTGCTCATTCTCTGTAAGCAGAGCATCCACCTTACCCAGGTTAATGCTTACATTATTACCAACATAACGCTGAACAATACCGGTAACCAGATCATGCTCTTTCTCATAATATTGATTATAGAGAACCTTACGCTCTTCTTCACGGATTTTCTGAAGAATTACGTTCTTTGCATTCTGAGTGGCAATACGTCCGAATTCTTTGGACTTTATTTCCACATTGACGATATCGCCCACTTCGTACTTGGAATCCTTCATTTTGGCATCCGCAAGGCTGATCTGCAGAACGGAATCCTCCACTTCTTCCACCACTTCTTTTTCGGCATAGACCGAAAAATCACAGGTCTCAGGATTGATAGTCACCTTTACATTATCGGCCTTCCCAAAATGATTCTTGCACGCCTGCAAAAGGGACTGCTCAATGGCCTCCAGCAATGCATCCTTGCTGATGTTTTTTTCCTTTTCCAGAATATTAAGGGCTTCTAATAACTCTGTATTCATTTTTTTCTTTTCCTCCTGTAATCAACGAACTGCCGGATGGCTAATACAAGTACATCATCGCAAGGAATAAACCCAGATACAGGACAAATTCCAGAAACGATATTCAAAAAGCCAACAGGTTGCTTCCCCTGACTTTTTAAATAGGAATCTGGAAATTCATTCTTTGCAGTTAACAGCCTTAAAAACGATGTACCAGAGCGTGTTTGAAAATAGCCATTATGCGTAAATTCTGCTATTTTTTCTCGCTCTCTGCACAATGCCGATTTTCAAACACGCTCTAGAAATCGAATGCCAGACGAATCAACGCGATCTCCGACTTCTCAAAAGTCTGCTCGCTTCCGTCTTCCATGGTAATCGTCACACTGTTCTCATCATATGCACTTAAGACACCAAAAAATTCCTTCTGCCTGTCAATCGCACGGTAGGTTCTGATTTCCAGCTCCTTGCCCATGCTCCTTACGTAGTCCTTTTCTTTCTTTAACGGACGTCCAAGGCCTGGAGAACTTACCTCCAGAATATAGGAATCCTCGATGAAATCCTTCTCATCCAGCATATTGCCAAAAGCCCGGCTTATCACCTCGCAATCATCCACTGCGATACCGCCTTCTTTGTCAATATAAGCCCGCAGATACCAGTTTCCGCCTTCTTTTACATATTCTACGTCGACCAACTCAAATCCATGTTCATCCACGATTGGCAGCAGCATTGCTTCGGCCTTTTGTTCGTATTCTTCTTTTTTACTCAATGTTCTCACCACCTTTACGGCTTTGATTCCAATAAAGAAGAGTGGACATCGCGTCCACTCTTCAGCTAGTAACTTCATTAACATTTATAGTATATCACCCTTAATATGGAAAAGCAAGGGCTAATTCCATTGAAATACCAGATTTTACGGGTTTTTTGACCAATTCTTACAATTCAATTCCCGCTAGTCTGACGAACTCCCTCTTCCCCTTTTATATGGACATCCAACTGGTTATAGGCAATCCGTATCCCTTCTTCATCCAACTTAAGTTTCACACGCTCCAACATATCCCAGCGCAGCTGCATGTAGTCCCCGGTGGCCACCCAGGCCCGAAAGCCTACCATTACCCAGCTGTCACTGAGCTCGTCCACATAAAACTGCCTGTCCTCCTGCTGAAATCTGGGCTCCTTCTCCACCAGCTCCTGCATGATCCGCTTTGCTTTCAGGATATCGGATTCATAGGCGATTCCCACCTTAATCTCCAGCTTTCTTCTGTCCATCGCCGTCACATTGGTTATGGTATTGTTGGTCAGATTCGAATTAGGTATCAAAGTGACCCGATTGTCGGCGGTCATGATGGTAGTATAATACATCTCAATCTTCTTCACCGTTCCTTCCACATTGTCAGACTGGCAGATAATATAATCCCCCGCCTTAAATGGCTTCAGGAACAGAATCAGAATTCCTCCCGTGAAGTTGGATAAACCTCCCTGCAAAGCAAGAGAGACGGCAACACCGGCCGAGGCCAAAAGTGCGGTGATCGAAGATTCCTTCACGATATCCAGTTGAATAATGATGGTAATGACAGTAAGCACCAGTACCGAGTAGCGTATGAGTGATACGACAAAACTGGCAGCGGAGGGTTCCACGTGAAAGCGATCCATATTTTGCTTTAAAATCTTGCATATCTTTTTTATCACTTTGCTTATGATGAAATAAACCACCACTGCAAATAATAATTTCCCCAGAAACAGCAAGGCATTCGTTCCGGTTTTCCCCAACCATTCCTGAAAAAATTCCCAAGTAATCATCCTTTACGTTTCTCCTCTTTCTCTATCTTCTCCTGTAATTCTTTCTTTAGGTCCTTTTTCTTAGCAGCGGTTGCCTTTCCGGCCTTTCGCTTGGCATTCTTATTGTCCACCAGCTTTTCCACCGCCTTTGTATAAGCAAACACAGCCACCGACAGGGGGGCGATATTCACAGTGATGGAATCCTTCCTATCATCCCATTCCACCTGCCTGCTGATCTTCACTCTGGGATTCACAAATCCAGTACCGCCATATGCCAGATCATCGCTGTTTAGAATCTCTTTGTATTTTCCAGGATAGGGCACACCTATCTGAAATTTTTCATATTCCTGGCCTGAGAAATTGCACACCACCAACAAAGTGTCATCCTGCCTTTTTCCCTTTCTCAGGAAAATCAGCAGATTCTTCTCCCACTCCAGACAGTTGATC
>DVNN01000110.1 GCA_018714325.1 Candidatus Pelethocola excrementipullorum
GAAGATGGATTGCACGAAGATGACTGGGATGGATGGAAGGTGTTGACCGAAGAACTGGGTGATAAGATGCAGCTGGTGGGGGATGATTTGTTCGTGACCAATATCAAGCGTCTGCGCTGTGGGATCGATCTTCAGGTAGCCAATGCGATTTTGGTAAAGGTAAACCAGATTGGAACTCTGACAGAGGCTTTGGATGCCGTTGAGATGGCACAACATGCCGGTTATCGTGCTGTTATTTCCCATCGTTCCGGAGAGACGGAAGATCCTTTTATCGCTGATTTAGCCGTTGCCACCGGAGCAGGACAGATTAAGACAGGAGCACCCTGCAGGTCTGATAGAAACGCAAAATACAATCAACTTCTTCGAATTGAAGAGTATCTTGGCTGTATTTCTGAATACGGTTCACTGGAGGGAATACAGGCTCGTAAGCGAGTAGAGGCTGAATAAGGAAAAATATAGTACGAGTATCGTGGAACTTGCAAAAAACTGTTGAAATATTCCAATTCCTATGATAGAATATAGAAAGTTCGTTTATAGGAGGTGTGGATGTGGTAATCTTAAGAACACTTATAACAATTTTGTATGTAATAGATTGTATAGCATTGCTTGTAGTCGTATTGATGCAGGAAGGTAAGCAGCAAGGCCTTGGAGCCATTGCGGGTATTGCAGATACCTATTGGGGAAAAAATAAAGGCCGTTCTGCGGAAGGTACTTTAGTTAAACTAACAAAATTGATGGCGGTATTATTTATCGTGTTATCAATTGTACTGAATCTGAACTTTTAAGCACAAAAGACTGTTGCAATATGGCAACAGTCTTTATTATATCATAGGAAAGTTTTTCCTATGATATAATAACCCTCCGGGGGGATGCACATGACGCTTCATCGGAAATTGTCACTAAAGTGACGCGCGTCAGCGCGAGAGTCTGACAAGCCAGACTCTTTATTGTATCATAGGAAAGTTTTCCTATGATATAATAACCCTCCGGGGGATGCACATGACGCTTCAGCCGAAATTGTCACTAAAGTGACGCGCGTCAGCGCGAGAGCCTGACGGGTAGACTCTTTCGTTTTTTATAGAGGAACAATAATTTTAATATATGAGGAACAATAATTTGATAAAGAAGAAAAGTAATATAAATAAAGATCAGAAGAAGATGATTTATGATCTCATCTGTTCTAAGAACTATGTGCCTATGAAGGCAAAAGAGATCGCCGTATTGCTTCAGATTCCGAAGAGCAGCAGACATGAACTGCAGGATATTCTGGAATCCTTGGAAGATGAAGGCAAAATCGTCACAATTCACCGGGGGCGATATAAGAAAAAGCCGTCTAAAAGCGGGGCAGACTCCCGCAGGGGCAAAGGAGACATAGAGAACGGTGAAAGCAGGAATGAGGCCATGTTGGATGACATGGAACATCTAACAGGAACCTTTATCAGCCATTCCAAGGGATTTGGTTTTGTGGAGCTGCAAGATGCCGAGGCGGAAGATATTTTCATACCAGCCCCTCATACCGGTGATGCATTTCATATGGATGAGGTGGAAGTGGCGTTGCTTCCAGACAAGAGCGGAAGCCGCCAGGAAGGGCGGGTCGTAAAGGTGCTGTCCCATGGAATCTCTGAGATTGTGGGAACATTTGAAAGAAGCAACTCCTTTGGTTTTGTGGTTGCCGACAACCGTAAAATATCAAAAGATATCTTTATCCCAAAAGAGTTTATCAACAGCGCCGTAACAGGTGACAAGGTCATTGTACGGATGAACCGATACGGCGGAAACCAGAAGAATCCGGAGGGTAAGGTAATCGAAGTTTTGGGTAAAGCCACGGATCCAGGAGTGGATGTGTTATCGGTGGCGAGGGCCTATGACATTCCTATGGTATTTCCTGCAAAGGCGATCAGTCAGTCGGATCGTTGCCCTGATCACGTTCAGGAAGGGGATATGAATGGCAGGCTGGATCTGAGAGATTGGCCGATGGTCACAATCGATGGTGAGGATGCCAAGGATCTGGATGATGCGGTTTCCTTAACCATGGAAGATGGATTGTACAAGCTGGGTGTCCATATTGCGGATGTCAGTAATTATGTCCAGAATGGCAGCGCATTGGACAGAGAGGCGTTGAAAAGAGGAACCAGCGTATATCTGGTGGATCGTGTAATCCCCATGCTCCCCAAGCGTTTGTCCAATGGTATCTGCTCTTTGAACGCAGGTGAGGACAGGCTGGCCTTGTCCTGTATTATGTGGATTGATAAAAATGGGCAGGTGGCCAAACACAAGATTGCGGAAACCGTGATTCATGTGGATCGCAGGATGACCTACACCAATGTGAATAAAATCATAACGAATTCCGATGAAGAAGTCATACAGGAATATCTGGAATTTGTACCGATGTTTCGGATGATGCAGCAGTTATCCGATTTGCTGCGCTCCACCAGAAGAAAACGTGGAGCCATTGACTTCGAGTTTCCGGAGAGCAAGATTATACTGAATGAATTAGGAAAGCCCATCGAGATTAGGGCTTATGAGAGAAATGCAGCCACAAATCTCATTGAGGACTTCATGCTTCAGGCCAATGAGACCGTGGCCAAAGAATACTGTAAAAGAGAGATTCCTTTCTTATACAGGACACATGAGAATCCGGATATGGAAAAGATGGAAAGCGTATTGTCTTTTATCAGAAATCAGGGAATCGAAGTAACGAAGAGTATGGAAGAGATCAGCCCCAAAGAGGTACAGGATATCCTCAGTCAAATTGAGGGATCTCCTATGCAACCTTTGATCAGCAGACTTCTTCTGCGCTCCATGAAGCAGGCTCGATATTCCATCGGATGCACAGGCCACTTTGGGCTGGCAGCCAGATATTATAGTCATTTCACATCTCCGATTCGTCGTTATCCAGATCTTCAGATCCATAGAATTATCAAGGATGATCTGAGAAAACGTATGGACGACCAGAAGAAATCCTATTACGTGTCCATACTGGATGATGTGGCAAAGCAGACCTCCGCTACGGAACGCCGGGCAGAGGAAGTGGAGCGGGAAACCGACAAGATGAAGATTGCAGAGTATATGCATTATCATCTGGGTGAGGTATTTGACGGAACAATCTCTGGGGTGACCGGTTGGGGACTCTATGTGGAACTACCCAATACCGTGGAAGGTCTTGTTCATGTGAATACGCTTAGAGATGATTACTATCATTATGATGAGGATAATTATCAGATGGTGGGAGAGGTAACAAAGAAGGTATACCGTCTGGGGGATAAAGTTAAGGTTCGGGTTGCCGACACCGATATCGGCAATAAAACCATTGATTTCACCCTGGAAGAGATGGGAGAAGAGGATGAGTAAGGAAAAAGGAAGCCGGATGATTGCCAATAATAAAAAGGCATATCATGACTACTTTATAGAGGAAAAGTATGAGGCGGGTATCGCCTTACACGGCACGGAGGTAAAGTCCCTGCGGATGGGTAAGTGTTCGATCAAAGAATCTTTTATACGGATTGAAAATGGAGAGATGTTTATCTATGGAATGCATATCAGTCCCTATGAAAAGGGAAATATCTTCAATAAAGATCCGCTGAGGACAAAGAAACTGTTGATGCACCGCCATGAGATCATGAAACTGCAAGGGAGTACCGCAGAGAAGGGTTATACCCTGGTTCCCCTGCAGGTATATTTTAAGAACTCCTTGGTTAAAGTCGAGGTGGGTCTTGCCAGGGGCAAGAAGCTCTATGACAAACGGCAGGATATCGCGAAAAAAGATATGCGCAGGGAAGCAGAGAGAGACTTCAAAATTAAGAATTTATTTTAGATTCTATGAGAAATTGATGTTTGAGCAAAAAAATAAATAGAGCCGTAAGCGTCTAGTTAAAATGTTATGAATGAAAGTTTTTCCAGTTAAGGAATAGAAAAAATATCTGTTGACTTGCATCATCATAGCTGTTATACTATCCATGGAACAAACAAAACTTTCAGATACTTGTCTGCACCGGATATTAGTACGAATATTATGATTCGGGCTTGTACTGGTTTCGACGGGGGTTTTAAAGTTTGGGAAGCCATCTGCGGCCCCGGGACCGCGTCATCAACCTGGAAAATAATTTTAAACGCAGACGAAAACGTTTTGTGTGCTGCCTAATGGCAGCTGTCAGAATTTAGACTCCCACATCTAAATCCCTGGCACCAATTTTAGTGGGGCACTTCGTCTCCAAAGCTTTGAGGGGATGGAAGAACTTATGAAGCTACTAAAGCCTTAAGCCTGTCACCGGGCGTAAGGTAGAGGGAATGTTAAATCAGTGACTGTGATGGGAGATGCCCAAATGGCGAGGCTTTCGGACAGGGGTTCGATTCCCCTCAGGTCCATAGAAAAAAGTGCCTTTTATAAGGCACTTTTTTTATTTGTG
>DVNN01000111.1 GCA_018714325.1 Candidatus Pelethocola excrementipullorum
GCTCTCGCACTTCTAAAAACATTCGAAATCCGCCCTATTCGGGCTACTTTCTCATGTTTTGCGGGTCCCAAACTCATGCTTTTTCATGCAAGCATGAAACGCATGACCTTTTGACCCTGGTATCATCATTATAAATGATATACCATTAATTTAAAACTAATTTCACGTAGAAAATCCCTCTTTCAGATTCAAATAACTTATTATTCCTGATCAAAATAATAATTTTCACATTTATGTTGTCAAAACAACAGACTTATTGATATAACAATGGTATAATACGGGTAACCTCAGAGATAAAAACGACTGTATAAGCATGATACAGTTGTAGAATAACTAATAGAAAAGGAGAATTTTTATGACTAACAAAACAGTGATCACAAAGGATATGGTAATCGGAGATATTCTAAGAGTGGATGGCGACCTGGCTCCCCTCCTGATGGATATGGGCATGCATTGTCTGGGTTGCCCATCCTCACAGATGGAGTCCCTGGAAGACGCATGCATGGTACATGGCGTTAATGCCGATGACATGATAGCCCGCCTGAATCAACATCTTACTAACGGAAGATAAACACATGAACTGCCCCCATAAGTTAGACTACAAAACTAACTTATGGGGGCAGTTCAAACTTCACTCCTCTTCTTTTTTATACCAATCGTCCAACAACTTTTTCAGTAATGCCCTCAATCCACTCTGTTCTTCCTCGCTCAGGGCTCGAAAAAGCTCCTGTTCAATCTCATGTCTGGTTTTTTCCGAACCTTCTAACTTTCCCTCTTCCGTAATACGAAGAATAATCTTACGTTTGTCCTTCTCATCACGGATTCGCTCCAGCATCCCCCGACACTCCAGCTTAGATATGATTTCACTCATGGAACCGGGACGTATCTCAAGAATATCCTGTAGTTCTTTCTGGGTCATCTCTTCCTTCTGAGATAAGATTCTGAGTATCTTACCCTGCCCCCTTCTTCTCCCAGGATGGTGATAGAGATAATGTCCACATCTGCTCATGAGACCTGGTAAATCATCTTTTTCCATAAAAGCTTCAAATTCCTTAGGTCTGTGCCCTTGTCCGCCTCTTATATGTTCTCTCTCTTCATTATGGAAGTTCTCATGTCTTTGATTCCTATCCCCATGCCTACGTGGCTCACCCATCTTCCTTCTCCTCTTTTCACTTAAATATATCTATTTTGATTTTCTGTATCTTAATACCTATACTTCCTACTACTCACATTTCCCTCTGTTTAGGTACCTTGTCATTATAATACACGTTCCTGTTCCATTTGTCAAAGAACAAGAGGGGAAATGAAACTAATTTCCAATATTTTCCATTCCTTTCTTTGCAAAAATGCCCAATTAGATAATTCCACAACTTTTCTTTTCTTACTCCCTCTTTTCTCTGTTTTTTCTATTATATTCCATATATGGCCGATGGTCTTTGTCGAATATTGACATTTATCTCTATTAAATAAAAACTTTTTATTTTTCATCTTATAATTATTTTTTAGCGCACCAGATATTTTTTGTTTATATTTTTGTCAAAACACCATGTATAGCCTCATCACTTTCCGCTCAAAAACAATCTTAATGTGGACAACTAAAGTCGAGTATGATACTATTCTTCCATGTTATTTTTAGACATAAAAGGATATACTTCGTCAGATATCTTATATAAATTTTCTTTACCTATAACATTGATACTTCTGTTATACACAAGCGTTTAAATAACGCCTGTGTCATGGTACTTAAACTTTAATAGAAAGAAGGTAAAACAATGTATATTTTTTCAATTAATATTGTTTTTGTGATTTTAATTGCATCGATTTGTGCTGCCGCTATAGCCTCCGTGGCAATCCGAATCAGACATGCTATGAAAACAGATGAAAAGAACCAACAATTTGCTGCCGAATTCACTGAAGTGACTGTGAAATCTGATGGTTCGAATCAGAAAAAAGTGCGGCAGCGTTATGTATAATCTTTATTATCATAACGTATAGCAATACCGATTAATTTCCTTTATAATAGGAAATACAGGGGGAGTATTACTATGTATCAGTTTATGATAACTATTCTGGCCATTTACACAACATATATGTTATTTGTGTTCTGCAGTTACGTTTTTTTCGTAATTCTGCTACCCAAGAGTAAAAAGACCGATTATTTCAACCACGGGATTGATAAAGACTTTATTACATATTTGATCATACCCTGTCTCAATGAAGAAGCGGTAATCGAAAAGACCTTAAAATCACTTTTGAGCAACGCACCCCAGAATCTAAAAATCTATGTAATAGATGATGCATCCGATGATCGTACTGCCGAAATCGTAAATGAATATCCCGATGAAAGGGTACATCTATTTCGCAGAAAAGCACCAGATGCCCGGGCGGGTAAGGGAAAAGCCCTCAATGCCTGTTACGCACATATTGCCAAAGAGATTGAAAGCTTGAACTATGAAGCTGAGGATGTAATCGTCGGTGTTTTTGACGCCGATGCCCATATTTCCGAAGATCACTATGATATCATCAAAAAGTACTTTCAAGATTCCAAAGTTGGAGCTGTTCAATCCCGAATTAAGATGGTGAATACCGATAACCTTCTACAAAAGATGCAGAACTATGAATTCCAGGTAGAAATCACGGCCATCCAGAATTCCAGAGAATACCTCGATAGTGTCTGTATGGGTGGAAATGGGCAATATATAAGATTCACTGCCCTCCAGTCCTTAGACGGTGAGCCCTGGGATACCTGTTTGCTTGAAGATTTTGAAATCGGGCTAAAGATCCTGCTGAAGGGCTGGCAGACCAAATTTGCCATAGAGGCCGACGTGGAACAGCAGGCCATAAAAAATTATTATTACTTTGTAAGACAGCGTAGCCGCTGGATTCAAGGAAATATGCAGGCCAGAAAGTATAGCCGGGATATACTAGACAGCAAGTTATCTAAACTTGCCAAACTAGATTTAATCTATTTCTTAACACAATCCTGGAAAGGCATACTGGGGATATTAGTCACTATCTTTTATACCTATATCCTCGGAACCATATTTGAATCCATTATAATCAATGCTCAATTGACCGGCTTTCAAGAAGTAGGTGTAAACTTATTATTGATGATTATCATCCTAAACTACATCCCTACTTTGGCACTGTATGTCTGGAAAATAAAGAATTGCTATAGAAAAGGAGAATGGAAGTTAGATATATTCTGTATCTTTTTGAATCCAGTCTATAGAATTATGATGTACCCCGCAACATTAATTGCATTTAAAAGAGAAGTCTTCGGACAGAAGGGTTGGATTAAAACCAAGCGCAACGTATAAGACGAAAGAAACCTGTCTACCAAATTGCAGGTTTCTTTTTTCTAACCTAAGATAGATTCAGGTATCCAAACCCTACCCTGCAGGAAATGTATGTATTCTTGCAGAGCAGGGTTTGGACACCTGAATCCTAAGATATAAGATCTAAGAAAGGATAGCAACCATGAACAAAAAAAGAGTTATGCTGGTATTTGGGACCAGACCGGAAGCAATCAAGATGTGTCCCTTAGTCAATGTACTAAAAGCCAGGAAAGAATTCGAAACGATTGTCTGTGTTACCGGACAGCACAAGGAGATGTTGGAGCAGGTTCTGGACGCATTTCACATCGTGCCGGATATCAATCTGAATATTATGAAAGAAAATCAGACCTTATTTGATGTAACCACTGCAATTCTGACCAATATAAAGGGAGTTCTGGAAAAGGAGCGTCCCGACGTAGTTCTGGTACACGGTGATACCACCACTACTTATGCCACCGCCCTGGCCTGTTTTTATCTGCAGATTCCCGTTGGCCACGTGGAGGCAGGCCTAAGAACCTATAATATGGACTCTCCTTTTCCCGAGGAGTTCAACAGACAATCCGTTAGTCTGATTGCCCGTTATCACTTTGCTCCTACGGAGCAGGCCAGGCAGAATCTGCTGAACGAGGGCAAAGACGACTCAACCATCTATGTGACGGGGAATACCGCCATCGATGCCTTAAAGACCACCATCAATCCCGAATACAGACATGAGGAGCTGGACTGGGTCGGCGATGCCAGATTGATCATGCTCACCGCTCATCGAAGAGAAAATCTGGGGGAACCTATGGAGCATATGTTCCGGGCCATCAATAGAATCTGCAATGAACACCCGGATATAAAGGTAATTTATCCAATTCATATGAATCCCAGAGTAAGAGACACTGCCGACCGAATCCTGGGCGGCAACAAGAATATTCGGATTATCGAGCCTTTGAACGTTTTGGATTTCCATAATTTCCTGAACAATGCCTATCTGATTCTGACCGACAGCGGTGGAATTCAGGAGGAAGCCCCATCTCTTGGAAAGCCAGTTCTGGTTATGCGGGATACCACAGAAAGACCAGAAGGAATTGCGGCCGGAACCTTAAAACTGGTTGGTACGGATGAAGAAACCATTTACCGGAATTTCAAATTACTGCTGGAAGATCAGGAAGAATACCATACTATGAGTTCCACCAGTAATCCCTACGGAGATGGCCACGCCAGCGAACGAATCGCCGATATCTTAAGCAAATCATAATTATAACAAGTAGAGTAACAGGAAGCCCCCTGAAAGCAATGTCCAAGCACTGCTTTCAGGGGGCTTTCCCTTCAATCACTTATATTTAGTTACGGTTGTTTTCCGATGTAAGCCAGGATACCACCATCCACATAGAGGATATGTCCATTCACAAAATCAGAAGCGTCAGAGGCCAGGAAAATAGCTGGACCCATCAGGTCTTCCGGAGTTCCCCAACGTGCCTGGGGAGTTTTTGATATGATAAACTGATCGAATGGATGTCTGCTGCCATCCGCCTGTTTCTCACGTAGAGGTGCCGTCTGTGGAGTTGCTATATAACCAGGGCCGATTCCGTTACACTGAATATTATGCTCGCCATATTCAGATGCGATATTCTTGGTCAGCATCTTTAAACCACCCTTGGCGGCCGCATAGGCAGAAACAGTCTCACGTCCAAGTTCGCTCATCATGGAGCAGATATTGATGATTTTACCATGATTTTTCTTGATCATGCCCGGGAGTACTGCCTTGGCTACAATAAATGGAGCATTCAGGTCAATGTCCACCACCTGACGGAATTCCTCCACCTTCATCTCTGTCATAGGAATACGTTTGATAATACCCGCATTATTTACCAGAATATCAACGGTTCCCAGCTCTTTTTCAATGTCGGCAACCATCTTCTGAACCTGCTCTTCATCGGTTACATCACAGATATAACCTCTGGCTTCGATTCCCTTGGCCTTATAGTCCGCAATTGCCTTGTCCATATGTTCCTGAGTTCTACAGTTAAATGCGATTTTAGCACCGGCCTTTGCATAGGCTTCCGCAATCGCAAATCCAATTCCATATGCAGCACCTGTTACCAGCGCTACCTTTCCATCTAAGGAAAACATATTACTAATTCCCATATTCGTACCTCACTATTCCTTACATAAGATCTCTGTTATCAATTCCGTCCATATCATCAAAATCCTGGTTCTCGCCTACCATGCCCCAGATAAAGGAGTAATTTCTGGATCCGCTTCCGGAATGGATGGACCAGCTTGGTGAAATCACAGCCTCTTCATTTCTCATGACGATATGTCTTGTTTCCTGAGGCTCTCCCATATAGTGCATTACAAATGCATCTTCCGGCAGTTCAAAATACAGATAAACTTCCATTCTTCTGTCATGAGTATGGCTTGGCATGGTGTTCCAAACACTACCTGGCTCCAGACTCGTCATACCCATCTCAAGTTGACAACTTTCCACCTGGCCAGGGAGAATATATTTGCAGATAGTTCTGTGGTTGGATTCTTCCAGTGTTCCAAGTTCCACTTTATTAACATCCTTAACGATAACAACATCATCAGCCGGTGTGCCTTCACGCTTAATCAGTACTGTTGGATATACGGCATGTGCCGGTGCGCTGTTGATATAGAATTTTGCAGGATTTTCTTTGTCCACACTTGCAAATGTGATATCTTTCTTGCCCATGCCGACATACATACCGTCTTTATGAGCAACCTCATATGTTTTGCCATCAATGGTGATGCATCCGGCTCCACCGATGTTGATCACACCCATCTCTCGTCTCTGGAGAAAATATTCGGCTCTCAGCTCATCTCCTGCTGTCAGCTTTAATTCCTTCTCCACCGGAGTTGCAGAACCTGTGATGATACGGTCAATATGGCTGTAAACCAGCTTGATTTCATCTGCCTCAAATACATTCTGAATCAAAAATTCTTCTCTCAATCGTTCCGTTGTGTAATGTTTCACGTCTCTTGGAGACGCAGCTGTTCTTAATTCCATAAGATAACCTACCTTTCTATACTACTATACCATGTGTTAATCATATCATACCATATCCATAATTCTGTTTCTTGTTATTTATTGCCCAAAATGTTGCAAATCTTACATTATTGACTTATACTAAAGAGGTAAAATGCTATTTTATCCGAGGTAACTTTACAAGAAAGGAAAAAATCATGAAATTATACCATTCCTGCAAAGCGGCCATCCAATCCTGCGTTGAAAACCGAAGTTTTGCAGCTGCCCATCTCTATAACGATGAGAAACCTATGACGATACATATTCACGACTGTTATGAAATCTATTATTCCATCTCTGGTGGAAAGCAGTTTTTAATAGACAACCGTTTTTATAACTTTAATTCCGGAGATATCTTCTTCATCAATCAATATGAAAGCCATCATCTTTCTCAGATTGACCATGGAAAACACGAACGGATCATACTGTCCATCTATCCGGATTACCTGAAACAATTCTGTACCGAACAAACAGATCTGAATTACTGCTTCACTTGCCGTAACATGAATTTTGGTCATAAACTGTCCCTGACGACAGAAGAACAAAAGCGGTTCCTCTACTACATCCATAAGCTGTCCGATAACGAAGGATTCGGTCAGGACATCTTGGATCAGGCGGTCTTCCTGGAATTGATGACCTTCCTGAACAAGATCTTTCTCCAACAATGCGATCATGATCTGATGGAACATGAGTTTACGGGAACCCACCATGACCAGATTGATGGAATTCTTTCCTATGTCAATCAGAATCTCTCGGAGAACCTGACCATCCAGAATCTGGCCGATCACTTCTATATCAGTACCTCTTACCTGTGTAGGATCTTCAAAGATGCCACTGGAACCACGATTAACAAGTACGTAACCGCCAAACGGATCACAAGAGCGAAATCCTTGCTGACCGAGGGATATTCGGTAACGGATTCCTGTGCCATGTGCGGTTTCCGTGATTATAGCAATTTCTTAAAAGCCTTCACCAAGGCGGTGGGAATCTCTCCCAAAAAGTATGCTCAGTTTTCTGCTTAGTGTCTTGTCCGACTCTTCGATTCATCTCCTTCGGAAAGTGGTTACATAAGTCCTTTTCCTGTCCTTGTATAAGGTCACGGCACCACATTCGGAGGTAACGAATATCTTGATATCCTTCTGCCTGAGACGCTCTAACAGTTCCCCATGAGGATGCCCATAATAATTATTTTTCCCACAGGAAATGATGGCGACCCCAGGATCTGCTTTCTCCAGGAACTCCATGGAAGTGGAGTTCCTGGAACCATGATGGGCCACCTTAAGGTAATCGTAGGCCGATAATTCCTGTATCACCTGCTCTTCCCCCCTTCCTTCCAGATCTCCTGTCAATAGGGCACAAAATCCCTGATAATGAACGCCAAGAGTCACAGAACCTGCGTTGCCATCACTGCCATTTTCATCGGGGTGTAACACCTCCATAGAAAATTCACCCTCCTGAATCCGATCCCCTTTCTGGAGATAGCCTACCAAAATGCCGGCCCTCTTAGCCGAATCCAGAAATGGAATCTCCTCCTCACTCCCCTTCATCCAAATCGGAAGAAACAGACGCTGAACTCTGATGGCTGTCTCCCTCTTTCCCACCATTTCCAACAGTTCCAGTATCCCATTGGTATGATCCTCATCCATATGTGTGATGACGATTCCATCCAGCTTCCGGATTCCCTGACTCTTCAGGTATGGGAGGATACGGTATGCACCCACCTGGCCTTCGCTGGAACTGCCCCCGTCCACCAGAAAACACTGCTCGCCCCAGCGCAGGACAATACTATCCCCCTGCCCCACATCCAAAGCAGTAAGAGACATCTCCACCGATGGGCGCCATAATAGAATCCATACCCCAGCCACCAGCAATGCAATATTTATCATCCAAATTAATCTCTGCCCCTGCTCCTTCGGTCTATGCTCTTTCGGCCTCCCCCCTTCTCCCCCATCCTTTTCCTTGGGATTCTTGTTCCACCATATGATACCGGCGGCCATTAAGTAACAGATATAATAAACCAGTATCTGCCATAACCGGGGTTGGCCGCATATGTAGACGGACCATGGAATATTTCGTATCATTTTCAGCAGGATTTCATACAGTTCCAAAAGCCCCCATACCGGAAGCAGGAGGATTTTACCCGTAAGCAGACTGAATAATCCTGCCCCCATCCCCAATGCTCCGGGAATCATCACACCGTTCAGTGTGAGCAGAATCAACAGGTTAGGAATCAGTCCCAGCAAAGGAACCTCATAAAAATAGTAACAGATCAGAGGGAGTGTGCTCAAGGTAATGATTAGCGTCGAAAGAATCCCATCCTTCATCAGCCGCTTCCATCTTTGTCTAAAATCCTTGACTTTCTGCTTCTCGGGCAAAGCATCCCTCCAGATTGGGTAGATTGCACCTGCCCCAAGGACAGCCACAAAGGACAACTGAAATCCACTATAGAATAGGTAACGGGGATTCTCCAGGAGAAGCAGGAGCAATGCAAGACTTGCTGAAGATAGCGGGTCATAGCTTCCACCGCTCACCTTCGCCCCCAAGGCCACATAAAACATCACAAGTGCCCGTAGGGTGCCCACATTACCTCCGGTAAACCAACAGTAAAATCCCATTAAAACCCCTGCAGCCATTGCCCTGATTGCTCCCGGCAGGCGGATTCTGCACAGAAGTCTGTAACAGCCCATGCCCAACAAGGATAGGTGAAGTCCTGAGATGGACAGGATATGCATGACTCCTCCCACCTGGTAATTTACCTTTGTTTCCGGATCCCCACTACTTTTATCCCCAAGCAGCATCTCTGCCAACACCCCAGCATGTCGTTTGGGCAGCATCAATGTCAGTGTCTCCACCATCCTTTCCCTGAGCCGCTGAAGCCACTCTCCCCATCCATCCCCGGCTGTCAGTACCTCTATATCCTTGGCCCATATGGTATAGCCAATTCCCTTGATCGAGTAATAAGACTGGCTGTCAAACTGGCCTGGATTTCCTGGAGTTTCTATCCTTTCCAGAACACCCACCACCTGAATTTCACTGCCTATGCTCAAAGCTTCGGACTGATTCTTATTTCCTGCTATTACCATGATATTTTGTGAAATTGGTATGCTTTGTTCGAAAGACATGCTTGGGTTGATTGGAATATTATCCGTGAATGATATGTTTTGTTTGATTATATTATTTTCTTCAATTGGATTTTTATATGATGTTGTCTCTTCTGAAATGAATAACTCTTTAGATCTTACACTTTTGAAATTGAGATTTGCTTCTTTGATATAATATTGAATGGAATTACTTTTTTCCACCCGCTGATAAATCTGGCCGGTAATCTTCACGTTCTCTTCTGTATCGATACACTGTATCACTGCATCTTGTTCCGCAGGCTTCCCTAATATAGGAAAACCTGCGGCTGTTAGGATGCACAGACCCAGAATGAGTGCTATGCCGGCCATAAAAAGTGGTCGTCTTATCATCAATCAGCTTCCTTCCTTTATTGATCACAACATGTGTCTGCTTTTGGAAGGCTATTCTTCGGTCTGAATGATCTCTTGATTCCACTGGAATAACTGGTCAAGGCCAACGTTCTCTTTGTAAGTTACCTTGCTTTCACCATTGATGGAAAACTGTACTTCCCTTACCTTACATACACTGACCAGGGAGTTGACGATGGAATAGATGGGAATCTCCTCGCTGACATCCAAGTTAAGGGTCTGAAAACTTTGATCAAAGTTCACATAACAGATATCATCGGAAATCGTCGCGCTTAAGATACGTGTCTCCGAAGCCAGGGTAGCAAAATGACCATCCGCTTTCGGTCCTTTGATTAACTGTTCTACCACCACTCGTTCCAGCGGCACATTACTGCTATAGTAGACATTCCGCTCTTCCGGAACCAACATTTTCCCACTTTCATCGGTAAAATAAAGAGTCATCCCAATATTCTGGTACGTATTAATCTCTTTCCCTGAATTCTCCACAAAACTGTCGGCTGTCATCGCTCCAACTTCTTTGCCCATGCTGTCTTTCAAAGGTTGACCTTCCACAAGGATCTGAACTCTGGCAACCCCGGGAATCTGGCCAAAGGTACGAACCAGTCCCACCCTTGATAAAATCTCCCGGGAAAGCTCAATATCCCCATAGCCGCTGCTCATATTCAGGCTCAGCGTCCCATTATTCATAACCGAATTATCAATGGTTACTCCTTCCGGCAAGATGGTATGATACTCCTTTGAATCAATCTTCTCCGACTGCTTTTTGGTAAACTCCTCGATCATGTCAATGGTAGTGGAGGACTCGGGTGTATAGTCCTTGGCAATCACCTGATTCTCCTCTTCATTGATGTAATACATCTGGTACGTTACTTTCTCCCCATCTTTACTGCGAGGGCTGCTACATCCTGATGCCGACAGACAAAAGAACAACACCAGGAGAAGCCCTATACTAAATTTCTTCATGCTCCGCCTCCTATGCCACATAGGTGATTGGAATTCTCACCGAAAATGTGGTTCCTTCGTTCTCTTTACTGTATACCTTAATAGCACCGCGATGCATCACGATGGAACTTCTGGTGATAGCAAGTCCCAATCCTGTACCTCCGATTTCCCTGGAATGAGACTTATCGACTCTGTAAAATCGTTCAAAGATCTGGTTTAGGGACTCTTCGGGAATTCCCATTCCTGAATCCGCTACTGTCACATAAAAATACTTATGATCGGCATTCAAGGATACCCGGACCCATCCACCTGCATTATTGTACTTTATGGCATTTTCCACCAGATTGGAGAATGCCAGGGTCAGCTTGGTCTCATCGATCTCGGCATTGACCGGACGGAAACTGTCGATAATCAGTTCCACCTCCGCTCTTGCTGCGATAGGCTTCAGACGTTTCACAACCAAATCCAGAAGATCGTTGATATTGACCACTTCGATATTCAAACCTGCTGCCTTCTTATCTAGCTTTACAAGAGATAACAGGTCGGTAATAATCTTATTCTCCCTGTCAATCTCCTCTGTGATATCCTGCATGAATTCCTGATAGAGTTCGATGGGCACGTTCTCCTGTCCATTCAGAGAATCCGCCAGAACCTTCATGGATGTCAGAGGGGTCTTCAATTCGTGTGACACGTTGGATACGAACTCCTGACGGGATTCGTCCAGCGACCGCACCCGGGCCAGCATCTTGTTAAATGCATCGGTTATCAGTTCTGTTTCCAGATAGTCCGGAACAGAGATACTCTCATCCAGATAACCATCGGTCAGATCCTCGATAGAACGGGTAATCTTCTGAAATGGCTTCATCAGATACCCTGATATGATATAACCCAAGGTCAGCACCACCAACATGATGATAATCAGCAAGAAAAATCCCTTTTGTTCCAGAATATCCTTGCTGGACTGGATTTCAATGGCAGAAACGCTGATCAGCATTACGCCTTGAAGTTCTTTTGTCTCCGGGTTTTGAATGCCCACTGTCATCTCTATAAAATTATTCTTTTTATCGTACTGGCTGGTCTCCTTGCCATTAAAACAATCGATAACCTCCTGGGACACCATAAGCTTGCCCATATCCAGGTCATAAGTGTCTTTAATCACCCTGAAATCCTTATTGATAATCAGGATGCGTCCTCCATAAATATTGGTCAACATACTGAATTCGCCGTTGATGACCGGATTGGAGGAATCTTCCATATACCCCAGCTTAACCAGCTGATTACATAAAATATCGCTTTGATTCTTGACGGTGACGGTCCGCAGGCTAATTGCCCGGTCTTCATAACTCTCCACAATCCCATTCTCGATGATAATACTTGGGATAATGCCGATGATGACCAACATGAGGGTAATGCGGAAACGCAGGCTCCGTAAGAACTTCCATTTGCCCGTAATTTTAACCCTGGAAATAATAACCAACTCCCCACTTCGTGTGTACATACTTCGGATCACTTGGGTTCGTCTCAACCTTTTCACGGAGACGGCGGATATGTACGTCCACGGTTCTTACATCGCCTGGATACTCATATCCCCACACGATATTGAGCAGATTTTCCCTGCTGTAAACCTTATTCGGGTTAAATACCAAGAGTTCAAGAACATCGAATTCCTTGGCTGTCAGATTGACCTCTTTCTGGCCGATGAACACCCTGCGGCTCTCACAATCCAGCTTCAGTTCACCCACCTGAACGACCTTGGCCTTCTCTTCCTTGGGCTTTGCCTTGCTGGCACGCCGCATAATAGCCTTAATTCTGGCCTTAACCTCCAGAATGTTAAAGGGCTTCGTAATATAGTCATCCGCACCATATTCCAGCCCCAGGATCTTATCCATATCTTCTCCCTTTGCCGTCAGCATGACGATCGGAACGCTGGAAAACTCGCGAATCTGCTGGCAGACTTCCAAACCATTCATCTTAGGAAGCATGATATCCAGCAGAATGATATCATATTCATTTTCTTTAGCCATATTTAGAGCTTCTTCTCCGTCATAGGCACAAGATACTTCCATTCCCTCCTGCTCCAGGCTGAAACGGATACCTTTTACAATCAGCTTCTCATCATCAACAACCAGTACTCTCTTAGACATAATCTCTCCTATACTTCTATCTGTTCTTTGATTTTCTCAAAGAGTTTCTCTTTAATTCCTTCAATCTTCATGATGTCTTCGATGTTCTGAAACCCACCATGCTGCTCCCGGTAAGCAATAATCGCCTTCGCCCTGGCTTCCCCGATCCCCGAAAGGGTCGTCAGCCGATCGACATCCGCCGTATTCAGATTTACCTTACCGCTGTCCGGACTCTCCTGACCTGTGCGGGAAGTTTGAACCGGCATCTCTGCGGCTTCTTCCTTGTTATACACGGTAATCTGCATCCCATCCTCCAGCATCCCGGCCTGATTCAGGGATCTTTCATCAGCATCTTCCAATAACCCACCCGCTGCCTCGATTAACTCATAGACACGGCTGCCCTCCGGCAGGGCATACACACCGGGATTCGTTACGGAACCACAGATGTATACATAAAACATCCGTGGTTCTGAGACCGCTCCTGCTTCAGAATCCTCTTCTCCCTTAATTCCCGGGGATCCGCTCTCTGAAACATCGCTGCCATTTTCTGCTGTATCCTTACCTTCTCTCTCCTCACGCTCTTCCTGCTCAGTGCTGCCAATTGCTGAGACACCATCCTTGAGCTCATACACCGCCGGCTCTTGTCCGCATCCGGTGAAGATCATGAAAATTCCAGATATGATTACCATAAAAATCAAATATTTACTTACTTTCATATGCCTGCTCCTCATGCACGACGTCATAAGGGTCCCTTGCCTGCATAACTACTGTTATTGTATCGAATTTTCTCAGCAATTACAAGGGATGGATGAAAAAAATGATGATTTACATCATTTCCCTCATTAATCCCATTTAAACATGACAACCCCTCCGATGGCTATCAGCATTCCAATCACTTTCCGCCATTCCAAGGGCTGTTTTTCCACTCCGAATATTCCAAGCAGTTCGATCAGATAGGCTACGATCAACTGGGCGATTACGATTAACATCACTGACCTCGCCGGTCCCAGCGAATCCATGCTCTTGATTACCGTAATTGTGATAAATGCTCCTATCACACCGCCCAACAATGTATATTTGTGTTCTACATTCAAAAGGGCCGTGATGCTCTCACGGCCTGTTATAAACCAGGCAAATATACAGACGATAAAAGCAGACAGCTGTACCAATCCAGTGGAGACCCACAAGCTGGTCTGCTTCGTCACTTCCGTATTAAATACCCCCTGAATACTCATCAATGCTCCGGATATCAGTGCAATCAGAATTCCCATCATAATGAACAACTCCTTCTTCCGGTCAGACACCGGTGCTTTTTTGTTAGGATGTCCATTTCATGAGGAGTTATTCTGGTTTCAGTATATTATGCTCTTAATTACTCGATAATCTGGAAAGGTCTCCAATAGCGGAGCTTTGCTTTTCCTATGATATCTTCCTTCTTTACATATCGATATGATTCAGCCTCTTCTTCTGTGTCCGCCACACCTGCCCGAATTGCCTCTTCATTCCAAACTCTTGCATCCGCAGAAATATTGCGGTTGTCACCCATCATCAGATAGGTGTGGCTCTGGCTGACCACGTTATAGTGTCGGCATGGGTGACTGTTTCATCCCACACAATAGACAACTCATTTCCCCTTTGATTCACAAATCTACTCTCCTTGCCTTCCATACCATCTTCTATCCATCCATAGGAATGCAGGTGAGCTTCCACCTGTTTTCTCTCCATCCCCGAATATATCCCATACAATATTACGTTAGAGCCTGGATTTATGACTATATGATCCATCGTATCTCTATCCTCCGAAAGTAATTTAGTGTGATGTACCTCTAGTCTTTAGTCTAATAGCACTGAATATGAGCGATACATCACACTAGCTGTCTGCAGACCACGTAATCCTCCTCACTGTTCCATCTTCTCCCCATGCAAGTGTCAGCGTATCCATTTCTCCGCTTAAGTACCTGCTTTCGCCGCCATCGTCACTGTTAAATCTCCAACCACCTGAAAACAGTGTCTCTTGTGCTTCTTCTTTACTCATACCCATATTCACGCCCATTAATGTGGAATCAGAACTCTGATTAAGCACTGCATAATCTATCTGACCACCTTCCAAAGTTGCAAGATAGGCCTGATCCCCTTTCCACGTATTTGCATATTCCCCTTCTCTTCCTGCCTCCGTAAGCCCCAGTTTTCCCGCCGCTTCCGCCGGATCATGAAACAGGTAATCCAACAATTCGATGGCTGATGATTGTACAGGCTGCTGGACTGACACATCTTCCGTCTCTGATATTATTGCTTGATTTGGGGCATATGCTGATGCCGGCTGAATTTTGCTGACCCTATTACTCTCTCCCAGATCTTCCGTCTCAAATGATACCGTGTTCAAAACCTCATACATCTGTTCTGTTTTCTCCTGGTAGGAAGTCATGAGCTGCTGGGAGTAGGGGGGTGCTATCTGCATATCCGTGGGACCTATCTTATAAAGAGCCTTGTCCTCACCGTTAAACTTAAAGTGATACAGGTATTGCCCTTCGCTGCTTATCTGCTCCTCTTCCTGATCCATATCAGAAACTACAATGGAAAAAACATATCCATAGTCATCCCCTATCGTATTCGCTCTATCCGAAAAGGAAAGACGCCGCATATCATCTTTCACATACTGGCTGGTGGACATGGAACTTTCCCAGCCGACAGGCACTTGAAAGGAAAATCCATATATCCTGTTATAATAATTCAAATACTGCCCCTGATTGGTGATTATATATTCATAGGGACTGTTGTCAGCCACCACATTTCCCTGCTCGTCATAATAAATTTCACCAATCCAGCCGCTTTTTATGTGCTCTTCCGCATTCTCACCATCACTACTTTTGCTTATAATTTCCGGTGCAATAGTAGTAACAGAGGAACTTACCTCTGAATCCAGATCCATCAGATTGCTGGAAGCTTTGCTTGTAAACGCCGATGGCTGAGAAGCTTTCGCGGTACACCCAATCAGGATCCCGCCTCCCAAAAACAGCGCACAACAGATTCCCCCGATACAGATTCCTTTTTTCCGTTTTTTCATATACATAATATTGGCCATTCTTTTCTTAAATGTTGCGAGGCCTCCATTAAAACCTGTAGAAAACAGAATTTTTCCGCTTTTTCTTCCTGCCGCCGAAATCAGAAGCTGATTATATGTATACCTTTTTTCTTTATTGGCATTCTTCATGACTTTCTCATCACAGATATATTCCAAGTCCTTCTCCGCCTCTCTCATCATGATGGCAAGAGCCGGGTTGAACCAGTAGATCGAACGAACCAACATCAACAAAGTCTTATACCAGATGTCCTTATGGGCATAATGTACCAACTCATGGTGGCATATCAGTTCAAGCTGTCCGTAGGAATACGTCTTTTCTGGTATAAACATGCAGGGTTTCCAAAGACCTGCAATCATTGGGCTTGATATCCGTGCATTCATCATGACCTGGGGAGCTTTTCGCAGCCCCATCCTTCTTCTCTGCCGTTCCAAAACATTCAAAATCATATTTCCTTTTGCCGGATAACTCCATCGCATCAACTGGCGGTGTGCAATCTGATATTTTAAAATCTGGTAGCATAAAATAATGACTATGCTCACAATCCAAACTCTGAAAACACTTTCAATCCCCCAAGCTGCTCCGGTATCTTCCGGTGCCCGGGCATCAACTTGAATGTTATGATTTCCGGCCATTGCTTCTTTTGAATCACCGGCGGCAGAATTTGAGTCCTGAAATTCCTGATTATTAGCCATTCCATCAGTTACGTCGTAATCCCCTTCGGTTTCCATCGTTTCCATCTCCGCCGTTCTTGATTGAACTGGGGACAGAACCCCTTCTGCAGGTATCTCCACTTGAACAACCGCCAGGTAACTGGAAAAGTCAATGGGAATCAGTAGAAAAACAGCCAGTATCATCCAACACCAGTACTTCCATCTGGCCGAATACCTCCTGCCAAGCCCCTTAGATATACCGGCTACCAACAATACGAAGATACCCGCGATCACATTCATCTTGATGATATGAAAGACAGCCCACTCCATTCTTAATCCTCCTCAATATCACGTAAAAAAGACTCCAATTCCCTTATCTGCTTCTGTCCTATACTTTTCCCCTGATACAGGGCCGTAACAAAGTTCTTGACGGAATTGCCATATAGCTTTTCCAGGACGGTACGGCCTTCCTGCTGTTGATAGGTGCTTTGATCCACCAGCGGAGTATAAAGATTGGATTTCCCCTCCTTCTTCACGGACACAAACCCCTTCTTCTCCAGCCGGGACAGCAACGAAAGAATTGTGGTTGGCGCAAGCTCTTTCTTCTGATTGACAAATTCTTCTATTTCGATCCGGGACATATCAGCATGGCCTTTCCATAATGCCAACATAATATCAAGTTCTGAATCCGGCAGACGTTGTATTTTCTTACTCATATTAGGACCTCCTATTTCATTTTGGTTCTACAAACGTAGAACATATGCCAATTCTACATCTGTAGAATTTGTTTGTCAATACATTTTACAATATTTTTACAACTGTACCTAAGATAGTCCCAAAATCAACAAACGCTCAGGAAAAACTTACTGAAAACAGTGAGTTTACTTCCTGAGCGATTAATTTTAAAGACTTTTTTTCAATTTTAGAATCATTTCGTCAATATCCTTCTCGGTGATAATCAACGGTGGAACAAGCCTCAATACATCACTACCCGCACTGATGACCAGAAGGCCATTACCTAACGCCTGGTTGACCACTTCCCCTACAGGTTTTCCTTTGATTATAAGTCCCTGCATAAAACCTTTTCCACGACGTCCCTCCACACAGTCAAATTCCTCCACAATTTCATCCAGCTTCTGTTCCAGATAAACTGTGGTCTTCCGGACATGCTCAACGATCTGCTCGGATTCGAACAAATCCAACACCGTACTCACCGCACGACAGGCCAGTGGGTTTCCTCCATAGGTCGTTCCATGATCCCCAGGTACCAAAGAGTGCTCAGCCACCTTCTTGTTGAGCACGAAAGCCCCCACCGGAACACCGCAGCCCAAGGCTTTGGCACAAGTCATCACATCAGGCTGAACGCCATAGTCCTGCCAGGCAAACATGTTTCCGGTACGTCCCATACCACACTGTATCTCATCGAGAATCAACAGGATATCATGCTCGTCGCAAAGAGCCCGAACCCCTTCCAGAAACTCCTTTTCTGCAGGGTAGATTCCTCCTTCGCCCTGTATGGTCTCCAGAATAATGGCACAGGTCTTATCCGTGATTTGGGCCTTAACACTGTTCAGATTATTAAATTCTGCAAACTTGACACCGCCGATCAGAGGCTTGAAAGGCTCCTGATAATGGGTATTTCCAGTAACAGAAAGCGCTCCCAGACTCCGTCCATGGAAGGAATGTTTCATAGCTATGATCTCATGATCGGTGCCCCCGTCCTTTAGATAGGCATACTTTCTAGCCACCTTGATGGTGCCTTCAATGGCCTCTGTTCCACTATTCGTAAAGAACACCTTATCCATGTCAGAAGCCTTAACAAGCTTCTCAGCTGCCTCACCCATTGGCACATTGTAATAAAGATTTGAGGTATGAATTAATTGATCGATCTGATCCTTCAATGCCTGATTATAAGCTTCATTTCCATATCCAAGGGCAAATACGGCAATACCTGCCGCAAAATCCAGGTACTCTTTTCCATCCGTATCATACAGATAGACTCCTTTCCCCTTTTCCAGTACGATGGGGAAACGGTTATAGGTATGCAGCACATATGATTCCGACTGTTCCATATATTTACTCATTTCCATGATAATATTTCTCCTCATCCTCTCCGAGGATCGCAGTTCCAATCCCCTTATTCGTGAAAATCTCCAGCAGTAAGCAGTGTGGAATCCGCCCATCCAGGATATGGACTCTGGAGACCCCATTCTCAATAGCATCGATACAATTCTGTAGTTTAGGTATCATACCTCCGCCCACATTACCATTCTCAATCAATTCTCCCGCATCCTTGATATGCAGTTCACTGATCAAACTATCCGGATCCTTAGGGTCCCGGTAGACGCCCTCGATATCCGTCAGAAATGCCAGCTTTTCCGCATCCACAGCCTTAGCGATGGCACAGGCGGCATCATCCGCGTTGATATTATAAGAATGAAACTCCTCATCCATTCCAATGGGGCAGATCACAGGAAGAAAATCCTTCTCAAGCAAATCCTCCAAAACCTTCGGATATACATGCTTCACCTCGCCTACAAACCCGATATCCTCTCCATCAGACAGCTTCTTTTCCACCTTCAGAAGCCCCCCGTCTTTGCCGCTGATCCCCACGGCCTTAACGCCCAGAGACTGAATTAAGGTCACCAATTCTTTGTTCACCTTGTTCAGAACCATCTCGGCAACTTCCATGGTATCCTTATCCGTAACCCTAAGGCCATTGACAAAATGCGGCTCCATCCCGACTTTTTCAACCCAGCGGCTGATCTCTTTTCCTCCCCCGTGGACGATGATCGGCTTAAAACCTACCAACTTCAAAAGCACTACATCTTTGATTACATTACGCTTTAAATCCTCATCCACCATGGCACTTCCGCCATACTTCACAACGATGACTTTCCTGTTGAACCGCTGAATATAAGGCAATGCCTCGATCAGCACCTCCGCTTTTTCCAAATACTTCTGATTTACCATGTCACTCTTCCTCTCCTATCTGGCAAGGATGTCACTATAAGCCCATCCACAGTTTCCATATCCTAAAATTCAAGAACGATAATCGGCGTTAATCTTCACATAGTCATAAGTAAGATCACACCCCCAGGCAGTGGCCTTGGCATCCCCCATCTTCACATCTGCGATGGCAGTCACCTCTGGTTTAGACAGAATTTTCGTGGCCTCATCTTCGCTATAATCCACAGCCACCCCATTCTCGATAATCTGTATCTTACCTGCCTCACTTTCAAAGAACAAATCCACCTTTTCCGGATCAAACTGAACTCCCGCATACCCCATGGCACAGAGGATTCTTCCCCAGTTTGCATCATGCCCATAGATAGCCGCTTTCGTAAGGCTGGAAGTCACCACAGACTTGGATAAGGATACCGCATCCTCCTTGGTCTTGGCCCCTATGATCTTCACCTCAAATAAAGCCGTAGCTCCTTCACCATCCCCGGCAATCTTCTTAGCCAGAACCGTATTCACCTCCAAAAGAGCCTCTAAGAACAGATTATAATCTTCATTCTTCTCCGTAATCTTCACATTCCCCGCCAGCCCATTGGCCAGCAGCAAAACCGTATCATTGGTAGAGGTATCCCCATCCACAGATACCATATTATAAGTATCCTTCACAACCTCCGACAAAGCCTCCTGAAGCAGCTCCTTAGAAATATCCAGATCCGTTGTAAGAAAAGAAAGCATGGTACACATATTCGGATGAATCATACCTGACCCCTTACACATTCCCCCAACAGTAACCTCTTTACCCCCAACTTCAAATGAAACAGCCACTTCCTTGGGCATCGTATCCGTAGTCATAATGGCCTGAGCCGCCACACCGGCCCCTTCCCTGGATCCCTCCAACTTCGGAGCCAACATCTCCACACCCTTAGCAATCTTATCCATAGGAATCTGCTTCCCAATCACCCCCGTAGAAGCCACCAAAACCGAATCCTCCGAAACATGCAAAGCCGCCGCCGCAACTTTCGCCGTCTCCTCACAATACCCATAACCTTCCGCCCCCGTACAAGCATTGGCAACCCCACTATTACAAACAATCACCTGAGCCTCCGGCTTATGATAAACAATTTCCTGATCCCACTTCACCGGCGCTGCCTTCACCACATTCGTAGTAAAAGTCCCCGCCGCCACACAAGGCACCTCACTAAACACCAACGCCATATCAAGCTTATCGCCCTTCTTAATCCCAGCCGCCCCTCCGGCCGCCAAAAACCCCTTCGCCGCAGTAACTCCACCATCAAATAATTTCATCTCAACCTACCTCCTGAATCTAATATACAAAAAACACCTCTAATACAACCACTCAAACACCTACACACTAACGATCCACATCACCGTTAGAACCACACAAATCCCTGCTCATGCTCACTCATACGATTTCATAATTCCACCTTACTCCCCCATCATTAGCAATTCCGGAACCACACCACCTGAGCGAGGGCCCCCTGGGGAAGGATTACATTTGCAGGAGCTACTAGGATATCATAATCGCCAGTAATCTTGCACTGCTGAGACAAATGACACTGTCTAAACGTAATTTCTATATTTATTTTCTATAATTATCTATATACCTTACTCTATTTCAATACACCTAAAGTTCATGCCACCTGCTCTCTTCCGTCTTAGGAAGTCAGCTTCCAAAACCGATCCAACTGAACGAAGGCACCCTGAGGAAGGGTTACATTTGCAAGAGTTACTAGGATATCTTAATCTCCGGTAATCTTACGTTACTGAAACAAATGACACTTATCCAAGCACGATTCACCTAAAATCCATGCCACCTGCCCTCTTCCGTCTTAGGAAGTCAGCTTCCGGAACCGCGCCGCCTGAGCGAGGGCACCCTGGGAAGGGGTGCATTTGCAGGAGTTACTAGAGTATCTTAGTCTCCGGTAATATTGCGTTGCTGAGACAAATGACACTGTCTGAGCGCAGCGAGTTTGTCATTTGCCTCAGCGCCCTTAGCAAAATTACCGGCGACTTAGATACTCTTAAACTCCGAAACCGCACCCCACCCCAGGATGCCCTCACTCAGGCGGCACGGTTCCGGAAGCGTCCCCCTATCGTCACGGAAAAACAGGTGCCATCACCAACCCCTCTGTTTCGGGGAAGCCAAAGAGGAGGTTCATGTTTTGAACTGCCTGGCCTGCTGCACCTTTTACCAGGTTATCCATCGCTCCCATCATTACGATTCGGTTAGTTCTCGGATCAATCTTGAAGTTCACGTCCACGAAATTACTTCCCTCCACCCATCTGGTCTGAGGACACACATCTTTATCCAGCACACGAACAAAACGCTCGTTCTCATAATAACTGTCATATACGGCCTTCACCTCCTCATAGGAGACGTCTTTCTTCAATGACGCATATGCCGTTACCAGAATTCCACGGTTCATCGGAACCAGATGTGGAGTGAAATTGATGTGAATCGGATATCCCGCCGCATAAGACAACTGCTCTTCAATCTCCGGCGTATGTCTGTGGGATGCAACTCCATAGGCCTTAATATTCTCATTGACTTCACAATACAAATTATCAACCTTGGCACCACGTCCTGCCCCGGAAGTACCTGACTTCGCATCGATGATCACCGTATTCCCATCTATGATTCCTTCCTTTAATAAAGGATAGATGGATAAGGTAGAACAAGTGGGATAACAACCTGGATTGGCTATCAGCCTTGCTCCCTTAATCTGCTCACGGTTAATCTCACAGAGTCCATAAACCGCTTCTTCGATAAACTGTGGAGACTGATGCTCAAGCTGATACCATTCTTCATATGTACCGACGTCTTTGATTCTAAAATCCGCACTCAAATCGATGATTTTCACCTTTTTCAGAATCTCCTCATTTACAAGAGAGGCACAAAGCCCCTGAGGTGTCGCCGTAAATATAACATCCACCTGATTTGCCAGTTCTTCCATATTATCATCCAGACAAATCGCATCCACCAGCTGGAACATATTCTGATATACCTGATAATACTTCTGATTAATATAACTTCTGGATCCAAACCAAACAATCTCTACCTGTTTATGTCCCAGTAATAACCTCACGATTTCCTGCCCTGCATAACCTGTGGAACCGATAATACCTACCTTAATCATCTTTCTCCTCCTCTTCAACGAATCCTTCTTACAATAATTCCATTGGTCACTGTATGTTCTTATACTTACGTTACAATCGTCTGTAATCTAATGCGGACCATGCATATAATTCAGACATCTTCCATATATTGGTGTTCCTATCATATACCGACAAAAGTCTCCTGTAAAGTACTATCCTATATAAAAGCAGAACTTTGTATATTCTATTCAATCATTTGCATAATTATACAATACTTCTGTATATTATGCAAGTATTTTTGAATCATACCAAATAATGCTTGCATAATAATCCTAAATGATGTATATTTAGTAGCAGTGAAGAAACCAATTCCAAGGAGGATAAAAATAATGAAAGAAAAAGTAATCTTAGCCTATTCCGGCGGCCTGGATACAACAGCAATTATTCCATGGCTGAAAGAAAATTTTGATTATGATGTTGTGTGCTGCTGCATCGACTGCGGCCAGGGAGATGAGTTGGATGGTCTGGAAGAAAGAGCACAACTGTCCGGCGCTTCCAAACTATACATTGAAAATATCATCGACGAGTTCTGTGATGACTATGTCGTACCCTGCGTAAAAGCTGGAGCGGTATATGAGCATAAATATCTGTTAGGTACCTCCATGGCCCGTCCGGTAATCGCCAAAAGACTTGTTGAAATCGCAAGAAAAGAAGGCGCTACCGCAATCTGCCACGGCGCTACCGGCAAGGGAAATGACCAGATTCGTTTTGAGCTTGGCATCAAAGCCCTTGCTCCTGACCTGAAGATCATCGCTCCATGGAGAATGACCGATGTCTGGACTATGCAGTCCCGTGAAGATGAGATTGAATACTGCAAGCAGCACGGAATCGATCTTCCGTTCTCAGCAGACTCCAGCTACAGCCGTGACCGTAACCTGTGGCATATCAGCCATGAAGGTCTGGAACTGGAAGACCCGGCCAACGAGCCAAACTTCGAGCATATGCTTGTGTTAGGTGTAACCCCTGAGAAGGCTCCTGAAGAAGGCGAATACGTAAGCATGACATTCGAAGCCGGTGTTCCGAAGACACTGAACGGAAAGGCTATGAAAGTTTCTGAAATCATCACAGAGTTGAATACTCTGGGTGGAAAACACGGAATCGGTATCGTAGATATCGTAGAAAACCGTGTTGTGGGTATGAAATCCCGCGGTGTATATGAAACTCCTGGCGGAACCATCCTGATGGAAGCTCATGATCAGCTGGAAGAATTGATTCTGGACCGTGAGACTCTGGAAACAAAGAAAAACCTGGGCAGCCAGTTTGCTCAGATCGTATACGAAGGAAAATGGTTCACACCTCTGCGTGAGGCTATTGAGGCATTTGTCGATGTGACTCAGCAGTATGTGACCGGAGAAGTAAAATTCAAACTGTACAAAGGCAATATCATCAAGGCCGGTACCACTTCTCCATATAGCTTGTACAATGAATCCTTAGCTTCCTTCACAACCGGTGATCTCTATGACCACAATGATGCAAGCGGATTCATCACATTGTTCGGCCTGCCACTTAAAGTACGTGCTATGAAGATGCAGGAAATTGAAAAGAATCAGAAATAATAAGAATTGAATAAAAGCGGATGCTGCTCAAGACCCATTGAGCAGCATCCGCTTTTATATACATATATCCTTTATTTCAAATAAATCCCACTAACAAAACTACTCCCAGGATTGCCAGGACGGCTCCAGATAATCGTTCCAGAACAATTGCCGCAGTGGATGCATCTTCCGGTCTTCCATCACGAAGCTGCCACCAATACCTTAAGTACCAACTTACCTTGGGAAATAAAGCAATCAATGCACCTACTCCCATCAGAAAGATACCCGCGAATATCTTCCAGGGCTCCGAAGAAAAGCCACTGTCCATCTTTGTTATCACCCGGATAAGTTCTGATTTATCCAGATAATCCTGCTCCCTATGATCGCTGATAGACATCTTGGAGTCCCTGTAACCTCCTGATCCTGTTCCCATTCCATCTTTATCCATCTGCTGTTCATATACATAGCCATCCGGATAGTAAATAGTCACGGAACCTTTCGTGGCTCCAAATGAATATTGATAAATATCGTCTCCACAAATAACAGCATTTTCCCTGCTGTCAATAATCGCTTCCTTCCCATCTATGGCCACCGTCTTACTGCCGCCGCAGCCAATCAGGGTCAGCGCGCCTAATATGCCAATCCCGAAAAACAAAACTCTCTTCACAATCCATCCCCCTTCATATAGAAAGACCCCTCTCTGGCCATTCCTATATAATACCTAACATATTAAGTTTACCATATTACCATAAAAATTCAAGAATAAATTATTGACTAAACTAACAGTTGTTCGTATAATGATAGGAACAACTGTTAGTTAGGAGGCTTCATGACCACAAAAGAACGCATCATGGAAGAAGCTCTGAATCTTTTTTCCCTGAAAGGATTTCATGCTGTATCGGTACGGGATATCGTAAAGAAAGTGGGAATTAAGGAGAGCTCCATGTATAATCATTTTAAAAGTAAACAGGATCTGTTCGATACCATTGTCGACCACTGCTTCTCCAAGGCGGAAACTTATTTTCAAGAGCGGAATCTCCCCTTTGGGATTGAGGATGATAAGACCCTCTTTCACGAAAGGGATTTTACTAAACTCTCAGAGTCCGTACTATCTGTATTCCGCTACTTTTTCGAGGATAGTTACAATATTCGTTTTCGGAATTTACTTATTATAAGCCAGTTTGAAAATGAGAAAGCCAAGCAGGCCTATCGTAAACTCTTCAGAGACTATCCACTGCAGTTTCAGACGAATCTATTTCAAACGTTGATTGATACTCACTACTTTCTGCCCGGGGATCCGGCTGTAATGGCCACCAATTTCTATGGAACCATCTTTATGCTGATTCATACCTACGACAGCTTTGACGAGGCAAAACCGTTGATTTTAAAGCATTTAAAACATTTTTGGGAATGTCATCTGGACACAAGAGAGATTTGAAATCCTAATTCCAATCGAAACGTGCACAAGGAAATGATAATCTAATGTAGTAATTTAGAATTTGCCGTTGCTCTTATTGAATTTAATATCATAACTCATATAAAAAGAGGAGGAATTTAAATATGAAACCCATCATTATCTATCTTTCCAAAACTGGTTTCACCGAGCGATACGCCGTATGGCTCTCAGAAGCATTGAACTGCCCCATGATTCCTTATGAAAAATGTAAATCAGTTGACTTATCATCTTATGATACCATACTTTATGGTGGGGGAATACACGCCGGTATGATTCAGGGTATCAAATGGTTCAAACAGCAGCTTCCTTCACTGGAAGGTAAGAAATTAGTGGTATTTGCTACGGGCGCTTCACCCGCCGGCCTATCGGCCACGGCAGAATCCTTGAAACAGAATTTTACTGCGGAAGAACATGCACTGGTAAAAGTATTCTATTTGGAAGGTGGATTAAATTATGATAAAATGAGCGCCCCAAATCGGATGCTCATGAAGATGATGAGTAAGATGTTGTCCTCTAAGAAAAACAAGACAGAGGAAGAACGGGGGATGGCAAATGCTATCAGCACATCCTTTGATCACTGCAAGAAGGAGAATATCCAAGGAATACTTGATTTTATAAATACATGATGGGCTGATCGGTTACTATTATTTCTTTAAAACATGGGCAACGCTATGATTATTAGTCCTATAATTGTAGCGCTGTCCATAAAAACTATATTCTTCCCCTTCTCAGCCTTCTTTAGCCTCAGAATCCGAATCCCGATTATGCTTCCAGCTTCAATTCCAGCTAATATAGTACTTAAAAAATATACACAAAAGTAAAGCCGTAAATTTTACTTTCTTTTATACCTTATTTGTTGTAAAATCAAATCATATA
>DVNN01000112.1 GCA_018714325.1 Candidatus Pelethocola excrementipullorum
GCTCAGGAATATGCTGACTGGTGTGAGGTTTATGATCCGACCATGGCTGAGATTTCCAGTGATATTCTTTCCAAAGCTTCTCGAGTGGGGGAAAATGTAACCCTGAAAAATTTCTCTGTAATTATGAATGAGTATCTGGTTCCGGTACTGGATGAAGTCTGGTTGGGCGAGAAGACTGCTGATGAAGCCCTGACGGCAATCGAAGATTCTCTGTCCGATGAACTTCAAGGTTCCTGGTAAATGATGAACAGCCACTCGTGTGGTGGCTGTTTCTTGACGCGCGTCAGCACAAAGTCTGACAAGTCAGACTCTAATAAAGGATGGTGGCTATTTTGAAAAAAAAGAAGAAGCCAGGTTATCTGGAACGTTCAAAGACAAAATGGGGGTATATATTTATCGCACCAGGCATCATCGGATTCCTGTGTTTCAGCCTGTTTCCCATGCTATACAGCCTGTTTTTAAGCACGATGGAGTGGAACATTATCTCTCCGATGAAATTTGTGGGATTAAGAAACTATTCTATTTTATTTCACGACAGCCTGACCTGGAAATCTCTGGGTGTTACTGCTCTGTATACATTAATTACGGTTCCGCTGGTTATTGTGATTACCTTTATGATCGCGATGCTGCTGAACAGCAGGGTCAAAGGAATTTCCATTTTCCGGACAATTTTCTATATTCCATCCATCATTCCGCTAGTGGCTACATCCGCAATCTGGATGTTTATATACAATCCTACCTACGGATTTTTGAATGGGGTTTTACGAGCTTTGGGACTGCCGGCACAGAAGTACATATACAGTACTTCTACGGTAATCCCGTGTCTGGCCGTGATGGCAGTCTGGTGCGCAGGCAATACGGTAATTATTTATCTGGCGGGGCTTCAGGGTGTGTCACGACAGTTGTATGAGGCGGCCGAGATTGATGGTGCCGGAAAGCTGCAGAACTTCATCCATATCACCGTGCCAATGATGACACCCATCATTTTTTATAACATGGTGATGACCGTAATTAATTGTCTGCAGACTTTCACACAGGCATATATCATGACGGATGGAGGACCGGCTAATTCCAGTCTGTTTTTCTCGCTTCTAATCTATAAGAATGCATTTAAATATCAGAAAATGGGATATGCTGCTGCGCTTTCCTGGGTGCTTTTTGTGATTGTAGGAATACTGACACTAGTTCTGTTTGCTACATCCCGGACATGGGTCTACTACGAAACAGGAGGTGATGACTGATGGAAGCAGGAAATCGCAAAGTAAATAAGATTAGCATGGCCCTTCTGATTTTCTCATCACTAATCATGTTATTTCCTTTTTTTTGGTTGGTGCGGAGTGCATTTATGACAGACAGGGAGATAATGACCATGCCGATGCAGTGGCTGCCTTCCAGACTGCGATTTGAAAATTTTGTGGAGGCTATGCAGAGGGCACCGTTTTTCCGGTATTTTGCAAACTCTATGCTGGTTACCGGAATTAATGTGGTGGCTCAGGTGCTGAGTGCCAGCTTTATCGCCATGGGGTTTGCACGGTTCAACTTTAAGGGTAAAAATTTCTGGTTTGCAGCAATTTTGTCCACGATGATGATTCCATATACGGTGCTGATGATTCCCCAGTTTATCGGTTGGCAGGCGGCGGGGGCTTACAATACTTATCTGCCGCTGACTGTCCCGGCATTCTTTGGTAATGCGTTCAATATTTTCCTTATGTGCCAGTTCTACCGGGGAATTCCTAAAGACTATGACGAGGCTGCGCTGGTGGATGGAGCTAGTTATTTCAGAATATATGCGGCCATCATTCTGCCGATGGCAAAACCTGTGATCTGCTCGGTGGGTGTATTCGCATTTATGAATTCCTGGAATGACTTCATGGGACCGCTGCTCTATCTGGATAAAGAGTATATGAAGACGATTTCACTGGGACTGCAGATTTTCATCGGGCAGTATACCAGTTCCTGGAATTTGATGATGGCCGCATCCTGTGTGGCGATTATACCGATGATTATTATTTTCTTCTTTGCCCAGAGGTATTTTATAGAGGGAATAACATTCTCGGGATTGAAAGGTTGAGGTTAAGAAATGAAGATGGATTTGAGTCAAATGCCCTTCAGCAGGGCGTATTCCTATATGGCGTTGTCGGAACTCTCAGAAAACTTCAAGGGGATGGAAAATGTGCAAGGGCTGTATCTGAGAACCGTACATGGCTCGGCCCCCAAACCGCTTATTGCAAGGATCATTCCCACGGTGGACGGCAAGGAAGTTGAGTATGACAGCCGATTGGAGCGGGTCGGACTGCGGCTGCAGGCGGCCGGTAAAGAGATTGGATTTTGTTTTGATAACAGTGGGACTTTGTTGATTAGGGGAATGGGAGAAGGCGTGGGCATCAGCCTGGATTTCCTGACGAAAGAAGGGACTTATGACTATATCTATGAGATCCCTCATGATGGCGTCATCCGGTATATGGCAAACTGTTATAAGAATAACTGTCGTTATCTGGTCTGGGCGCAGAAGGGGGATATTGTTCTGGAGCAGAAGTGGGAGGAGAGCTCATCCCTGTATTCAAAACTGCATATCACCGGTGAGGACGGATTTGTTGTGGTATTGAGAGAGATTGAAACGGAGTGGGATGGTGTGTGCAGAACTTACAATTTTGAGACCAGCAGGGAGAGCACCGAACAGGAATTTCTCGCTTTCTACAGGAAAATGCCGGAATGTCCGATGGAGTACAAGGACACGGCTTACCGGGCCGCATATCTGAACTGGTCCAGCCTGGTGAAAAAAAATGGTTTTTTGACCAGGGATGCTATGTTCATGTCGAAAAACTGGATGTGTAATGTCTGGAGCTGGGACCACTGCTTCAACGCAATCGCTTTGTCTTACCATTACCCTGAATTGGCATGGGACCAGTTTATGATTATGTTTGACCATCAGGATGCCACCGGGCTTCTGCCGGACAGCATCAATGATGTCCATATTGTATGGAATTACTGCAAACCGCCGATTCACGGCTGGGCGCTGGATAAGATGATGAAAAATATGGAGCTTAGCCGCGGACAAATGGAAGAAGCCTACCGATGTCTTGAAAAGTGGACCTGCTGGTGGCTGAACTACCGGGATTATGATGGTGACGGTCTTTGTGAATATAATCATGGGAATGACTCGGGCTGGGATAATTCCACGGTCTTCTCCATACTTCCGCCGGTGGAATCGCCGGATTTACAAGCATATCTTATCATTCAGATGGAGGTGCTCTCCAATCTGGCCGGAAAACTAAGAATGGAAACGGCGGAAAAGGATTGGGCCCAACGTTCTTCTAAAATGCTGGAAAAGATGTTAAAACACAATTTCAGGGACCACCTGCCCGTGGCCGTCAGAAGCGGAAACCACGAGATCATTGAGAATGACAGCCTGCTCCCGTACGAGTGCATAGTTCTGGGGAGGAGGCTTCCCAAAGTGATCAGAAAAGAGATGATTAAGGTTCTGTACGGCAATAAATTCTATACGGATTACGGTTTTGCTACAGAAAGCCCTGACAGTGTCTTTTACAGGACAGACGGTTATTGGAGAGGGCCTATATGGGCACCCAGTACAATGATTTTGCTGGACGGACTATACCAGTGCGGGGAAAAGGGACTGGTGAGGGAGGCCGCAGACCGGTTTGCGGCCATGGTGACGGAGGGTGGATTTGCGGAAAACTTTGATGCACTCACCGGGAAAGGCCTCCGGGATCGCGCCTATACCTGGACATCCAGTGCATTTTTGGTGATGACACATGAGTATTTGAATGGGGATTGAACAGATAGCGGTATGACGTAAATTCAATCTGCGATGATAGAAAGGAATTCGAAATGACACAAGACGAGAAGATATTGAGAGAATTGGCGGTACAGTATAGGGAGGCCGCTTTTACGAAGGAGAATCAGAAGAGAAAGGATCTGCATAAAGCTGTTGTGGATCTGCACATGATTCGCCCGGTGGTTCTGATTGATGAACTCCCCTGGCATGAATTAAATAACGAAGGAGAGTTAGATATTCTGTGTGAGGATCCA
>DVNN01000113.1 GCA_018714325.1 Candidatus Pelethocola excrementipullorum
TATCTTAGGGAAATCGAGACTTATATGCGGCAGATGCTTTACCGGCACCGCCACATCCCGGCCGATATGGTGCTGCCGGAAGAAATCAAGGTGGAGAAGGTCATCTATACGACGGGGATTGGAATAGGTATCAAGGAACACACACTGGCAACGGATAGTGCCAACCGTGTGGTTTCCCACAAGTTTATTGATCAGATGGATGAGGAAGAATGCCTCAAACTGATCCATAACGAGAAGATCACTTACGACAAGGAGGAATCCGAGCGCAGATATAATCTGGTGGCAAATATCCTGGGCGACATCCTTCCTGTGAGGATGGTGGGAAGCAAATGGCTTTTCAACACGCTTTGGGATGACGTAGCCCAGTTCCACGGGGTGGAAAACACACTGGTGGATCTGATTATGCGCCCTGACTATATGCATGCGATTGCTGAGACGTTTACCGGAATATTTCTGGATAAGGTGAGGCAGTATGAGGAACTGAGCTTGTTTGAGGGCTTACAGGATACTGTTCACTGCACGGCGGCCTATACCGATGAACTGCCTTCGAGGGAATGTGACGGAATACATTTTAAGGCGAAGGATGTGTGGGGCAGAGGTGCCGCCCAGGTATTTACTTCCGCCTCTCCAGTACAGCGGGCAGAATTCGAGATCCCTTATATGTGCAGGGCGATGGAACCTTTCGGCCTGGTTTACTATGGCTGCTGTGAACCGCTCCATAATCAGATTGATATTGTTTCTAAAATTCCGCACCTGAGGAAAATTACAGTGACACCGTGGGCGGACTACGATATCGCGGCGGAGCAGATTGGTACGAAATATGTGATGGCCGCCAAAGCGAATCCGGCCACGGTGGCCATGACCAGTGTTAACGAGGAGGCTGTGAGGAAAGAACTGAAACACATCATCGATGCCTGCTATCGGAATAACTGCTCTTTCGATTTGGTTCTGAAAGATGTAAGCAGTGTCTCCTATCACCCGGAGAATCTGCAGATCTGGGAGAGGATTGCGATGGAGCTGGTGAGGAATATGTAGCATTTTGAAAAAGGTTATTGTATTAAGGGAATTTAACACAATTTTCTTAATAACAATAACCTTTTTTATATCTAAGGGTTATTAGTATGAGGAAGAATAATCTGCCCTAACCTGGTGCTGGCCTGATGCTTTCTGTATTCATTTGGGGTGAGGGTGGTCACCTTCTTAAAAACCCTATAAAAATGTTGAATATTGCTGAATCCGCATTCCAGGCTGATATTGATGATACTTTCATCGGTACTTAATAATAACTGCTGTGCTTCCAGAATCCGTTTGTGCTGCACATAGTTAATAAGTGAAATCCCCATGGTATTTCGGAAAATCCGGCAGATATAAGATTTATTGAGAAAAAACTTCTCCTCCAAATCCTCCAGTGTAATATTCTCAGAATAGTGGTTGTTAATGTATTTTAAGATCTTTTCAACAGGCGTTAACTCCCTGGACTGAACTTTAGCCGGATGTTTGGTGAAAATAAAGTACAATTCCTGGAGGATAACTGAAGAATAAGCAGTCAATAGATAGAGGTTTTTGGGATTCATTTCCTTACGGTGCTCATACATGTTGCGAAAGAGGACGTTCATGCGAATAAACTCCGGCAGAGAGAGGGATACCTTTTGGAAAGCCTGATCTTTAATCAGCAGGAGGGCTTTTGTTACCATGGAGGGGCTGAACGCCTTTTCAATATGATCCTGGGTGAAATAAAAGACGTAGCGTATATAGTTCTGCCTCTCCGGATATATTATTTTATGCATTTTCCTGGGCGGTACTATCAGGACATCCTGTGCATTTAAAGCGTAATGATTATCTATCAATGTATGCCTCTATGTCGGCGGATATATAAAAAATCAATTCAAAACACTCATGGTAGTGAATCAGAGGGTTTAATTGTTCAGAGGGCAGAGTTATTTTATAAGACAAATCAAAAGAGTCAACAAGGTCGTGATAATCATTCTCACTGTCATATCTCATAAGGTCTTTGGCATTTACAATAGATTTTTCCACAGAATCTCCTTTCATTACATGTATTATTATGCTTAGTATAACACATTATTTATATCATAGGAATCGGGTGTCAAAACACTGCCTCGCGGGAATAAAAGGTAAGTTCGTTCCTGTGATATAGTTTGAATAAAAGGTCAATATAAGTTAGTATTCAGAAAACTATCCAAAATAAGTTAGGACAAATCTCAAAACAATTATTATAATTGGAGTATACAAAATTACTAAATGGAAAAAGCAATGGGGGCAAATTTTGTACTATATAACAAATGAAAAAGAAAGGAAGGTAAAGGTATGAGAAGGTACAAAAAGATTATGGGGGCAATCGCAGGTACATTGGTAATCAGTTTACTGGCAGGATGTGCCGGTGGAGGTTCTGCCGGTTCTCAGGATGCAAATCAGAACCCGCAGGCAAGCGGTTCCGGCAGCCCGGAGGGAAAAAGAGCGGAAAAACCAGAACTGCCATTGGTGGATGAAGGGACGGAAACCCTGACCATAGCCACCATGGATAACTGGTATGCGACGAAAAGCTACAGTGACAACCTGCCTGTTTACCAGGAATTTGAGAAACTTACCGGGGTGAAGATAGAGTGGGAAGTCATTCCCATTAATGATTATGATCAGGTTATGGGCACCCGTCTGGCTTCCGGACAAAACTTGCCTGATATCTTTATGATACCCTGGGAAGCTAATGGGGATCAACTTGGATTTGATGGAATTTCCATGCCGCTGAATCAGTTGATTGAAGAAAATGCATATTATCTGAATCAACTGATGGATCAGTACCCTGTGGTTCGCTCAGGGATTACCGCTTCAGATGGGAATATCTATGCTTATCCAGGATTTGGCGAAGGATTTGTGAATACTGCGGATGAGATGGACACAGGTGAACTGACGGATCCCGGCGCAAATCTATGTCTCAACATTTCCATGATCCGTAAAGACTGGCTGGATAAATTAAATCTGGATATGCCGGAAACCCTGGATGATTGGTACAACGTTTTAAAGGCGTTTAAAACCCAGGATCCTAATGGAAATGGAAAGGCTGATGAGATTCCATTGACATCTACATTCAATGTCCGGGATATTTACCGTTTTGGAGAGGCTTTTGGCCTGTATCGGTCCGGAAATGCTGAGTGCCGCTGGGAGATTGGAGAGGACGGAAAATTATTCTTTAAAGATATAACAGAAGAATATAAGAAAACATTAGAATTCTTAAATAAAATCTATTCAGAAGGATTATTAGATCCTGAATACGCAACTTCAACTTATGACAAAACGACGGAAAAAATCAGCAGAAATTTGCTTGGAGCGTTGTCCAGTGACTGGATGTCTAATATCGGTACTTATAACTCAAACTTAAAAACAGCTGGTGTGGAGAACGCAAACTGGGTGCCGGTGAAACCTATCCGCAATATGGATGGAGAAACCTTGATTACCAACCGCTGGTCCGTATGGAAAACAGCCGCGATTTCAAAAGACTGTAATAACCCTGAACTGGCTATGAAATGGCTTGATTTCCAGACTTTGTCCACGGAAGGGGTAGCGCTTACTAATTTTGGCATCGAAGGTACCAGCTATACAAAAACAGACGATGGTAAAATCAGCCTGACGGATGTTGCGGTAAATAATCCGGATGGAATCGGCCCCCAGGAGTATTTACGTTCCCTGGGCGCATGGGGCCAGCTTCCATATCCACAGGCCAAAGAAGGTTACGAGGTGTTATGGGCTGATCAGCCAGACATCCTCGAATTTGGAAATAGCTTTACTTCCGATCAAGTTGTCCAACCATTTCCAAACAACGGAACAAAGGCAGCTCTGCCGTTTACCGATGAAGAAAACGCCATAAGATCTGAAATTGAAACCAATATCGAAACCTATTGTGATGAGATGGCAATTAAGTTCATAGAAGGAAAAGAATCTCTGGATAAATTCGATGATTACGTTGCAACAGTGGAATCTTATGGATTAGACCAACTGCTTGAGGTACACCAGGAAGCATACGAAAGGTTTGTTTCCACTAAATAAAGTCCTGAGGGGGAAGGGGTGGGGATGGGGGCCCCATACCTTCCCGGACTTTCCAAGAGAAAGGTATAACGGTATAACGGTATGAAAAGAAAAAGAAGAGATATGCTGACTGTGAATAAGTCCAAAATACCTTTGAAGAAACTTATCTATAGGGACAGACATCTTCTTGTAATGTGTATACCCATGTTTTTATTCTTCTTAATTTTTGCTTATCTTCCAATGGCAGGTTTATTTTTAGCATTTGTTGACTTTAAGCCGGCTCTGGGGATTACGGGCTCTCCTTTTGTAGGGCTTGATAACTTTATTCAGGTGTTCAGAAATCCCTTTTTTCCAAGACTTTTGAGAAATACATTTCTCACTGGTTTATATACACTTGTATGGAGTTTTCCATTTCCGATTATGTTTGCACTGGCTGTCAATGAGATAAGGTCAAAGAAGTTTCAGAAAATAGTACAGACAATCAGCTATATGCCCTATTTTATTTCTGTGGTGGTCATAGTTGGGCTGTTGAGTAACTTCCTATCGCCGACCACTGGTGTCATCAACGAACTGTATTCCATGATTACGGGGAAGGATGCCATAAGCTTTATGACGGAGCCGAAATACTTTCGTTTTCTATATGTTGCCAGCAATATATGGCAGACATTCGGATGGAATTCCATTATTTATCTGGCAGCGCTGGCCGGCGTGGATATAGCCTTATATGAAAGCGCCAGGGTGGATGGAGCCAACCGTTTTAAGCAAGTGATTCATATCACTTTGCCCAGCATCATGCCCACAATCATCATCATGTTGGTTTTAAATATGGGAAATATCATGAGTGTCGGTTTTGAGAAGATAATATTGATGTATTCTCCATCCACCTATGAAGTGGCCGATGTGATCTCCACCTATACTTTCAGGCGAGGTATTGTCCAGGCGGATTATAGCTTTGGAACGGCCATAGGAATGTTTAATTCAGTCATCAACATGGTATTCATAGTGGGGGCCAACTGGTTTAGCAGGAAGTTCAGTGAGACATCGCTATGGTAAGGAGGATGACAATGAAGAAAAGGACAAAAAAAGAACTGGGTGATAAGGCATTTATCACGATCGTGTATGTATTTATTATCATCTGCTCTTTCATAGCGCTATACCCGATGGTTTATACGCTTAGCATGTCAATCAGCGGAGCCCAACATGTGGCGAAAAACGATATTTTTTTCCTCCCAAAGGGATTCTCCGTCAAGGCCTATCAGATGGTTTTTGAAGACAAGGAAATATGGGGCGCGTATGCAAATACTATCTGGTATACCGTGGTAGGAACCATAACCAGCGTGGTGCTTACGATGATTTCTGCATACCCCTTATCCAGAAAACGGTTTTTTCTCAGGAAAAAATTGATGCTTTTCGTGATGTTCACCTTATATTTCAGCGGCGGAATGATTCCCATGTTTCTGCTGATAAATAAAATAGGACTATACAATACTAGGTGGGCCTGTATATTTCCTTATTTGATCAGCGCCTGGAATCTGATTGTTTGCAGAAGCTTCTTGGAAAGTATCCCGGAGACCTTGGAGGAAGCGGCGTCCATAGACGGTGTAAGATATTTCTTCCCCTGTCAAAACCGATTATCGCTGTGATGACGTTGTTTTATGCTGTCGGCCAGTGGAATGCTTATTTTGCAGCCATGATGTATCTTCCGAACTCGGAGCTTCATCCAATACAGATGTACCTGAGAAAAATCTTAATATTGTCAAATACCCAGTCGTCCATGGGAGGAGCATCCATGGGAGGGTTTGAAAGGAGCCTGGCTACACAGCAGCTTAAATATGCGGTGATTATTGTTACTATATTGCCGATTCTGGTGATTTACCCTTGTGTACAAAAGTATTTTGTGAAGGGGGTTATGATCGGATCAATTAAGGAATAGGGGAGGTGTGGGATGAAATATTATACAACCCAGGAACATTTCGAAAGTATCTATAACAAGATTCAGAGGAGCCATGTATTTAAAGCCAGGAGTCAGGATGAGTTTTACAGTTGGAGTCAGGGGTTAAGAGAAGAACTGCACAAGCTGATAGGGACCCAACAGATGAAAAGATGTCCCGCAAATCCCAGGGTGATTGAGGAAATCCAATGTTCCGGCTATATAAGAAAGAAACTGTTAATCAATACGGAAGAAGATATCGTCATGCCTTTTTACATGTTGGTTCCGGATAACCTGAAAAAAGGGGAAAGAAGAACGGCCTTGATCGCATGCCACGGGCATTCCAGCAATGGGAAGGAAGCGGTGGCCGGAGTTCGTGCTGAAAAGGCGGTGTCGGATACCATTAATCATTTTAATTACAATTATGGAGAAGTATTTGCCCAGAGAGGTTACGTGGTATTTGCGCCGGATGCCAGAGGTTTTGGTGAAAGACGGGAAAGATATGACCAGGGGAAAGAGGATGAAAAGCTTTTGTCCTCGTCCTGCGCTTATCTCAATGTGATGGCAATATCACTGGGCCAGACGGTAATGGGGATGTGGCTCTGGGATCTTATGCGGTTAGTGGATTTTGCCTTAACCGATTGTGACTGTGTAAATGGTCATGTGGTCTGTGCAGGGCTTTCCGGAGGAGGTATGCAGTCCCTTTGGCTGGCGGCCATGGATTCCCGGATTGAGAGCTGTGTAATCAGCGGATATTTCTATGACTATCTGCAATCGCTGCTTATTAATTATAATTGTCTCTGCAATTATATCCCAAACCTATGGAAAGTTGCAGATATGGGAGATATAGGAGCTCTGATCTGCCCCAGAATGGTCTTTATCCAGACAGGCAGCCAGGATTCCTTAAATGGCAGAGATGGTTTGAGAAATGTGTTGACTCAGGTGGAAAAGGTAAGGATGGCACTGGAGCTGTTTGGAAAAGAAAAGAACCTATTCCATGATATCTTTGAGGGAGAACATAAATGGAACGGTGATTACGTTTATCAGTGGGTGGAAGCACATACCCCTGCAAAGTGGGAGGATTAAAAATGACATCAAAAGAGAGAGTACTAAATACGATTCAACATGTGGAACCAGACCGTGTGCCGGTAGGGGAGTGGGGTATCGACCATGACCATGTGACAAATATCATAGGAAAGCATACGTACTGGAGGAACAGAAAAGACACCACATTGGCACTCTGGGATAACCGGAGAGATGAAGTGGTGGAAAGCATGATAGAAGACTACTGCAATTTAGTGGAAAAGCTGGATTATGATATCGTGACTGTGGAACTGGTTCCCTCCAAAAATCATTTTGTGAAAGAAAAGCCTAAGGAAATCGCTCCGGGAACTTGGGAAGACAATCAGGGTAATATTTTTAAGTATGCTTCCAGCAATGATTCCATTATGTGTGTATCCAAGAGGGATGGAAAGGATGAGATAACCCAGGCGGATATCGATAAAGCTCTGGCAGAGATTGAAGAGATTGATGAATCACAGTTTCAGTTGATTGATTACTGCTGTGACAGATTTGGAAAAGACAGGGCTATTTTGTGCAGGAGCGTTGACATTTATACCCCACTTTTTAAATCCTTCGAAGGGGATTTTGATTCTGACTTAATGCTCACATTCACAGCACCGGAGGAAATTGAAAAACTGAGGCCGGTCTGCTATGCATATAACAGAAAACTCATAGAACACTGCAGGAAAAAAGGTGTGACAATCATGATGCAGGGGCAGGATTTTGGTATGAATACCGGCTGTATCTACAGCCCTGACAGCATCAGAGAGATATTTATGCCCGTCATGACCCAGGTGAATATGGACATTGAAGAGGCAGGGATGATTCCTTTCTATCATTGCTGCGGAAAAATCTGGGATATTATGGATGATTTTGTAGCGGCCGGTTACAAAGGATACCAGTCCGTTCAGGAAAGTGCGGGCATGGA
>DVNN01000114.1 GCA_018714325.1 Candidatus Pelethocola excrementipullorum
ATTTATTGTTTTTATATTTTGTTACTCCCTCATATCAGTCACAGTGCTCAAATAATATAATTCCCTAATTCTCATAGAAAAAAACTGTTTCCGGATGAATATTTCACCAGAAACAGTTTTCTATTTATTTAAATCGCTTAATTTTTTAATATGAGTTGCCCGACAAATGGGATTTTGTTCCTTTAATATTTAATACATTACACTCTTAATATTCCACTGTTAACACAATATCCTGAGCATAGTCACCGGCTTTTTTTCCAAAAAGATTAAATCCTCCAACATATTTTGCATCTGGCTTATTGCCAATCCTAAGGGTGATATAGGGCTTATCCTTCAGATTTATATTCTTCAAAGTACTTTTGCTCACCTTCGTACCATTGACATAATTAACATCCTCTTCGATACTCCAATTAACCAAAACACCATATTGGGTATTACCTTCCTTTACCCAATCAGGAGTAAGCCGCCCTCTTCGGTTGCCATAATCCCCAGGGCTTGTCCATGTTCCACACTCAACTTCATTAATCCATACGGTTATGTCCGATTTCCAGTCCTCCCGATAATTTGGGGCCTCCGAACACATCTCCGCCGAAATAGTGATTCTCTTCACCGTCTCACCTGCGGGCACTATATTAGGGAAACGGTACTCCACATAACCAGCGGATGTCCATAGTAATTGTGCTTCCAAACGCTCCGGAAGAAAAAACATCTCCGGTTTATCCTCATTGCCAATTAAGTTAAACTCAGACCCAATCCCACAGGTAGGATATATCCTGCAGTCCATATAGGCCCCCACGGGCATACTAAAGCTCTTGACGTTACTTGCCTTATCATCCAGACTATGTAACCGTATCGTTATAAGATCACCTTTTCGGCTACACACCTTCGCACTTCCTCTTTCTCCCGGCTGCTGCTCTGTAATGATCAATCCGGCTTCCTCCAATACTTTCACATGTAAACCGGCACTAGAAGCAGGAATTGATAACTTTTCCGCAATTTCACGGACATTGCAGCTTTGCTCATATAACAATTTTATGATATCTATCCGCAGAGGGGAAGAAAGTGCCTTTGCCACAAGACATAATTTATCCGGAGAATCCGCACTAAGTTCTATATATTTAGCCATATTTTTCAACCACCTTTTCATTTAAAGAAATTATAATCTATGATTCTCCAAATGTCCAGTATCTAGTTTTCAAGGTGTTGCAGACTCTCCTAATTATTTTCCAAATTATTCTTTTTTCTTTATCAGACTTCCCAATATAAATACCACGGCAAATATAAAACATAACACTGACCAGATTTTCAGATCACTGTAAGATCCGGCATTGGCAAATCCCAGCAAGCCTCCGACCAAATAAAAGCAACCGGCAACAATAGGCCCTTTACCACCTTTGCGGGTTGCTATCCCAACGATACCTGCCACCAACATACAGATGGCCAATAACAGACCTGCCGTTCCGCTTACCTCTCCATTATCTTGTAGGGCATTTCCCATACCCGCCGCACAGGACTGCATGCCCACCAACAAAAATAAAACAATTGATACAATTCCAATCACTAACCTGGATGTCTTCATCTCCCAAGCCCTCCTTAAATATGTAGTTTAATCTAACTCAACAATACGTTTGAACACAGTGGGTTCATCCGATTAGTTGAAATCCGGTTCAACTTCATTCCCGTTAACGAAATTCAGATACTGCTAATGAAGCAGTATCTGAATTTTATCATAATTAACTTATATTTTGGTATGCTCAAAGCATACATGTAATGTAACGCTCATCTTTAATTATGAGCATTACATCACACTAGTTATGAGCGAAAATACAATGACCCAAATCACCAATGCCAAAAAAGCATAGCAGAACCATCCAATTACCCGCACCCATACCAATCTATGATCACAGAGAGGAAATTTTTTGCCGATACCACGATAATCCCCTATCAATAAAACCAGAAACATAAAGTATATAAAACAAGTGATACGATAGGTGATAAGAATGGGAGTTGTGGTTTCCTTCCCCTCTATGGTAATCACTATAGTGGAGCATAAGTAAATCAAAGAAGCATACCCCAGAATGGCTAGCAGGCGGATGCTCCATTTCCTGGATCGAAACCCAGGAAGCGCATAAGAATACTTCCTTCCATGCTCCAGTTTTCCCAGTATGCCGGAATCACGATTTTCCAAACCTCCATGGGAGATTGATCCTCCCATCCACCTTTCCAATGCCGCCCTTAATTTTCCAACATTTTGATAACGACTCTTTGGTTCCAGGTTGGTGCACTTGTTAATAATCTCCTTAAGCTTCTGAGAACAGTCAGTTTCAGGTAACAGTTCCTGCATCAACCTTCCAATCCCATAGATATCCGTTCTTCCATCGCTCTGTCCAAATCCAAACTGTTCCGGAGCTGCATAAGATGCCGTTCCCATCATCCGGGTATCCTTGGACTGGTCAGCCACAACCTCTCTTGCAATATTAAAATCTATCAACTTTAGAACCCCATCCGCACTGATCATAATATTAGACGGCTTGATATCTCTATGTACGATGGGAGGATCGGCTTCATGGAATTGTTCTAATATCCTGCAGAGCTTTACCACCAGTTCTACGGTTTCCCTTTCCGTAAATCTATGGGATTTTAACAACTCCTCAAGGGTGGATCCATGAATATATTCCTCTATCACAATCAGCCGGTTCTCTTCCCGGATGACCTCATATACCTTGGGTACACCTTCCATCCGGTGAATCTTCAGATACTGATAGACATTACTGTGAAATGCAGTCAGCTCTTTTTTGATGTAGATTTTCCCATCCAGTTGATGCTTCACCAGACTTATGCCCTTATGCCCATCAATTTCAGTCACTTCCTGATACATGGACAGAATGCATTCTTCTTTCGTAGTCATATCCCCCTCATTTCCTGCTTGCACTTTTATCCAACTTATAATATATTATCCTACAGATACATAATGATGATACCAGGGTCAAAAGGTCATGCTTTTCATGCTTGCATGAAAAAGCATGAGTTTGGGACCCGCAAAACATGAGAAAGTAGCCCGAATAGGGCGGATTTCGAATGTTTTAGGGTGCTGAGTGCCAG
>DVNN01000008.1 GCA_018714325.1 Candidatus Pelethocola excrementipullorum
ATCTTAAAAAGATATGGCATTTTAGCTATGTGTATTAAGTTATATCTTCATGCTCAGTCCAATACGCTTTTTCTGAAGATCCAGAGAGATCACTTTAACCTCTACGATATCTCCAACACTGACCGCTTCCAACGGATGTTTGATGTACTTCTCGGTCATCTGGGAAATGTGCACCAATCCATCCTGATGTACTCCGATATCCACAAATGCGCCAAAATCTATGACATTTCTCACGGTCCCTTTCAGGATCATGCCTTCCTTCAGATCTTTCATGTCCAACACATCGGTTCTCAGAATTGGCTTCGGCATCTCATCCCTGGGATCACGTCCCGGCTTCTGAAGCTCCTTGACGATATCCCGGAGTGTAATTTCGCCGATTTCCAGTTCCTCCGCCATCTTCTTATAATCTTTAATGTAATAAGCTGCCGCCCCTTCCAGAATCTGTTCTGTCTTCATACCCAGCTTATCAAAAAGCTTATGAACCGCATCATAACTTTCAGGGTGTACGCTGGTGGAATCCAGGGGGTTTTTACCACCTGTAATACGCATGAATCCTGCGCACTGTTCATAGGCCTTGGGTCCCAGCTTGGATACTTTCAGGAGCTGACGCCGATCTGTGAACCGGCCATTTTCCTCACGGTATGCCACTATATTCTTGGCAATGGCCTTGCTGATACCTGAAATATACTCCATCAATGGCGCAGAAGCCGTATTTAAGTCAACACCCACTTTGTTAACACTATCTTCCACAACACCTGACAAGGCATCACCCAGTTTTTTCTGGTTCATATCATGCTGATACTGGCCTACACCGATGGACTTGGGATCAATCTTAACAAGCTCTGACAGGGGATCTTGTACACGTCTGGCAATAGATGCCGCACTTCTCTGTCCCACATCAAAATTGGGAAATTCTTCGGTTGCAAGCTTGCTGGCAGAGTACACAGAAGCGCCTGCTTCGTTGGTAATCACATACTGCACAGGTTCTTTGATCTCTTTGAGCATGTCCACAATCACCTGCTCCGACTCCCTGGACGCCGTACCATTCCCCACAGAAATCAAGGTTATTTTGTATTTCTTAATCATCTTAATGACCGTATCCTTGGCCGCACGGATCTTGGCTTCTGAGGTGGGGGCTGTGGGATAAACGACAACGGTATCCAGAACTTTACCCGTGCCATCCACTACCGCCAGTTTGCATCCGGTACGGAAGGCCGGATCCCATCCGAGAACCACCTGACCCTCGATTGGAGGCTGCATCAGCAGCTGTTCCAGATTCTTTCCAAAGACCTTGATCGCACCATCTTCGGCCTTCTCTGTCAATTCACTGCGCACCTCCCGCTCGATGGCAGGGGCAATCAGACGGTTATAGGCATCGGTGATGGTCGCCTTTAAAACAGAAGTAGTATTTGGATTATCTTTTACAATAATCTTCTTTTCCAGATAACGAAGTATCTCATCTGTGGGAGCTGTTATCTTAACACTCAGGAATTTTTCTTTCTCGCCACGGTTCAGAGCCAAAACCCGGTGACCTGCGATCTTCGCAACAGGTTCTTCGAAATCATAGTACATCTCATATACGGACTGTGCCTTTTCATCCTTAGCCGTGGAGACGATCTGCCCCTGTTTCATGGTACGTTTCCTGATTTCCGCACGATATCCGGCTTCATCTGAAATGCTTTCTGCTATGATATCACAGGCACCATTGATGGCAGCTTCAACTGTCAGCACCTCTTTTTCTTCCGATATATATGCTTTCGCTTCCTCTTCCAAGGAATGTTCCGTCAGCTGCAGACTGATGATATTAGCCAGGGGCTCCAATCCTTTTTCCTTTGCAATAGTGGCCCTGGTTCTACGTTTTGGCTTGTACGGACGGTATAAATCTTCCACCACCACCAGTGTTTTGGCCGCTTCAATGGACTTTCTCAATTCTTCCGTCAGCTTTCCCTGCTCATCGATGCTGGCGATTACCTGAGCCTTCCGATCTTCCAGATTACGAAGATAGGTAAGTCTTTCGTACAGTGTACGAAGCACCTCGTCATTTAGGGATCCTGTCGCTTCTTTTCTATATCGTGAGATAAAAGGGATGGTATTTCCCTCATCAATTAATTTAACGGCGGCTTTCACCTGCCAGGATTTCACTTCCAGCTCATCGGCCAATACCCTGATCATATCCATAAAACTCGCATTCCTCCTGTTTTCACTCAAGATAAATTGTTCTCTGAGCCTCAGTAGCTGAGGTCCAGAGAACAAAACCTTGCACATTATACCGTATTTTAAATTTCAATGCAAACCTTATTTCATATTTTTAAGGAATGCAACATACCCTTTATACGCTTCATAAATGTCCGCTTTACTGGAAATCTCCCAAGGTGCATGCATATTCAAAAGTGCGATTCCGCTGTCGATTACCTCCATCCCGTAATTAGCCAGGATGTAAGCGATGGTTCCGCCGCCGCCCATGTCCACCTTGCCCAGCTCAGAAGTCTGGTACAAGACTTTATCATCCTCCATCACCTTACGGAGTTTTGCCATGTATTCCGCATTGGCATCGTTACAGCCACTCTTGCCACGTGCCCCCGTGTATTTATTGAATACCAGTCCCTTACCGAAATATGCTGAGTTTTTCTTCTCATAGGCAAATGCATAATTGGGATCAAAGGCTGCGCTTACGTCGGAAGACAGCATAAAGCAGTTTCTCAATGCTCTGCGAAGGGCCAGTTCAGAATACTCGCCTGTCAGATTCATGATCTCAGCTATGGTATCCTCAAAGAAATGGGAATGCATTCCAGTTGCACCCACGCTTCCAACTTCTTCCTTATCAACCAGAATACAGATTCCTGTTCTGGACAGATTTTCAGCCTCCAGGATTGCAATCAATGAGGTATAGGCGCAGATTCTGTCATCCTGTCCATATCCCATGACCATGCTTCTGTCCAATCCGCAATCTCTCGCTTTTCCTGCCGGTACCACTTCGATTTCTGCGGAAAGGAAATCATCCTCTTCTATATCATAGCTGCTTTTCAGGATGTTCAGGATGTTATGCTTCACCGCATCTTTTTCTTCACCCTTCAGCGGCTGGCTGCCAAAGAGCAGATCCAGTCCCTCTCCCTCGATGACCTCTTTGGCCTTTTTCTCCGTCTGCTCTCCGGCAAGATGCACCAGCAGATCGGTAATACAGAAAACAGGATCATCCTCTTTTTCACCGATGGAAACCTGAATTGTAGTTCCGTCTTTTTTCACCACTACACCATGAAGTGCAAGGGGTAAGGTTACCCACTGATATTTCTTGATACCTCCATAGTAATGGGTATCCAGAAGTGCCATCTCTGTATCTTCATAGAGAGGATTCTGTTTCAGATCCAGGCGGGGGGCATCAATGTGAGCACCCAGAATATTCATTCCATTCTCAATGGGCTCCTGTCCGATTACCGCCAGGAGCATTGATTTACCCATGAATTGAGCATATACCTTATCTCCAGGCTTTAAATTTTCCTGTTTTTTGATCTTATCCTCCAGATTTACAAAGCCTTTTTTCTCTGCTTCAACGATTGCGAGATCCACACATTCCCGTTCTGTCTTAGCCTGGGAAATGTAGACTTTATAGTCCTCCGCCAGGGAATTAACCTTGGCAATCTCTGGTTCGTTGTAAGTATTCCATGCATTTTTTTTACTCATCTTTTCTACCTTTTTCTATATGTTTTATTTTAATTGTTACGGGTTCTAAAAAACCGATATTTCAGGGAATTCCATAAATAGACTTATACTTTAACAATCGAAGTGATCACAGACTGTGCTATTATATGTCGATTCATGACTAGTTATTCCCTACCTCTAATATTATAGACAGTTATTTCCTTTTTTTCAACCGTATTACCTACACTTCTCTATTAACATACTCTAAAAAAACAAGACATGACAGAATTCTAAAAATCTTGTCATGCCTTTAACTGTAACATATACATATATTTATTTTTTCACTTCTTCATCCGGATAAACCCTGGGTACACGCTTGCTTATATTACATAGCATTTCATAATTAAACCGTGCGGCCGGATCAGCCACCTCTTCTATGGGTATGGTTCTTTCTCCATCCGTTCCCACTAAGGTCACAATATCTTCCACCTGTACATCCGGAATGTCGCTAACCTCAACCATCAGCTGGTCCATACAGACCCTTCCTAGAATCGGCGCATATTGTCCATGGATCAGCACGCGTCCCTTGGAGGATAATGCGCGGGGGTAACCATCGGCATAGCCTATGGAAATAGTAGCTATCCGGGTCGTGGGCTTATGGGTGACATAAGTAGCTCCATAGCTGACTCCAAGCCCCGGTTTCACGTCTTTCACGTGAATCACATGGGATTTCCATTGTAGTGCAGCCCTAAGATTCAGGTTCTTTTCCACTTCTTCTGATGGGTAGATTCCATATGTTACTATTCCAGAGCGTACCATATCAAATCTATGGTTATCAAACTCCATGATTCCTGCGGAGTTGCACACATGCTTGATAGGGATTATGATTCCCCGTTCCTTCAGCATCTGAATCATAGCGTCATACTTGACCATCTGCATATCGCAATAAGTCTTATCCTGTTCATCCGCGCATGAAAAATGGGTATACAGCCCCTCTAATTCGATGTTCGGAAGACCCTTAATCTCAGCAATCTGATCAGCATCTGATTCCTCCGCCTGAAATCCAATCCGTGTCATTCCCGTATCCACGGCAATATGTACCACGGCCTTTTTCTTCTGTATCACAGCCTCTTCACTGAGCTTTTGTGCCGTATCCAGGCTGTAGATGGTCTGGGCAATCTCATACTTCAGAAGATCCGCATACTGACTGGGAGAGGTATAACCCAGAACCAGAATTGGCAGGGTAATCCCACACTCTCTAAGCTCAATGGCCTCTTCCAAAGTAGCCACTCCAAAGTAGTCTACCATCGGTTCCAAGTATCTTCCAACTGTGGTAGAACCATGGCCATAGGCATCTGCCTTGACCACTACCATCAGCTTTACCTCGGAGGCAATACGCTTCTTTACCTCGCCGATATTATGTCCGATGGCTTCTAATGAGACTTCCGCATAGCATCTAAGATAACTGTTCACGTAATTTCCTTCTTTCGTTATGTCTCTATTCTGTGATTATCATCAAGGTTTTGGTATGGCTGAGTAGATATTCTTTACGGTCTTTAAGACCACATGGGTCCTGGTATCAGAAACCCCTTCCAGGCTCATGATCTGCCGATGCATACCTTCCAGCTCCTCTGAGTTCCTGCAGGAAATCTTCAGAAGCAGATCAAAATCACCCGTGAGATAATAGCAGGACACAATGCTTGTGATATCCTGAATTGACGCAGCAAACCCTTCGAAATACCTGGGATGTTCCAGGCTGACCTCCATTAAAGCGGTCATTTCACCACCGGTCTTCTTCTCGTCAACGATAATTGTATAATCCTTAATCAAGCCAGTTTCTTCCATCTTACGAATCCGCTCTATCACAGCTGAAACCGAAAGATGAATCTCTTTACTGATATTGGATGCTGTCTCTCTTGCATTTTTCTGAAGAATGTTCAAAATTTTATAATCTATACCATCCATCTAATTGTTCCTCCCAACAAATAGCATTCTCTTATATGACAATACGTATTCGGTAAAACGGCCTGACAGGATTCAGAAACGTTGTTTAGATTATACGTATTCAATATCTAGTATAGCAAAATTTTAATAGAAGTCTACCTTTTTAAACTAAAACTTTTCTAAATTTATTCCCTTTCATGAAAACCTTATTAACCAGATTCAAGAAAAATCCAATGCTTAACGACTATGTTTTCGAACGTAAAAAAGCTGTTACAAGAATCCTGCCGGATCATATGTAACAGCTTTCTGAATTTCTGATATTTTATCTAAGCTATGCCGAAAGGAGTGCAGCACCTATGGCGCCCGCATAACGGGACCACTCGGATGCTTTCACCTCACAGCCCAGCTGTTTCTCCAGGATATCGCGCAGCCCTTTTATCTGGGATAGCCCACCAGTTAAAAGTACAGGTGCACAGATATCGATCTTAGCCGCCAGCGAGGAAGCCCTTGATACCACCGAATTCATAACTCCCCCTGCAATTTCTTCCCGGCTCTTTCCGGCCGCCAGCAAGGAAATGATCTCCGAATCGGCAAACACGGCACACATGCTGCTTAGGGCACAGCTTTCTCCCGCCTCCAGATACTCTGCAAATTCTGACATATCAAGTCCCATTCTATGAGCCGACATCTCCACAAAACGCCCGGTTCCGGCTGCACATTTGTCATTCATCTGAAAGGCAGATACCTTACCGTCCTTCACAGAAATAACCTTGGAATCCTGTCCGCCAATATCAATCACTGTCCGTACCCCGGGCATGATGTACTGCGCTCCACGTGCGTGACAGGTAATCTCTGTAACCACCTTATCTGCAAATGGAATGCCAACACGTCCATAACCGGTAGCCGTGATACGGACCTCTTCTCTTTCCACCCCAGCCTTCTGGATAAGCTCATCAAGGATTTCCTGAGCCGTTGACCTGGGACTCCAGCCCGTTGGTTTGATGCTATGGGAAAGGATATCATTCTCCCCCATGAGTACGCCTTTGCATGTGGCTGACCCACAGTCGATACCAATCAACCCTTTCATTACAGCATCTCCACAAAAGCACCCGCACGAGTGGACAACTGGCCGATATCCGAGGTTCCGTAATCAGTTTCCAGCTGCAGGTATGGAATACCCTTTTCCTGCAAATGACGTTGAATCGTGTAAGCTTCCACGGCATAGGTATGACAGGCCTGCAGTGTCATCTCCACTACACCATCCACCTTGAACTGCTCGCAAAGACGATCCAGAAGTTCCATACGATTGGTATCAGGTGTCATGACAGAGCAGCCAATCTGCAGATAATGATCGGCGATATTGGTGATTGGATCACCATCCTCTTTACACTGTCTATCCATCTGTTTTGCACCGGTACAGTTTTCATATACAACCACAACCGCACCTGCATCTTCTATAACTTTCACGACCTTCTCAGTGACTCCTCCCATAGGACATCCAGTCACTAATATACGGGGAGCCGATTCTGATACAGGACGTTCACCTTTCTTGTAAGCATCCAGAATGCCGTCAATCGCTGTCCTAATCTCTTTTACCTTCTCTTCCCAGTCAAATTTAAACTGAGATCCAAAGAGCACCTGTAATTGTCTTAGTCCGGTTACAGGCGGCGGTGTCATGGTGCTGAGTTCATATAATTCCTTCAGCAGACTCCGCTCAATATTACGTCTGCGGATTGCTTCACGCAATTTCTCATCGGTAATAACAACTCCGAAATCACGCTCCACCCGCTCTTTGAGTCGAACGATTTCCGCCCGCCAAAGTGCCTTTGCTTCCGGTGTATCCTGACGACGGGGAAGTTCCAGAATATGTACGTTTTTGATTTCACCCAACAATTCATACATCTTAACCTTACCGTCACAGGTTGTCTCTCCCACCACAAGGTCTGAGAAATACATATATGGACATTTATCGGTAATGGCAAATCCATAACTGGACTTAATCAGGGGACATAGATTTCCCGGCAGTACTTTCTCTGCTTCCCCTATGGTTTCATCACTGGTAGAACACAGTCCTACGCTGACCAAGTCAGCAGCCATAAAAATCTCCAATGGAGTATAGGTACAGAACTGGCCCACGACGCCCTTTCCACTGTCCTTAATCTGCTTCATGGCCAAAAATCCGTTTCGCCTTGCTTCGGCAAAGCTTTCAAATACTTCAGGCAACTCAGTCTTCATCTTCAACATATGTATATCTTCCTTTCAATTGTTTTCTGGTGGTCTTATTCAATGCGTTTATCTTTTTTGAGTATAACGGTTGTATCGTTTAAATGTCAAGTTCCTTATCGATGGAACTCGGCGTATCCTACACCCCCAAGACAGCTTTAAACGCATCAGATTTACTTTGTGTATAGGTGAGCAAATCCTCCTCCATCCTTTGATACTCAATTAAGAAGAGGTATCCCTGTTCGGTGAGGGTCGTCTTCCCTCCTTGGGAACCTCCGTGTCTTCGAATGATCAGTTTGATTCCCAGAGATTCTTCTAACATATTCAGCATCTCCCAGGCCTTACTATAAGAAAGAGCCATCTGTTGACAGGCTGCTCTTACAGAATGATTTTTCCAAATCAGCAGCAAGAGAAGTTTTGTTCTGGAGTCAAATATCACCTTGTCTTTCTTCAAACTCAACCGGGCGGCCAGATGTAGCATCTCCTTGCTTTGCCTGCTCATATGGTCCCCCGGAACCTCCCCATCATGAACGGTGTAGAGAATCCCATCGTCTTTCACATCCACCCATACCCTGTTATCCATGGTTCCAACCGCACCCCGTAGTCCCAGGTCCCCTTGATAGGCAAGGATTTCAGGTATTACCTGATCGGATACTATGATTGGATGACCGCTGCTGCCATTGTAGGATGGAGAGATAATATCGCCCTCTGAACTCATCAGGGAACGAAGAGTCGTTGGTGAGAACATCGGGGAATTCACCGGAGTGAATACAATTTTGTCACATAAGTCCTGCACAAAGCTAAAACCAGCCTTCACCGAATCAAACATTTCCAGACGTCTTGTTTGCTGGGAATTCAGAAAAACTACCCCATTTGAAGACAATTGGTATCGCACCTCGTTCTCTTCGGCCCCAGCTACAATCACAATGGGAAAGATACCGGCCTGTTGAAAGTTCATTACGATACGTTTCACCGCAGTAGTATCACCAATTTTATGGAGAGGAAATGCCGATCCCTTATCTGCTGCTGCAATCACGCCGCCATAACTGCTAATTTTCATCTACATTACCCCCATCGTATATTTCTTTCGTAGAGTCAATGATGTTCTGTCATTATTATACACAATTAGCAGGACAGAGGAAAGTAAAAGAAACTGCCCGCTGGAAACCAACAGGCAGTTAAAAATCAATTTTTTTATTATCCTCTTGACTGAGAGGCCACCACTTTCACACGGTTCCTCTAATATCTTCCAAGTATTGTCTCCCCCACTTCCCAGCGTAGTGGAGGATGGGGTGTCTGGTCTCCGTAACCGACGTCCACATAGGTCACCAGTCTGATATAGTCCGGCAAATGAAATCTTTCCCTCAATCTATCACAGAACTTTTCATCGGGAAAGGTAAGCCATACGCCCTCCAAACCTGCTGCATGGGCCGCCAGCACAATATTCTGACCCGCAGCGCCGGCATCCAGAAGCTGATTTCTCACCGGTGTAAAGGAATTCGCCCGATAGCAGCGCATATCCTGAAGGATGACCAGGTGAACCGGACCTCCGGGAACATCGCTGCCCCTAAACAGCCCCGGCTCATTTTTCTCTCTCACCACAATGTACCTGATGGACTGTATATTGCAGCCATGGGCCGCCCACAATCCCGCCTCGAGGATTTTATCGATGATTTCATCCGGCACATCTTGTTCTTTAAACTCTCTGACCGAGCGCCGTTCCTTCAATATCGTGAAGAAATCTTCCTCCATTTCCTTGGTTACAATCTTGGGGGTGAAGGGAGAGAAATCAACCGGTTTGCCCTCGGCAACTTTCTCGGCCGATTCAATCAGGAAGCTAACATACCGATACTCCGGAAGTTCCTTGCTCAATCCCCGCCTTTCCCATAATTCCAGAAGATGTTTCGAATAATCGGCCTGCTGCGAACGAAGCTTTTTATTCCTGTAAGCGGCATAATACATCTGTATTTCCAGGGTATGATGGCTTCGTTCACGCACCCTTGCCCTGAACTCCGTCTCATCCATATTCAGGAATTCCTCATCTGTAATCCGCGTATTCTGATTCCATATCTGCTTTACATCTTCCTTATCGAGATAATCCATACTTGTGTCCCTGAACATATGCGCCCTCCTATATATAATATTCTACATCCTCTGGTTTCTTTGAGCCTCTGCTGATATCCGCCACGATTTGAGCCGCCTTTTGTACCAGATCCTCATCGCTTCTCTTTCTCGGGTGCGGGAGGGATATGACATATTCCTCCTGTATCGAACTGGGTCTCGGACTTAAGAGAATCACTCTGTCAGCCAGATATACGGCCTCATTGATATCGTGAGTTACAAACAGTACCGTCTTTTTCTCTTCCTGTCTGATTTTAATCAACTCCTCCTGCAGTGTGCATCTGGTCAGATGATCCACCGCACTGAATGGTTCATCCATAAGGATAACCTTGGGGTTCATCACCAGAGCCCTTGCGATTCCTGCACGCTGTCTCATGCCTCCCGAGAGCTGTGACGGGTACTTATCCTCAAATCCGCTAAGATTCATCATGCTGACATACTTTTTCACCCTTTCTTCCTGCTCCCTTTTGGGGATTCCTGAGATATTCATTCCAAAGGCTATATTCTTTTTAATGGTTTTCCACGGATAAAGGGAGGCATCCTGGAACACAACGCCAATATCCCGTCTGGTGCCGGTTACCGGGGCATCATCCAGCAGAATCTCCCCGCTTGTATGAGCCAGAAGACCGGCAACAATTTCAAGTAATGTACTTTTCCCACACCCGGAAGGACCTACAATACAAACAAATTCTCCATCCTGAATTTCCAGATTGATATCCTTCAAGGCCTGAACTGGTTCTCCATCCTCGTCCTGATAATATTTATTCAGCCCCTTAATTTTAATCGTCGGCATCTCATCCCTCTCCCTTCGTTCCTTATTTGCTCTCAGGTTCTGAAAGGCCTAATTCATCCGCCACTTTCTGGGCAAACTCGTTTGTATAAGTCCCTTCGGCCTTGACCTCTTCATCAAGCCATCCATAATCCTTAAGATATTCAACCGTCTGATTGATCCTATCTTCCGGGATCACAGGATAATCCAACCATACATCAATCTCTGATTCAATGGCATTTTTCATGACATCCTCGGTGGTATTCATCTGCTTTGCCGCCCAGGTAACAAATTCATCAAAGTATTCGTTTTTTACCTTTTCATGAACTTTATAATAAGCGGTCAGAAAACGCTGCAGCTTCTCCGGTTCCTTTTCGATCATATTGTCCGATGCAATAATCGTTCCGGTATAATAATCCGGAATATAGTCCCATGCCCGGCCAAGGATGTGTCCGGTGCCTTCTGCCTCCGCCAGCGCGGTGTATGGATTATGGATAATGGTCGCATCCACCTCTTGCGAAGACAAGGTGGCATAGGCCGACTGGTAGATACCATTTGCAACCAGTGTCACATCACCCTCATCTAAACCATTCTCTTCTAACATCTTTAGAACAGATAGTCTCATCCCTCCTGCAGAGGAAGCACTTCCAATGTTCTTTCCTTTTAAATCACTGATAGATTTTATGTCATTGTTTGCCACCAGCCAGTAGCATCCGGAATATCTCCACATATTTCCAACCAGTTTTGCGGGTACTCCGTTATAGATGCCGGGGATATAAGCGCTGGGATCACCATCAGCCACATCAATCTCCCCTCTGGCCATCAGGGACAGTACCTCGTCATTGCTGCTCCACTGGACGTTGTCAAATTCAATGCCAAGTTCTTCGTAAAGCCCTTTTTCAATGGCAAAATTGTTGACCGCACCGGTCATACCGGTAGCAAAGCAGGTACGAATCGTTATTGTCTCATTCTCTCCTGCCTGTGAATTTCCTGTACTCCCCGTTTCGGCTTCAGGGGTCTTTGCCGATGAACATCCGGCCAGAACCGAAACCGATAACACTGCTGCTGCCAAACTAAATACTATTCTTTTCTTAATCATACCTTACCTCGCTCTACTATTATTTAATCTCTTTCTATACTCTTCTCCATCTGTGGCAAAGCAAATATTCAACTGCCGCAATTATTTTAACAAGCAATACAGAGATCAGAGTCACTAATAAAATCAAAAAAAACATCCTGGGTGTATTCAACAGATTCTGGGATTCGGAAAGGAGATAGCCAAGTCCCGCTTTTGCAGACTGCATCTCTGAAAACACGACTCCCGTCAGTGCTGTAGCCGCCGCAAGCCGAAGTCCATTGAAGATTGAGGGCAGTGCGGCCGGTATCATGACCTTAAATACGGTCTGTAATTTTGTCGCGTTGAAGACTTTTGCCACCTTTAAATATTCGGTCTTACACTGCTTTGCACCTGTTACGGTGCTATACAGAATCTGGAATACCGAAAAAAGGAAGATCAACACCACCTTGGATTGGAATCCGATTCCAAACCACAGAATCAAAAGGGGCAAAATCGCAGTTTTGGGAATTGCCATAATCGCCGAACAGAACACATTACTATACGCTTCCACCCGGGGAAACATGGTCCATATCAGCCCTACGGAGATACCTACTGCCGCAGCCAGCGCATATCCCACGATAACCTCCTGAAGCGTTAGCACAAGATGTGGCCAGAGAATCCCATCCCTCATAATATGAATGGCCTCCTCCACGATACTGGTAGGCGCTGCCATGAATATCCGATTGATTTTTCCGGATGACACTGCATACTCCATATACGCAAGCAAAACAGCTACCGTTAGAATCTGAAGTAAATTAATAGATGTAATCTTCTTTGTTTTCGGACTCTTACTGTTTTCTGCCATAAGTGTATTTTCCTTTCTTTACGTCCTCACTCTCAAAATAAACTCTTTCACAAGTTTCTCCCTCCAGAATCACATTCTGGGTTATCTTATGGGACAGCGAATGTGTAAAGTTTTCAATGGTGGTGGTGTCTATGACATCGCAATAGTAAGGTGCCAGTTCCCGAAACCAGGGATATTCTTCAAAATATGTTCTCCAGGTTTCTGCATAGGGACAGTGATCTGCTCCCCACTGAGGAATCCATCCGCAGAGGGGAAGGTCTATCACATCCATGAATTCTTCCACGGTATCCGTCCCTTTTCCCTGACTTTGTGCCCTCTCTCTTAACTGATCGGATCGGTCGACCGCCAATTCAAATACGGTCTGCCTCACCAGCTCTTTTGTCTTTTCCATACCCAAAAGCTCATATAAGGTCTTGCAGAAATGAAAGTACAGCATCCCAAACTGCCTTGCCGCCTTCCTGATCTCTTCAACCATCTGTGCCTTCTCTACCTGACCTGTTATTCTGTAATTTTCTTTTCCCATAGCTCCCCCTCCTCTACTGAATAGAATTTATCCAGAAACTCTGTATATTCTTTTTTAGACTTAAAGATTGGTTTGTATTCATCTCTTACTTTTTTGCCAAGTGCAGCACCATCTTTCAACATTCGGTACGCACCAAGGGCAAAAATCTTAGCCGTAAGTATATAGGATTCATCCTCATCATAAACCGCAAATTCTGACTGATGAAGGCCTCCGGATACACCACCTGTATGAAAGGTCAACACCGGCATCAGATGTTGGACATCACCCACATCTGTGGAACCGCCTTCGTGGCTCTCCAGTGATTCCTCATACACTTCTTTTCCGGCCGCTGCCTCTCTGATTACCTCAACGATTTCCTCCGGCATGGCCTGTGGAAGGGAAGGCAGATATCCGGGCATTGTCTCAATCCGGTATCCCGCACCCAACGCCATGGCCCCCGCCTTAAAGGAGCGGTCAGTCTTTATGGCTGCATCGGAAAATGCTTCTTTTGTCTTTCCTCTCACAAGGGTTTCTATCACGGCCTCATCCGGCACCACATTCACCAGATTGCCGCCCTTTGTCATAATCGGATGAACTCTGATACAGTCCTCATCCCGGAAGGTCTCTCTGTTAAATGCAAGACCCTGAAGTCCAAGGGCTGCCGCCGACAAGGCATTCACTCCCTTTTCCTTCTCCGCAGCCGCATGGGCCGCCCTTCCTTTTATGGTGATGACCTTTGAAACAAAGCCATTGGTACTCCCGCTTCCTGTGGTGATTCCCTTCATCGAAACATGATGTGCAAGGCAAGCATCAATATCATCAAATGCACCGATGCGGATCAGCTCGCATTTCCCTCCGCCATAGCCGATTTTTCCCTGCTCCATAAGTGATTTCTTGAACTCTATCTCTCCATACTCTTCTGCTGGCGCAGCCAGAAAGACAATTTGACCATCCAGCTTCTCTGCAATTTCCCCCTCTGTAAGCGCAAGTGCCGCTCCTATCACTCCGGCCAGCTGAGCATGATGGCCGCAACAGTGTGCCGCTTCAGTCTTTGTATTCACACACTTATGATCAGGAATCCGCAATGCATCCAGTTCACCAATCAACGCCAGGGAAAAATTCTCCTTTTTTTCTTCGTTCAGATATGCCTTCACTCCTGTGACTGCCAGATTATCTTCAACTCTCCCCACCCGTTCTTCCATAAACTTTTGAAACTTCTCGCTGGTCCTAAACTCTTTATAGCCCAATTCAGCATTGTGATAAATATCATTAGCAAAATCCAGAATTCTACTTCTGTTACTGTCGATAATCGCTACGATTCGCTCCTCTATCCTGTCCATACACTCACCTCCGCCGCTCATTGCAATTTCTCTTTATTTTCTTTTCCTTATAATTCCTATCGGATTAGTAGGTATATTACCATTAAATTTATTTGCTGTCAATCCTTTTTCCAGATTTTGTAAAAGTGTACGTAAGAATTTCCCCATAATATAAAAGAAACGCCCGCATATACGGTGGAACCGTAAATGCGGACGTTTCGATCTCCCTTCAAGAGGGCTGTCATATTACTTAACCTTTTTTCTTCACTTTATTAAAATACTTCATGCATACGACAAAAATAATATAGGA
>DVNN01000009.1 GCA_018714325.1 Candidatus Pelethocola excrementipullorum
CAGATCCTCTTTTTTACATCTGGTGAATCCATATTGTTCCGGTGTAATAATATAAGATTCGTAGGTGCCGTCTTTGACCTCGCAGACTGTAGTCGGTGCGCTCATGGAGATTTCATCCAGCCCATCCTGCCCATAGACTACCATAGCTCTCTTGACACCTAAGTTGGCCAGCACTCTTGCAAGGGGCTCCACCAGACTTTCATCATAAACTCCCATCAATTCCATGTTGGCTCCTGCCGGATTGGTCAATGGCCCCAGAATGTTAAAAATCGTGCGGATCGTCAGCTCCTTTCTCACAGGAGCCACGTATTTCATAGACAAATGATAATTCTGTGCAAACAGGAAGCAGATTCCAATTTTCTTAAGTACTTCCGCACTTTTTTCCTTTTCAACGGCAATTTTCACACCTAATGCTTCCAGCACATCCGCCGCCCCACTCTTACTGGAGGCAGCACGATTCCCATGTTTCGCCACAGGTACTCCCGCCGCCGATATGACCAAGGAAGAGGTTGTGGAGATATTAAAAGAGTTGGCATGGTCACCTCCGGTTCCTACAATCTCCAATACTTCCTGGTCTTGCAAAAGCTTTACACAGTGGTTTCTCATACCGGCTGCACAGGCTGTGATTTCATCTATTGTTTCACCTTTCATAGACATGGCAACAAGAAATGCGCTCATCTGAACCGGTGTGGCCTGGCCACTCATGATTTCGTCCATGGAAGCCTCTGCTGTCTTATAATCTAAATCCTTTTTGTTTGTCAATGTTACGATTGCTTCTTTAATCATTTCCTGTTACCTCCAAAAATTTTTTTATTATTTCAGAACCCTGTGGGGTCAGAATCGATTCGGGATGAAACTGTAGTCCAAAGACTGAATTGGAAATATGCTGAACTGCCATGATTTCCCCGTCATTTGTCCTTCCTGTAACTTTCAGGCACTCCGGAAGTGTTTCTTCCAAGACTGCCAGAGAATGGTACCTTGCCACCGGAATCTTCTCGGGAAGTTCTTGAAACAGGCAGCTTTCTCTGTCCACAATCGTCTCCGACTGCTTACCGTGCATCAATTCCCGGGCGTATGTTACGGTGGCTCCATAAGCCTCACAGATTGCCTGATGCCCCAGACAAACGCCCAGTATAGGAATCTTACCGCCCAGCTTCTGAACAATTTCGATACATCTGCCAGCCTCTTGGGGCCTTCCTGGTCCGGGAGAAAGTATGATCGCTTTCGGATTCCAGCCTGCGATTTCTTCCACCGTATACTCATCATTACGAATAACTTTAATCTCCGGGTTATAGGTTCCTATCAGCTGATACAGGTTATAAGAAAAGCTGTCGTAGTTATCCACCAAAACGATCATATCTCCACCTCTCCTTCCGCTTGTTTCAAGGCTTTCATCACGGCCATGGCCTTATTGATACATTCCTGATGTTCCTTCTTTGGCTCGCTGTCCGCCACGATACCAGCCCCGGAACGGACGAAGACTTTTCCGTTCTTTTTAAATGCCAGCCGGATCGCAATACAGGTATCCATATTCCCCGTGAAATCCAAATATCCGATGGCGCCTCCATAGATGCCCCTCTTGTTGTTTTCCAATTCATTGATAATCTGGCAGGCTCTGATTTTCGGTGCTCCGGATAAGGTTCCTGCCGGCAGCACCGCATCCACAGCATCCAGGGCGGTTTTGTCATCACGCATCCTGCCTTTTACCGTTGATCCAATATGCATCACATGGGAGAACCGCTCCACCGAGAGATACTTTTCCACCTCCACAGTGCCAAATTGACAGAGTTTTCCAAGATCATTTCTGCCTAAATCCACCAGCATATTGTGTTCCGCCAACTCTTTTTCATCTGCCAGTAGTTCCTGCTCCAGTTTCTGATCTTCCTCAAAATCGTCGCCTCTGGGTCTGGTGCCTGCCAAAGGAAAGGTCCTGACCTCACCATCTTCCACTTTTACCAATGTCTCTGGGGAGGCCCCTGCCAATTCAACATCGTCACTTGAGAAATAAAACATATACGGGGATGGGTTGGTGGTTCTCAATATCCGATAGGTATTCAAAAGGCTTCCTGTAAAATCAGCCTCCAATCGGTTGGAAAGCACCAGCTGGAAGATATCCCCTTCCCTGATGTAGTGCTTTACCTGCTCTACTTTCTCACAGTAGGATTTCTCGTCAAACAAAGGCTTGAACTCTGATAACAATCTTCCCGGTTCTATCTGCTTAGGCTTTCCACATCTGACCAGGTGCTCCATCTCATCCAATACCAACAACGCTTTGTTATAGGCCTCAGGAAGAGCGTCCGTATGGATATTGACAATAAGGATGATCTTCTGACGAAAGTTATCAAAAGCAATGATTTTATCAAACAACATCAAATCCACATCTTTAAAATTCTCCGTATCTTCTGCATCCAAATTCAAGGAGGGTTCGCTGTATTTGATATAGTCGTAGGAGAAATAACCGACCAAACCACCGGTCAGCGGAGGTAAATCCTCGATTCGGGGGGATTTATTGTCTTCCAACACCTGCTTGATATAGGTTCCTGGGTGGTCCACTACCATCTCAATCTTCGCCCCTGACTTGACTGTCATCTTATGGTTCGTACAGGTCAGCTCCATGGTCGGGTCGTATCCGATGAACGTATATCTGCCCCATTGCTTTTTATCCTCGATGCTTTCCAGCATAAAACAATGACTGCTGACGTTCTTGAGCCTGCGGAGCACTTCTATCGGTGTTGCAATGTCTGATAGGATTTCTCGGCTTACAGGGATTCGTTTGTAATTTCCTGATTGTTGAATACCTTGGACTTGCTCGTATGATGTTTGATTCATGACCTGCCTCCTTTTATGTTATATGTGGGTAAAGATACACGCAAAAAAGCCCTTGACAAAAAACTTGAACGTTTTTTGTCAAGGGCGAGTAAACGAATATTATACCCGTGGTGCCACCTTGATTTGTGGACAAAAAATCCACACTCTTAATGAGATACTATCATATCCCCGGCAATTAACGTATGCCCTACGTCACAGAGTACTAAGTCTAGAAGACTTTTGGCCGTGCCCTCAGTGGTCCATTTGAAACATCGCTTTCTGTCCGGCTCCCACCTGCCCGGACTCTCTGTGAGTGCGCTTGTAACGTTATCTCCACTTCAACGGTTTAAACTATTAGTTTGTTAATTCACTAACTTTTCGCTAATTATATAAGATTCCAGATCATTTGTCAACCTGTTTTAATATTTTTTTAGATTTGACATTTCTTCAATCCTGGACAACAATTCCAAGCAGCCTCGCCAAATCCACCGCCTGAAACACATTGAACTTTGCTCCCTTAAGCTCCCTGTAATCATCAGACATTATCACCTGCCGGAACTCACATTCCGTAAAATCCAGCCCATTCAAAGAAGTCTTAAAAAAATCCGTATGATCAAACACATCATTCTTTAAAGACAACTTTTTTATCTTTGTCTCCGCAATAGATGCGCTGATGAAAGTACAATCCTCCATTAACACATCATCCAATAAAGTTTTATTAAAATTCCCATAATCTAACTTAGAATTCAAAAATTTCACCTGATGAAAAATCCCATCAGTAAAATCAGCACCATGTCCCTTACAGTTTACAACATTCACCTGTTTCCAGTAAGATTCCCTTAGAATACAATTAGAAAAATCACAATTTAACAGCTCAGACTCCACAAAAGCAGCCTTAGAAAAATCACACTCCACAAACCTACACCGTTCAAACCTCACCTTATGAAACTCCACCCGCTCCCCAAAAACACCTTCCAAAACCTCATTTTGAAAAACCCGATTCCCTATGGGAAACTCATCATCCATGGCAGTTAAAATGCAATCAATTAAACTCAACTCAAACACCAACCAATCTCCATATTCTCTATACCATTTACATCATTTCAAATATAACATAACTAAAATTAATTTTATCAATATATACCTCTTTGCTAATTCCACCGAATTGAACCTGTTAGAAAATTCAAAGGTGCACAATCTTGACAACGTCCGCCACCCTTGACAGCACAACAAAACAATGCTCTGAACCTCTTACCGATGACGAAGAACTCAAGAACAGATAAGATACCACCGTTTGCTTCACAGCATTGTAGCATTGTTTTCTTGTGCCATAAAAGGCATGTCTCCGGGATGGCTATAAATGTCCCTCAGGCTTGGAATCTAAGAACAAATTTTGTTGGATGTCGGTTGTTCCTGCAACTTAAGGATGGCTTGCTGGCCAATGGCGACTTTCCGGCCATGTTGTCTGCAAGTCGCACATCCACCTTGTTAAGCACTTGATATTTCTTGTACTTGTGACCTTATAGTCTTACGACTGCCCAGGGCCCGCCGGCATCCATCCTGGAGTAGCGCTGAATGGGCACGATCGGCAAAGGGCGTGATGCATCGGGAGCGGGATTGCATTTGCAGAAGTTCCTAGTATTACTTAGGCGGTCGAATTTTGCGTTGCTTTCAACAAATGCACTGTCTGAGCGCAGCGAGTTTGCATTTGTCGAAAGCGCTATTAGCAAAATCCGACCGCCTTAGTAATACTGAACTTCGAAACCGCAATCCCGCTCCCGATGCACCACGCCCTAGCCGACGCGCCCATTCAGCCGCTGCTCCAGGACGGATGCCGGCAGGCCCGTCCGTCTTACTAAAGCCCGGTATTTCTATGATAATTCCTGGTCCAGGTATCCAAAAGCGGATCGATATCCTTCGGGAGCACTACCTCCTGTGCCTTGCGGATCTGTGCATCCATCGCCTGTTTGGTCTGGGCATCTACGCCCTGCTCCTCACACAGCCGTTCATAGGTATCCTTCCCCTTGTTGAAATAAGCCGCAAACAGATAACTCCGCAGGGATGCTCCCGAATGTAGGATCTCATAAGCATGCCCAAAGCACTCGAAGGACTCCTCTGTCTGAAACAGCTTCGCATAGGCACATCCCATATTATTATAAATACTTCCGGTAAACTGTGCACCCAGATTACTACCCTTGGATTTCTGCAGTGCTTCCGTATACACCCGAATCGCATTGATATACTTCTCATGGTTGAAGAGATAATCTCCCTTCATCTTCAGCCGTACCACCATCGGCTGCTCTTCAAAGACTTTCAGCTGCTTATTCATCTCCTTGAACTCCGCAAAGGACAGATAATTGATTTCCTTAAAGATGGGAAGGATAAAGTCCCCGATGGGTCCTCCCGCATCAAGCTGAGTAAACAACTTCTGATATAATCTTCTCAGATTCAGTTCATCCCTCAGCCAGAAACACAGGCCCTCATTGATGATGGTCTCATCCAGCAGATAGATGTTGTGGTACATGTAATAACATAATTCCTCGATGGAATAAATGTTCATGCTGATATTTTCTATGTAATACGGGATCTTTGCCCGTTTTACCTGACATAATATATATCCCATACTCCTTATCCCTCCATGGTCTCATGCCAGACCTTGCCGCCGCTCGGAAACATCTCTCCAAACCCCATATCCTCCACCGTAATCTGGCAACGTTTCGGTGAATCGTATTCCAGATGCAGACGCAGCCTGGTGGTCTTGTTGGGACGTTCCGGCAGATCCGGAAGGGGCATGGTATAACGTTCCCGCCTTCCGTCTTCCATACTGCTGACCACAAAGGTCAATTCCTCTTCATGGTCCAGTATCAACTCACAGTCCTTGGAAGCCTCATACCAGTTCACTCCGGCTCCAATCATGGCATAGTAGGCGGGTGATCCGTTGATGCTCATATCCATACCGATGTTGTGGCGGATCAAGGCATTTCCGACGAAGAGATATCCCTTTAATTTCCGCTCCTCCACCTTTTCATAGACGGCGAAGCATGCTCCCTTAGCATACAGGTTATTCCCGTAAAACACATGCCTTCGGTTTCTGCACAACAACGCTACGGAACGCACCGCCCAGTTCTTGTCAAATCCCTCGCCAATCAGAAACACACTGGAATAGATATCTTTTCCAAAAGATTCCTCGATCAGTCGGTAGAAATCATCATCTCTTTTCTTGGATTCCATGGACAGCTTCTTTGTCTTACCCGACGTTACCGTAGCTGTCACTGGTTTTGTTCTATGATCCAGTTCCAAGGATGAGAAGGTCACTTCATTGTCATTGAAGGAAAACAGAGCCACATTCCTGCCCCATAACTCCTGCTTTTGATACAGCGCATAGTAATAAAAGCTCTCGTCAAAGTCCTGCAAAAAGCATCTGGTCTTGGGCATCCCTATTTTCTCATATGCATATCGGATGGCCTCCACAAATGACCGGGTCAGCGAGGGAACCGTGATCATCATGCCGGAAACCTGCTTCTCCGGATCCGTAACCCCCAGCATTTTGAGCGCATTCTTCAGATATATGGCAAGCAATACCCCCGACTCATAATCCTGGCCGTCAATGACCGTGGAATTGCCGTTGGCACACAAATCATATAGCTGATCAATCAGAATTCCATTCTGATGCTCCGCAAAATACTCTGCTTCCAGTCCAAAATGCCAATCATTCTTACCAAGACTTTTGCTGAGCACCGTGGGGAAGGTGTACTGACTGCTGCCCACCTTTATTTCCGCCGAAACTGCATCTTTCGCAGCTCGGTCAAAATAACAAATCTGGGATTCTTTTGGGTTAAACTCAAATCCGATTATCAAATTTTTCTGTTCCATTTTTCGCCTCCGAACTCACATGTAAACTACTGAAACTAGTAAGACAAACGGATGTCTTAATCCATTAACTTAAATACGGACTCCACAAACGCTTCCTGCTTCAGATATAATTTGACTGCCGTATCCATCGCTTCCTGGTTCCCCAACGCTCTGGATGCCAGAATTTGATTTAACAACTTATAACGGGTTCTCCCGCTGGCCTCCACCCCATGCAGGGCGATTTGTCTGCGGGGAGTGGTTTTAGTTTCCCCATCCAGTTCCACAGTTAGATAGTAGGTTAAGGTCTCACCATAGAATAACAAAAATTCCTTGGTGAAGATTCCCTGATACATATCACGCATAGGTTCGCTTTTATAACTGGTCACCTCGTCCTTGCCCTGGTGCAGGGAATAATGGATCGCCACCTTACTTCCCCTGCTGAATCGCTCTTCCACAAACACCTTATCCTCCACCTGATATGCCTGTATCAGAGGAAGCGGGAGTTTCTGGAAGAATGCGAAGCGCAGGCCCATCTGATCAAATTCCACCAACAGATCTTCCGCCTGCTGTTCCTGCCTCTCTGTAAGCTGATCACAGGCTGCATAATATTTTAACAGGGCCAGGCGGCAGATTGTGTCCATCTCCCACTCCCGTTCATAGGTCTTCTCCAGATATTGGAAAAACTCCGGATCAGTCTGTCGGTCCGTCATAAAATAAGCACAGGAAATATAGGTCAAATAAGCCAATACCACTAGCTCCCTACCCTGCTGCATGATATAGCTTTCCAAAATCTTCTCCCCAAATCTTGGGAATTCCCTGACATACATGGCGAATACCAGAATTCGTTCATCCAGGCGATAGCTATCCAGCTGGAATCCCTTCACCTTATCCCAGAGATAACACATCCGATCCACGGAGCCCACATAAAACTCACACAGATAGGTGAGAATAATCTCATCATATTTTCCCTTGTGCAGGACATAATCCGCAAGATATATTAATTCTTCCTCTTCCTTAAACTCGGTGGAAAGGATCATCCTGCTTGCCAACTTCATCAAAACGGTGGTGTCCGCTCCCTCCACGCCCCACTGGGTTACGATGGAGAAGGCCTGCTCATATAAGCCCTGTCCAACCAATACAGAGATGGTATCCGGCCGGTTAATTTTCGCATATTCCTGCATATTCACGGTGCAAAGGTAGTTCTCCAACTCCTTTTCACCGGGATGGGCCATATAATAATCCAATAATTTCTTCCGAATAACTCCACGGTATTCTTCGGTAAATGCTGTTGTTTCGGAAGCCATCTGGTAATTATGTAAACTTTTGCCATTCACATCCATCTGGGAGGGCAATGCCCTGCACAGGTACAATAAAAGTCCCGGGTGCTTAATCTCATATTGGCTGCATTCTCTGGCTAATTCCCGCTCTTCCATCAGCTTTTCCAGCGTAAACGATACCGTGACCCCGTACCTTCTTCTTTTCTCATCCTCAAACAAAATCTGGGCATCTTCGCAATAGATATTTACATAGGCGCATTGGTCGGCCACAGGGTAGACCTGCTCCTCCTTCAGCGCATCATGGCAGACAATCACATTCCGAATGCTCTTGTCCTCCACCACTACTTTATGGGTAAACAGCACCTTCAAAAGAGATTCTGCGATCTGCCGATTGTCTATGCTCGTGAGGAACTCCTGATAAATCACGGCATAATCATTGTTGATGCTACCATGGCGTACCTGATCACTGGCAAATTGCTCCATGGCTCTCTTGTAATTGATATAGGTCGTCTTATCCTGCTCTTTATTCCGGATGACATTGGCATAGATAAAGGCCTTTTTCCTGGCGTTCAAGGTATTATTGTAGGCAAAATACATCCTGATTACCTGAGGCAGTATCTGCTGATAATCCTCACCCATGGTTTCGATATAGTATTCATAGAGACGGGTAATCCGAATCTCGTGGTCCACGGCCAGGCTATACCAGCGGAAGTATTCCTTGTTCGTTGGCGTTCCCTTCATCACCATCTTGCAGATGGCCTCCAGCACCTCATCACTTGGAAAACGATCATAACCGCTGGCTAACAGTTGATATACCGATAGATGAAACTCTTTCAGATTGTCTGACAGATAAGCCGCTCTCTTGAGCAGAGAGCTGTTTAAGACCCCTTGTTTTCTGGCAAAATTCAACACCTGAATCATAAAGGGCGTCAGTTTCCGTAGCAGTCCCTCCTGACGTTCCAGCACCTGATAAGCGGTCAGATATAAAAAGGGACTCTTACAGCCCAATTCGTAGGCCTGTTCCATCAGATGAAGCTGTTGAAGGGGCGCATACTTATAGGTCTCATCCTCCTCCATTAAAATCATCAGCAGGAAGAAGTCATCTGGCTGCTGCTGCACATAAGCCTTGATTTTAGGAAGAATATTCTGCTTTTCCGGCGCCAGCAGATTGACCTGCTTTGCCAGATATCGATAAATTCCATTCTCCCGGGGTGTGGTAACAGCTATACTGCCCTGCTTAAAGCTCCATAAAAGCTCCATGGCTTTTGAGATATCTTCATTGATATAATAGATATAAGCCTCATAGAACACCAACATGGCGTCCATACATTCTGCGTTAGTCAGCTCATTCAAAGATTGGATGGATTTATCAAACCAGGTTCTATAATCCATTCTGTGAAGCTGGAGTGCCAGATAGTCCTGGGCCAGTTCCACGGTCTTCTGCTTTTTGAGTCCTTTGGGAAGAAGACGTTCTCCCTGATCGATGCTGGCTTCTATCTCGAATTCCAGGGACTGATGCACATTGCGGACGATGATTTTGCCGTAGTGCTTTCCCTCTCCCAACTTTTCCTTACGCACGATATACTCCAGGCCATAGACGCTTCCGATGAAATCGTCGGTGGTCACCACCTTCTTCTCGATTTCCAGAAAGTCTCCTATCGCCTCTATCTCCATGCGCACGTAGCCCCAGGTGCTTTTATAGACATACAGGGTGTCTTTCTGGGAATTTCCGATCTGATAGATTCCTCTTTTATCCTTATCCAGGGATAGGACAATTGGCTCCTTTTTATGAGCCGCAATCAGAAATTCTTCCATATGTTGATAGGTCACCGGATTATGTGACATGCCCTTATAGAGAGCGGTATATACACAGTTCTTTCCATTCAATAACCTGTAAAATTGTTCATTGGTAAAAAGGCGAAATGCTTCACGCGGATCTTTCATCGCAAGACGTGTAAAATCTTCCAGCGTACGGATCGAACCTTGAGCGGTCTGTACCTGGACTTCGACTACCCTGGCAGTCACTGGAACCTTCACTTCCCCTATGCTGCTGCTTAACACAATATTACCTGTTATCTGCTCATTGCAGGTCAGCCCTTGGGTGTCGATTCCATAGACGATCTTACTGGTACTCCCCGAAAATTTTTCCTTTGCCAGGACAATCCGCCGGTTGTCCGATGTGACTACCCCCTTCACACGGCTGCCGTCTTCTGCCCCTACGCTAAATTCCCCTTTTTGATTTCTCCCCTCCGGAATCTGTAGATGAATCTCGGAATCGGAAGTAATAAACGCCGGCACTTCATATTCGAAGCGGCCGTTAATGAGCTGTTCCATTCTTCTCTTCAACGTCTCCCACCATGCCTTTTATCTCTTGACTTCAAATTATTTATCATTATAATAAATTGTAACATATAATTATTCAGTATTTTCATAGTTACCAGTTCAAAACATCTGCAATAATTTGATTATACACTACAAATAATCGTGATGCAACGTCATACCATAAGTATTTCAGGAGGAAAGAGATGTTAAAACACAAAGATCATTTCCATGGAAGCGACCTCGAGAAAATAGAGCAAATATATGGAATCAAAAAAGAAGAAATCATCAGCTTTTCAGCAAATGTAAATCCTCTGGGCATTTCCAGCCATCTTCGGGATTCCTTATCCACCCAGCTGGACGCAATCACCACCTATCCAGACCGGGAATATAAGGCTCTGCGGTCATGTATTGCAGAATATGCGAATACCCAGCAGGAGAATATCATCGTTGGAAATGGCTCTACGGAGTTAATTTCCCTGTTTATCCAGACCTATCATCCGAAGAAAGCCATGGTATTGGGGCCTACTTATTCCGAATACGAACGTGAAATCACTTTGGGCGGCGGAACCACCTTATATTATCCTCTGCGTGAGGAGCAGGATTTCCATATGGATGTCCATGACTTTTGCAGCCACCTCCATGAAGGGCTGGATCTTCTGGTGCTTTGCAATCCTAACAATCCAACCTCCTCGGCCATTAATTCCGTTCAGATGCGCCAGATTCTGGACACCTGTCTGCAGTATGGGATCTTTGTGATGGTGGATGAGACCTATGTGGAATTCACCGATGCCGGGGATCATATCACATCCATTCCGCTGACCAACTACTATACGAATCTGATCATTCTCAGGGGGACGTCCAAATTCTTCTCGGCTCCGGGTCTGAGACTTGGATATGCGGTGACCGGTAATCAGGATCTGATTAAGCAGATTAATACAAGGCAGAACCCCTGGTCCATCAACTCCCTGGCCGAGATTGCAGGACGGCTGATGTTTCAGGATAAAGACTATGTGAAAAAGACCCAGAACTTGATTAATGGGGAACGGGACCGGATTTATAACCTGTTGTCCGACTGGGACTCGGTCAAGGTTTATAAGCCCATGGGGAATTTCATGTTGGTGCGGATCTTGAAAAAAGGCGTGGATGCCGAAACTTTGTTTGACCACTGCATCCGCAAAGGACTGATGATCCGTAACTGCTCTACCTTTCCATTTCTGGATAATAGTTTCATCAGATTCTGCATCATGCTGCCTGAGGAAAATGACCGGCTGATGTCTGCCTTTGCTGAATTGTTGAAATAAAAATATCCTTATCCTTTCAATTTTCTAAAAACCATAATTCGTATTATATGCTGTTGCACCTCCCAAAAGTGCAGCAGCATTATTTTTAGCAAAATGTAAAACAAATTTATATCAGGTAGATTCCAAGAGGCAGATAAGTGGGCAATTCACCCATACATCCACTACTATTTTCATCACTTCTATACAAATCAAACATTCCATATTGAATTCCTCTCCAACCATCTGTATAATTTAGTTATGGCCAAATTATTTTAGTTTTATTTAAAACAATTGTTTTTCCTTTAGGTTTATAAACCATGTAAAATTAAGAAAGGAGACATGTGTAGACTAATTTACATATAATCT
>DVNN01000115.1 GCA_018714325.1 Candidatus Pelethocola excrementipullorum
TATAGGCCAATCAAACTTATCTGTTTTTTGTATCGTGCTTTGACCGTAGCGTTTCGCATATGGCCCATAAAAGTAACAATTTGTGCATCCATCACTCGCTTTGTAGCAACCTGTCCATGGTTCCCAGTTCATAGGTATCCTCCTTACATAGCTAAACTTTGCAACACCCGATCTGTGGTTTTCGCTTTTTCATATTCTTTATTATATAAGCAAGTCCGAATAATAGCAAGAAGGTTGCAATTAGCTCCTTTAGGGATTATGATATTTTGTAGATTAAGCTAGGTAGAATTGGAAATAGTATATTGCAAAAAGATAAAGTAGGAGTGGAGAATGAAAAAGAGAATACTGATTATCAATACAGGTGGAACACTTTCATCTGTGTCCAGTGAAAATGGATTGGTTCCGGGGTTGAGCAGTCATGAGATGATAGAGGAATTGCAGATGGTATCCAAGGACTTGGAATTGGTAACAGAAGATTTCAGTTCTTTGGACAGTGCCAATATCTTTCCGGAGGACTGGGCCTCGCTGGCTGATAAGATCGGAATGGTCTGCGGGGATTATCAGGGAATCGTGGTGCTGCATGGCACGGATACCCTGGCATATACCTCTTCTATGTTGTCATTTATGCTTCAGAATATTCCTATTCCTGTGGTGGTTACGGGAAGTCAGCTTTCCATAGCACATCCTGTGGCAGATGCCATGGAGAATTGTCGTTGTGCCATCCATATGGCGGCAAGCGGCCATCCGGGAGTGTTCGTGGCATTTAATCGGAAGGTGATGTTGGGCTCCAGGGTTTCCAAGGTTCGAACCATGAGTTTTGATGCATTTGAAAGTATTAACTATCCCAATGTGGGAGAAATCAGTTCCTTAGGGCTGCATATCAGTAAGGACACGCTTCCTGTGAAAAAAGGGATTTTCCGTATACAGGCCGAATATTCCGAGAAGGTATTTCTTTTGAAACTATTTCCTGGGATTAATCCGGATGTTTTGGATATCCTGCAGGAGCAGGGGTATCGGGGAGTCTATATCGAAGGTTTTGGACTGGGCGGCATGCCATTTTTGAAAAAGGATTTTATCTCTGAGGTTCGGAAGGTCGTGAGCCGGGGAATGGTGGTTCTGGTAGGCAGTCAGTGCAGGTACGAAGGAAGTAATCTGTCGGTCTATGAGACTGGACTGGAGGCCTTAAAAAGCGGTGTTTTGCAGGCATATGACATGACGGCAGAGGCTGCTGTGACTAAGCTCATGTGGGTGCTGGGGCAGACGCAGAATCCACGTGAGATAGAAGAATACTTCTTCGTGGATTTGGCGAGGGAAGTGACGATTCCAGATTAATGGTGGGGTGGTGGCCCCTCAGTGGGTGGCTTCTCCGATGGGGTGGTGGCCCCTCAGTGGGTGGTTTCTCCGATGGGCTAGTGGCCCCTCAAGGGGCAGTGGAACAACTCCCGCCGCCAGAAAATCCATGGATGTTTCTTGCTGTTTCAGAGTTTAAGAACATCTAGGGCATTGGAATTTTGCTAAATGCGTGTGCCCGAATAATAAACTCGCTACGCTCAGACAGTATTATTTGGGCACACAACGCAAAATTCCAATGCCTAAGATGTTCTAGAACTCTTGCAAATGCAAGACGCATCCATGGATTTTCTGACAACGGGAGTTGCTCCACTGCTTCTAGGGGGGGAGGCATTACAAGCTATGATAGGCAAGCAGTTTTCCATCCGCGAGGAATTGCGGCCTATCGACAGGCGGCTTTGGCGCGGAGCGCAAGGCGCAAAAGGCGCTCAATGCCGCGAATGAATACTGCGACGCCCACCGCACAGAGATTGTGCGGTTTGAAGCCGCCGAGCAGTATTTGAAAGATGTTATGCAGGCGCGTTTTGACCCAGCGAAACTGCCGCCGATAACGAAATGGACAGCCGAGCGCGGCAAGCTGAACGCAGACAGGCGGCGGGATAGGGTTTTAGCATCCTGCTGCCCTATTGTTTCTCCCTTTTGCTCAATAACAAGGTAAATACTAGCAATTTTATCCTATAGCCATGTATATTTATAACCTAATATACATGGCTATACTTATAGATGCTATTTTGCTATAATAAGTAAATCAGAATTGATTTAGAAAAGAACAAAGATGAAAACAACAAGTTCATCAGAAACATAATGGAGTTTCTTACAGACGAATGCAGATCTAAGCATCGCATCAAGGAAGTGGCCTCCGGTTTTAAGCGGTGGAAATTTTGGGAGAACGTTAAAGGCATTGAAGCTAGTGAGGCAATAGCTACTATCTTGAATATGGTGCAACTTTAAACGGAACACCAGGGATTTACTAACGGTGTATTATCTATTTAATATAAAGTTCTAAATTCCAATTGGATTAATGAAATTGGAATTTAGTCAGTAGAAGGAGTAGTTGATATGAGTTTAATAATTCTTGAACTTTTAATGTTTAGGTGTGGGATTAGAGATTGTTTTAAAGGTCTTTAAGTGCACAGTAATTAAATGAGGAAGTATTAAGGAGGAAAACCATATGAATCTACGTTTTCTAGGTCAGGTTGTATTACAAGTAACTGGCTTAAATTATGCAACAGTAAAATACAGAAACAAGGATATTGTTAGTATTGATAGTTATGTCCACAAAGTAGAGTATGCATTGCCGTTTGATGGCGAATGGTATACAGGAAATGGCGGTGTTACCCAAAATACATCCCACTCGTGGGAAATTCTGCCACAGCGTTTCGCTTATGATTTCATTATTGTGGATGAAGAAGGTGAGAGCTATCGTGGAGATAAGAAGGATTTGCGCAGCTATTATTGTTATGGGAAAGATATACTTGCCCCTGCGGACGGTGTGGTTGTTTCGATAAAGAACAACTTCCCTGATTGCCGGATAATGAGTGATGGGCAAACTGACCCAGATACGCCTGATATTGGCGGTAATCGAATTATTATAAAACATTCTTCAAATGAATACAGTGCTATTTGTCATCTTATGCCTGAGAGTGTAATAGTACAAAAAGGACAGACGGTAAAGAGAGGTGATGTTATTGCAAAGTGTGGCAACTCTGGTAATACGACGGAACCTCACATTCATTTCCAGGTGCAAAACACTGCCCATTTTTATTCCTGCTTTGGTTTACCTATCCTTTTTTCTAATATTCAAAAAAGGTTATATGCAAAGTATAATGTAGTTGATATACGTCCCCTGCCGGAAAAAGAAGATATAAAAGATGGCTATATACATAGGGGATTATTAGTAAAGAACTTTGGGAATGAATGAGCCACTCTTTATTTACAGCAAGAAAGATGGTAGTTCATATTAAAGTGAACTACCGTAATATGGGATAAAGTTGTTCTTTACTTTATGGGAGAGAGGGCTTATTATTATTTTGAATGAAGATGGCCTTGGTTTTGTGTCTTGTTTTTGTGGCTTGGGGCAGGGAGTTGGATGGGTTTTTGGGGCTGTCTGGAAAGAAAGGGAGGATTTGATTGTGAAGCGTTCGGAAATTAATGCGTGTATTAGGGATATGGAAAGATTGGTTAAGGAAAATGGGTTTCATTTGCCGCCGTTTTGTCACTGGACTCCGGAGGAGTGGCAGGAGAAGGGGCATGAGTATGATGAGATTCGTGACAATATGTTGGGTTGGGATATTACGGATTATGGGCTTGGAGATTGGAATAAGGTAGGGTTTGCTTTGGTGACTTTGCGGAATGGGAATCAGAGTAATCCGAAGTATAAAAAGGTCTATGCCGAGAAGTTGTTGATGTTGAAGGAAGGGCAGCACTCGCCTATGCATTTTCATTGGACAAAATCAGAGGATATCATTAACCGGGGTGGCGGTACTATGATTATTCATGTTTATAATGATGATGGAAATGAAGAGTTGGCGGATACGGATGTTTGTGTGAACTCGGACGGGCGGTCTTATTATGTGCCGGCGGGTACGGGTGTGGAAGTGAACCCTGGGGAGAGTATTACCTTATGGCCTCATCAGTATCATGATTTTGATGTGAAGCCGGGGACTGGGGATGTTCTGATCGGAGAGGTCTCCATGTGTAATGATGATAATACGGATAATCGTTTTAATCCTCCGGTTGGGCGTTTTCCTTCGATTGAGGAAGATGAACCGCCTTATCGCCTGCTTTGCTTTGAGTATCCGGAGGCAAAATAGGGATAGGATAGCATTGCAGTATGGAATAGGCATGAGATAGGATAGGGTAGTTACATAGTTGAGGCATGGCTTTGATGATAGGACATCATGGCCATGCCTCAATTGTTTTCCCTAATGGGTTAGGGATCGGTTTGAGAGGATCTTCGGTATTCCCCGGGTGTGCAGCCGCATTGTGACTTGAACAGCCGGTTAAAGTGATTGATGTTTTGAAAGCCTGATTCATAGGCGGCCTGTTTGATTGTGACTGCATCGTTGCTCATCAGATATTTGGCCTTTTGTAGACGGGCCTGGATGAGTTCTTCTTTGGGGGAACAGTAGAAGAAGCGTTCATAGTAGGTGTAGAGCTGACTTTTTCCGATGTTTAAGATGCCGCAGAGTTTTTCTACGGTCCAGGGTTGTTCGCAATTTGCCAGCATCTGGCCGCGAAGAGCTAGGAGTTCGGGATAGATGTTATGGCGTTGTTCGGTGGGGAAGTTCTCTTGTTTCTGGCCCCGGTGCAGCAGGATTAATAGTTGTTGGATATACAAATCTATCATGGTCTCGGAGCGGGTCATCTTATTCAGGAACTCCTGATAGAGCTTTTTCAGCAGCCAGTTCAATTCTTCTTTGTTATAAGGGTAGAAGATTTCATTCTGTCTAATATCGTATTGATCTACTATCTTTTGATCGCAGAAGAAATGTACATAGCTGTTGAAGAACTCCTTATCAGCCTGATAATTCTGGTAATGCCCGGGTGAGTACAGGATGCAGGCTCCGGGTTTGGCCTTTTGAGAGGAACGGTCTGGAAAACGAAAGGTCATTGGGGCAAGCACCAGCAAAAACAGGTAACTGGAAGAACCTGAAGGCCGGTAAATTAACTCACAATCAGGATTATGGGTGTGGTATCCGCAATATTCAATGGTAATCATGGGATTTCCTTTCTCGTCTAAGTCTTAGGAATAGCATAGCATGACCGGAAGAAAAGTCAATATATTAAGAAATAATGTTATTCCTTTTTTTCGATAGAATGATAAAATCAATCTTAAGTAAGGCAATCATGTTGCATTAAATTCATTTGAAAAAAGAAAGGATAAAAAACATGAAGAAATCAAGCTTATGTATTGACAAACATTTTATCGTGGGAGATGTTGACGATCGTATCTACGGTTCTTTTATCGAACACCTTGGACGTGCGGTGTACGAAGGAATTTATCAGCCGGAAAGTCCATTTGCGGATGAGCAGGGACTTAGAGAAGATGTTATAAAGCTTATTAATCAGCTGAATGTTCCGCTGGTTCGTTATCCGGGAGGAAATTTTGTGTCCGGTTACCACTGGGAAGATGGCGTTGGACCAAAAAGCGAGCGTCCGGAGAAGATTGATCTGGCTTGGAATGTGATTGAAACCAATCAGTTTGGATTGAATGAATTCATGGACTGGGCGAAGAAGGCCAATACCGCTCCGATGATGGCGGTTAATCTGGGAACCCGCGGAGTTGATGATGCGAAGAACATCGTGGAATACTGTAACCTTAAGGGTGGCAGTTACTATAGTGATCTGAGAAAAAAACATGGGTACCAGGATCCTCATGATATCAAGCTGTGGTGTCTGGGCAATGAGATGGACGGTCCCTGGCAGATGGGACATAAGACCGCTCAGGAATATGGAAGGCTTGCAGCAGAAGCAGGGCGTATCATGAAGATGGTAGATCCTTCCATCGAACTGGTGGCCTGCGGAAGTTCTGCCCTTACCATGGATACCTTCGGAACCTGGGAGGATACAGTATTATCCGAATGCTATGATCAGGTAGAGTACCTCTCACTGCATCAGTACTATGGCAACAGGGACGATAACACACCAGAATTCATGGCTAATACAGTTGCCATGGATCAGTTTATCAGCTCTGTAATCTCCATCTGTGATGCTGTAAAGGCTAAGAAACGTCAGAAAAAATCCATTAACCTGTCCTTCGACGAGTGGAATGTATGGTATCATTCCAACGAGCAGGATGAGAAATTGGAGCGGTGGTGCAAAGCGCCTCATCAGCTGGAGGATATCTATAACTTCGAGGATGCCCTTCTGGTTGCCGGTATGATGATTACCATGCTCCGTCATGCTGACCGTGTGAAAGTGGCATGTCTGGCACAGCTGGTTAACGTAATCGCTCCAATTATGACCTCAGATACAGGGGCCTGGAAACAGACAATCTATCATCCGTTTGAACTGATCAGCAACTATGGACGTGGAAGGGTGCTGAATACGGTTGTAAACGCTCCTGTTTACGAAAGTATCCATGGTGATGCACCTTATCTGGATTCTGTCTGCACCATGGATGAAGAGAATGAGACTCTGACCCTGTTTGTAGTGAACAAAGATTTGGAAGATTCCATGGAGCTGACCTGTGATTTGCGTCAATTCCAGGGATATCAGGTGAAAGAACATATTGTTCTGGCCCACTCTGACTTGAAAGCCATCAATACGGAGGAAAATCCAAACAATGTTGCTCCTGTAAAAGCAGGTAATGCAAAAGTGACAGATGGCATTCTGGAAGCAGTATTATGCGATAAGAGTTTCCATGTAATCAGACTTGCAAAATAAGAAGAAATTGTTCTGTTAAAAAATTGTTCCGTTGACAAATGCGTTCAAAATCGGTATCGTGTAGGTAGGAAAATACAGGAGCTGACCATATGAAAAGCATCATTGAAGATATCAAGAATCAAGATTATAAAAAAGTCTATCTGTTTTATGGGGCGGAAACCTACCTGAAACGCCAATACAGAGACCGAATATGCAACGCATTGAATCCGGAAGGTGATACCATGAACTTTTCCAGGTATGAGGGAAAGGGATTGAACGAAGGTGAAATCATAGATCTGGCTGAAACTTTGCCATTCTTTGCGGATCGTCGTGTCATTTTGCTGGAAGATACAGGATTTTTCAAGAACAAGGCGGATAAATTGGCTGATTATATCCCGGAACTGCCTGATTACCTCTGCATGATATTTGTGGAACATGAAGTGGACAAGCGGAGCCGCATGTATAAAGCTGTCCAAAAGGCTGGACGGGTGGTGGAATTTCCCACACAGGACGGCAATACCCTGACCAGATGGGTGCTGGGCATGTTGAAGCGGGAGAACAAGAAGATTACAAAAGGTGATATGGAGTTGTTTTTCTCCAAAACAGGCAATGATATGGGGAATATAGAAAGGGAGTTGGAAAAACTTCTTTGTTATACCATAGATCAGGATGTAATCACTACGGAGGATATTGAAGAAGTCTGTACGGCCCAGATTACCAATCAGATTTTTGATATGGTGCGTGCGGTTACCAGCAGACAGCAGAAGAAGGCATTGGATCTTTACTATGATTTGTTGTCGCTGAAGGAACCACCGCTGAAGATACTGGCCTTGATTGCCCGGGAATTCAACATGATGATGCAGGTGAAGACTTTGAATGGGGAAGGCTGCGATGTGCGTACCATAGCCTCACGGACGGGGCTTAGAGATTTCGCCGTCAAGAAGTACCTGCCGCTGATCCGTCAATATAGCCTGCAGCAATTAAAAGAAGCCCTGACAGACTGCACATCCACGGAGGCGGATGTTAAGACGGGACGCCTTACGGACGTCTTGAGCGTAGAGCTTTTGATTATCAAATATAGTACCGCCCAATAGTAGATATTGGTGAATTTGGCAAGCATAGGAAGATTCTATGAGCAGGCCCCGGCAGATGTGAGATTGTCTGCCGGGGCCTGCTCATATCGTCTGCTTTACAGGCTCACATCATTTAACTTATTCCACAAATGCCATGTTGATTCCTTCTGACACCGTAAAGCTCAGGCGTTTGATGGTCTCGTCAATATCTTTCGGCGTCACAAACATGGAGGTGAGAGAGGGATTGATGATTTCGCCCAGAAATTCTTCAATCTCCGATTCATCCAGAGCTTCCAGAAGGTTGGAAACCGCATCGTGGACAATCGTGCCCGCATCCACAACCGTGGGAATGCCAATGCCGATGACAGGAATGCCCAGTGTCTCTTGGTTTAGGCCACTTCTGTAATTACCCACACCGGAGCCTGGACTGATTCCTGTATCGGTCAGCTGGATGGTGCAATTCAGTCTTCTGGTATTCCGTGCCGCTAATGCGTCGATAACAACGATAACATCCGGCTCTGTTTTCTCAACTACACCTTGAAGAATCTCCAAGGTCTCCATCCCGGTCTGGGCCATGACCCCAGGTACCAGTGAACTGATCATGGGAGCATTTTCCGCCCCTGGCCCCCCGGATCCGTATTCCCGCACGAGATGTCTGGTGATATGCAGATTTCCGATTACGGCAGGACCCAATGCATCCGGAGTTACATCTTGGTTGCCCAAACCTACAACGAGGACAGATTCCAGATCCTTGGGGAGTAATTTTTTTAGATGGCGGGATAATTCCACGGAGATTTCCTTATGGTAATCTTCGTCTGATACTGCCAGGGAAGGGGCTTCCATGGTGATATAGGTGCCAATGGGCTTATCCATCATCCGCGCTCCATGCTCTGTTTCGATTTTGACTAAGGTCGTATGGATATCTTTCACCTTATTATAGTGTCTTTTAATCCGTACACCTTGAATCTCAACATTGTCCTTTTCATACTTTTCGCCATTCTCCATGGCCAAATCTGTACGCACTTTGTACTTGTTCATAAGACGTTCTCCTCTTTTCCAGCAATCCGATGTCCGAAAAGCATAAAATTGAAATCATAGAATAAGTTTTTGCATTTTTTTCTGGAAATATGTATTGACAAGCTAAGATAAAAAGGATAGAATGAATAAGTATGTTTCGTTGAGGTCACCGTGTCTACCTCAGCGGATAAATAAAATTGAATTAGAGTATACAGGAGGTGTACAGTTTGGCTAACATTAAATCTTCAAAGAAAAGAATTCTGGTAACAAGAACAAAGACAGAAAGAAATAAGTCTATCAGATCAGCTGTTAAGACTTCAATTAAGAAAGTAGACGCAGCAGTTGTTGCTGGAGATAAGGCTGCAGCTCAGAGCGCATTAGTAGCAGCGATTTCCACAATCGACAAAGCTTCTTCCAAGGGCGTTTATCACAAGAACAACGCATCCAGAAAAGTTGCACGTTTGAGCAAAGCTGTAAACTCAATCGCATAAATAGATAAATAAAGACTCCCATTCATACCGTCATGTGAATGGGATTTTTTGTACGCACTTTGTGCTCTCGCATGGCTGCTTGGGCAAATATATTCTGGATATTTGTAAAAAAAGAAAAAGTTGCTTGTGTTAAAGTGGTATTTTATGTATAATTTACTATGTATACAATAATACAATTAAAATGAGGAGGAATTTATTGTATGGATAAAAAGCAAAGCAACAAGGGTGCATTGTTGGGAGCGGCATTTCTTATGGCGACTTCAGCAATCGGACCTGGTTTTCTAACGCAGACTGCCAAGTTTACAGGCGATTACCAGGCAAGCTTCGGCTTCGTTATATTGATTTCGATATTGTTGTCCGTGATTGTTCAGCTAAACGTATGGCGTGTACTTTGTGTGACTGGACTTCGTGGGCAGGATGTTGCCAATAAATTGCTTCCAGGGCTTGGCTATGTAGTGGCGGCACTGGTGGTTTTGGGCGGACTGATATTTAATATTGGAAATGTGGGTGGTGCCGCATTGGGATTCAACACACTTGTAGGTATTCCCGTTGAAGCCGGCTGTATCCTGGCTGGTGTCATCTCAATTGTGGTTTTCTTAATGAAGAATGCCATGAATGCAATGGATACCATCACCAAGATTCTGGGTGGAATCATGATTGTGGTCATCTTTGTTGTGATCATTATGGTCAATCCGCCGGTGGGACAGGCTCTGAAGGAGACTTTCCTTCCGTCCACAGGATATACAAAGTTGTTCCCGACCATATTAACATTGTTGGGAGGTACCGTCGGTGGTTATATCACCTTCTCCGGTGCACACCGTCTGATCGATGCTGGTATTACGGGGAAAGAGAACTTAAAAGAGATTAACAAGAGTTCCATCATGGGAATGTTGATTGCATCCATCGTACGTATATTCCTGTTTTTAGCTGTTTTAGGAGTGGTTGTAAAGGGTGTTGTGCTGAATCCCGACAATCCGGCTGCAGATGCATTTAAGCAGGGAGCAGGAGAGATTGGTTATCGGTTCTTCGGCCTGGTTCTTCTGTGTGCGGCGGTCAGCTCTATCATCGGGGCGGCTTATACTTCCGTGTCCTTCCTGAAGACCTTTAGCAAGACAATTCAGAAGAATGAAAAGTGGGTTATCACTGGATTTATAGCATTATCCACCCTGGTTATGACTGTGATTGGAAAACCTGCGACCTTGATGGTTCTGGCAGGTGCGTTAAATGGTCTGATCCTGCCGATCACTTTAGGGGTCTGCCTCTTGGCTTCTCAGAAAAAGCGTATCGTAGGAGAAGATTACCGTCATCCGGTATGGCTGTTGGTTCTGGGTGTTGTGGTCGTGGTGCTGTCAGCATATCTGGGAATTACATCTTTATCAGGACTCAACCAGCTATTCGCATAAATTGTTTGGGCCTTCCATGATAAGGACACACAAAGCATAAACTTAATATTTACGGCGGAGGCCGGAATACGGATGAATTCCAAAGGATGGAATTTGATAACGTATTCGAAAGTATAAAAAAGAGGATGTCTCAGAATAACTATAGAAAAAGCGCCTGTGGCACAGACACTTTTCCGGTATTTTGAGACAGCCTTTTTTGATAGGAGAGTGAAGGATGCAGAATATTAGATTCTTAACTGCTGGGGATTCCTCCTTGTTGATTGAATTTGGAGATGAGATTTCTCCTGAGATCAATAAGAAGATAACAGCAACTGTTCAATTGATGAAAGCACAGCAGATTGAAGGCGTGGTGGATTTGATTCCCGCTTTTTGCTCGTTGCTGATCAATTATGATCCACGGATCATCACATATGAAAGTTTACAAAAGAGAATGGAACATCTGGTTAAGCTGGATGTGACAGCGGAACAGGCCTCTAAAAAAGTGATAGAGATACCTGTATGCTATGGCGGAGAATACGGCCCCGATATCGAGAATATCGCGGAACATGCGGGATTGTCTGTGGAGGAAGTGATCAAAATTCATTCCTCGAGGGACTATCTGATTTATATGTTGGGATTTTTGCCGGGATTCGCCTATCTGGGAGGTCTGGAGGAATGCCTTCACACTCCTCGTCTGGCCAATCCCCGAATCAAAATAAATGCCGGAAGCGTGGGTATCGGCGGCTCTCAAACCGGAATCTATCCACTGGATTCTCCGGGCGGCTGGCAGCTGCTGGGAATGACGCCGGTTACGGTATATGATCCCTTAAGAGAGGTTCCCATTCTCTATGAGGCAGGTGAATATATCCGGTTCGTACCTGTGGATGAGGCGGAATATAAGAGAATCAAAGCAGAAGTAGAGAATGGAACCTATCAATGTATTGTACACGAAGGAGGCGTTTAAGATGGGAGTACGCATACTAAAAAGCGGAATGCTGACAACGGTGCAGGACCTTGGCAGGACCGGCTACCAAAGCCAGGGATTCGGTGTATCCGGAGCCATGGACGTACGAGCTTTTAAAATAGCCAATCTTTTACTGGACAATCCGGAAAATGAGGCAGTGTTTGAGTTTACGTTGATTGGTCCCACACTACAGTTTACTTCCGAGACCATTATCGCCATCACAGGTGGGGATTTCCAGCCTACGATCAATGGAAAGCCGGCGCCGATGTATACGGCCATCTATATGAATCGTGGTGATATCCTGGAGTTTCACAGCGCCCGGACGGGCAGCAGAGGATATGTGGCATTTTCCAGTTATCTGGATATCCCGGTAGTGATGGGGAGCCGATCCACCAATATCCGCAGTAGCATCGGTGGATTTAAGGGTAGAAAACTTCAGGCAGGCGATTATTTAATGTTCCGTATCAAACGTAGATACCTGCCGTTCTTCCTGTCCAGAGATCTGGATTTGGATGAGTATGATCAGGAAGAGACCACATTGCGGGTGGTTATGGGACCCCAGGAGGATCATTTTACAAAGGAAGGAATCCGTAAGTTCCTGAGCGAGGAATTTGAGGTGACCAGCGAATTTGATCGTATGGGATGCCGATTGGATGGACCGTTTATTGCCTATAAGAACACCTCGGATATCATTTCCGACGGAATTGCATTTGGCTCCGTACAGGTACCATCTCATGGAAAGCCTATCATCCTTCTGTCGGACAGGCAGACCACAGGCGGTTATGCTAAGATAGCGACCGTGGTATCTGTGGATATTCCCAAACTGGTACAGCGAAAGACAGACCATAAAGTCCACTTTAAGGCTATCACGGTTCAGGAAGCCCAGAAGTTATATATGGAAGAAATCAAAGAGTTAGAAGAGTTCAGGAGGCAGATTCATAAGCCGTGCCGGGAGGTATTGGACTGTCGTCTGGTGGCAAAACGCCTGACGAAGTTGTTCCCTGAGGATTAAACTAATAAAATCATGACCCATGAGACAATACCACATAAAGGAAAGGACGAAAGACATATGGATTTAGAAAAGATTGAAAGCCTTGTGAATATTATCGAAAAATCTTCTTTGACCGAATTCACAATCAAAGAAGGAGACTTGAAGATTACGATGAGCAAACGGCAGGATGCTCCCGTTATGGTTAGCACAATGCCTGGGATGGCTGCGCCGGCTCCTGCTTCTCTTCCCGCAGAAGTGACTGAAACCGAGGAGGAAGCGGAGGATGCATTTATCACCTCTCCAATCGTAGGAACCTTCTATTCAGCCGCATCTCCGGATGAGCCTGCATTTGTAAAAGTAGGGGATGAGATAAAGTCTGGTCAGACGGTCTGCATTCTGGAAGCCATGAAATTGATGAATGAGATTGAAGCGGAATTTGATTGTGAAATCGTGGCAGTGCTGGTGAGCAACGAACAAAAAGTGGAGTATGGTCAGCCCTTATTCCGCGTGAAAAAACTATAAACAGCCTAGGGAGGTACGGAACTGTGTTTAACAAAATTTTAATAGCCAACCGAGGCGAAATAGCAGTCCGGATCATCCGCGCCTGCCGAAATATGGGAATCCGCAGTGTTGCTATCTACTCCAAAGAAGATGCGAAGAGCCTGCATGTACAGCTTGCGGATCAGAGAATCTGCATCGGAGAGGGACCTGCCAGAAACAGCTATCTGAACAAGGAAAGGATTATCACCGCGGCCCAGAATATGGGGGCGGATGCCATCCATCCGGGATTTGGATTCTTGTCTGAGAACAGTGATTTCGTCCGGATGTGTGAGGAAACCGGAATCGCATTCATCGGCCCGAAGGCGGAGGTCATCGACAGCATGGGAAATAAGTCCCACGCAAGGAAGACCATGATGGCTGCCGGTGTACCTGTGGTGCCCGGAACCAAAGAGCCTGTATATGATGCGAAGGAAGCACTCGCTTTGGCGGATGAAATCGGATATCCGGTGATGATCAAGGCCTCTTCGGGAGGCGGTGGAAAAGGAATGCGTGTGGCCAGAAGCGCCGATGATTTCGAGTTTCATTTTAATATGGCCCAGAGAGAATCGGCCAATGCATTTGGGGATGATACGATGTATATCGAGCGGTATATTGAGAATCCGAGGCATGTGGAGATTCAGATTATGGCCGATACCTATGGCAATGTAGTGTCATTGGGAGAAAGGGATTGTTCCGTACAGAGGAATCATCAGAAGTTAATAGAGGAATCTCCATCCCCGGCCGTTACCGAGAAGACCCGTCAGGAGATGAGCCGATGCGCCGTCTTAGCTGCTAAGACCGTGAATTATTCCAATGCCGGAACCATTGAATTCATCATGGATCCCAAGGGAGAATTCTATTTTATGGAGATGAATACAAGAATCCAGGTGGAACACGGGGTGACCGAGATGGTGACCGGTACGGATTTGATTATTGAACAGATTCGTGTGGCCATGGGAGAAGAATTGAGTTTCCGGCAAAGCGATATCCAACAGAAGGGTCACGCCATCGAGTGTAGGATCAATGCAGAGATTCCAGAAAAGAATTTTATGCCGAGCCCCGGAGTTGTGACACATATGCACCTTCCGGCCGGCAACGGAGTGCGGGTGGATACGGCATTGTACACCGGATATAAGATTCCTTCGGAATATGATTCCATGATTGCCAAGGTCATCGTACATGCTCCTGACCGTGAGTCGGCGTTGCAGAAGATGCGTTCAGCTCTGGATGAGATGCTGATACTGGGTGTGGAAACCAATCTGGATTTTCAGTTTCAAATCATGAAGAACCCCACATTCTGTGCTGGAGAGGCGGATACAGGATTCATAGAAAGACTTATGAATCTGGACTGATGGAAGGACAAGAGAATTAGTTGAAACCGGATGAATTTATAGAGAGGTGAATTATATGTATAAAGTTGATTTGAATAGTGATTTGGGTGAAAGTTTTGGACGTTTTGTCGTAGGCTTGGATGAAAAGGTGATACCATACATTTCCTCAGCCAATGTGGCCTGTGGATATCATGCCTCAGATCCTGTGGTTATGGAAAAAACCGTGAAAACAGCGAAGGAACAGAATGTAAGGGTGGGAGCCCATCCGGGATTTCCAGATCTGATGGGATTTGGAAGAAGAAACATGGACATCACTCCGGCCGAGGCAAAGGCATATACCTTATATCAGATCAGCGCACTTTCCGGCTTCTGTAAGGCACAGGGAGTCAAGATGCAGCATGTGAAACCCCATGGAGCCTTCTATAATACTGCGGCCAGGGATTATGAATTATCCAAGGCAATCTGTGAAGCGATATATGCCTTTGATCCCAATCTGATTGTCATGGGTCTGTCAGGCGGTGAACTGGTGAGAGCCGCAAAGGATATGGGACTTAGAACTGCTCTCGAGGTATTTGCTGACAGGGCCTATGAAGAAGATGGTTCTCTGGTAAACAGAAGAAAAGAAGGAGCCATGATCACCGATGAAACCCAGGCTATCGCCAGAGTTGTCAGAATGGTCAAAGAGGGTAAGGTTACGGCCATTACCGGGAAAGATATCGAGATAAAGGCGGATTCCATCTGCGTCCACGGAGATGGAGAAAAGGCAGTGGCCTTTGTGGAGAAAATTCGTGAAGCCCTTCAAAAAGAAGGAGTTCAAATTTGTTCTTTGGATGAAATTGTTTAAACCGAAGAGATAAAGAAAAACTATGTTAAAAAAATGGACAGTTTTCTGTCCATTTTTTTTATACCCCGCATATGATGATACCAGGGTCAAAAGGTTATGCGTTTCATGCTTGCATGAAAAAGCATGAGTTTAGGA
>DVNN01000116.1 GCA_018714325.1 Candidatus Pelethocola excrementipullorum
CTTCGTATGGTCTATCCTGGGGATTCTTGCTGCACTGATCTTAAAAGTGCAACACCGTAAAATACAGAGCAACTAAAATTCACATCTAATTATTAGTTGTTTGTCCTAGTCCAAATATAGAACCAAATAAAAATGGAGCTGTTGCACTGGCTGACGTAAACCCAACCATGCAAAGCTCCATTTTTTCCTTTTACATTAATATTAAAAATACCCTTGACTTATGCAATAGGGGCTATCAACACGCGACCCGTTCCCCTATAGACATTGACGAGTCCCTCTCCCGATACTGCAGATCCCAAAAGGCTTTTCGTAGACTTTTCGATTCTAAAATCCAAACTACTGGACCAGGCAATTGCATAATCCCCATCAATTCGAATTTGATCATCATCCAGATCCACTGCAATTAACTCTTCTCTTGGAACAGGACTCTCCAAGACGGCTAAACCACGCCCTTTCAAGCATAGATTGAATAGTCCTTCATTTCCTAATGCTGCACTAGACAAATTAGTTCTGGCAGCTACTTTTAGCTGGACATTGGAATCACAGGCTAAGAATAATCCATCTTCCAAAACAATTCCCGCTCCCCAATCTGCTACTTCTTCAATTAAAAGATGCTTATATGTAGGCTCTAACATTAAAAATCCTGTTCCCTCATATTTTGGCTTAACAGTTGATTCCTTGGTAACGGCTCCTTTTAAGGCTTTTCCCAAAAAATCTCCTACGCCTTTAATATCAGCTGCCGCCTGCACTGATCCTGCCATCCATTGCATTGCTCCTGCACTAGTGGTATAGGAACTCCCCTTCAGTTCAATAAATGCCTGTCTTTTTCTCACATTCATTTCAGAAGCGAAATATGCTGTGACCGCCCCACTCGGCTGTACGCTTAAATCTTTCTTATACTCAATAATTTTGATTCCGCCTCTTTCTTCAATGACATTCACGTTGTCATTGTCTAGAAAATTATGAAATGTAACCACTCCTTACCTCCTTTGTGTTGACTATCGTTTTATATAAAATTATAGCATCTCCACTATAATATACTGATGTAGTTTAAGATGTCAATATTATTTACTTCAGCATTAAAAATGCCCCCAGATTCCCTCTCTTCCCCTTCGAAGCTCTATGGGAATATAAGAACTCCGGATTGCAGCAGGTGCATAGATTGGGCATCTGTATGTTCTCCTCATCTACTCCTGCCTCCAGCAATATCTGCCGGTTTGCCTCCCAGAGATTCAACTGATACTTCCCATTCTCTTTTCGATAGAAGAGGCTGGGATGCAGCTTTTCTTCGAAGGCGCCGGAAAATTCTTCTATCACATCTTCACTGACTTCATAACAATCCTGGCAGATGGAAGGCCCTATGGCGGTTACCAGATCCGATGGTCTGGTGCCAAAAGCCTCCGTCATGGCTTCCACAGTGACTTTTCCCATCTTGTCCTTCGTTCCTCTCCAGCCTGAATGAGAAAGCCCTATAGCCCGGTGTACAGGATCCACAAAATACAGTGGGACGCAGTCGGCATAGAAGGTGGCCAGCGTCACTCCCGGCTCATCGGTAATCATGCCGTCCACTTCCTGAAACTTTCGTTGCCTCATCACACCGCCTCCACGGTCCTCTTTCCCCACCAGGCGTACATTGGTGGTGTGAGTTTGATCCGAGGTCACGATACTCTCCACAGGCACTCCTAAAGCAGATGATATTCTCCGGTAGTTCTCACTGACGGCTTCTTCCTCATCCCCTCTGGTAAAGCTGAGGTTCATGGTGCCGTAAATTCCTGAGCTGACACCACCCAATCGGGTAGAAAACCCATGGATTACGAGTTCCGTGGCTGAGATTTCTGGAAACTCCAGATAGGTGACACCATTTCGTTCAACCACCTGCATTTTTTTATCATCTTCATCTTTCCAGTTTATGTACAACACTATACCTCCTCAATAAAACCGCTCGCCTTCCCCAGGGCATGCAAGACGGTTTTCCAAAGTTCAGTTTCTTCTTCAGAACGAATTCCTGCCGTCATAATCAAAAGCATTCTCATGATGCTTAAGTCCTTCCCCGGTTATGGAGAGCACGTCAAATCGACAGGGCACATCCTCGGAAATCCGATGTTTCAAGCGATAATAGTCGGCCGTCCTGATGATCCTCCGGCGCTTTTTAAAGCCCACGGCATCCTCAGGTGCGGCGATTCTGGTACTGCTTCGGTATTTGACCTCCACAAAAACAAGTGTATTCCCCTGTTTTGCGATAATATCCACTTCTCCAAAACGGCTGTAGAAATTCCGCTCCAGAATCTCATACCCCTTGGCCATCAGATAAGTACAGGCCCGCTCTTCTTCTCTATTCCCTGTTTCCCTGTTGTTCATTCCACCTCCATCAGCAGAAATGCGTGATAAATGATGCTCTATGTATGGGACTTGGGCCGTGTTGCTTAAGTGCCTGAATATGTTCTGCCGATCCATATCCTTTATTGGATGCCAAACCGTATTCTGGCATGAGTTTATCATATTCCACCATCAGCCGGTCCCTTGTGACCTTGGCCACAATACTCGCCGCCGCGATGGAAATGCTCCTGGCATCCCCTTTGATAATGGGCACCTGAGGAATTACCACCTCAGGTATGGTCACCGCATCATTCAATAGGATCTGAGGTTTTACCTCTAATTTTCCCACGGCTTCTCGCATGGCCTCATAGGTGGCCTGCAGAATGTTGATTTCATCGATTCTGGCCGGACTGGCGTAACCGATTCCCACGGCCACCGCCTCCTCCATGATGATATCATATAGCTCATCCCGCTTCTTAGCCGAAAGCTGTTTGGAGTCGTTGAGATAGAGAATCTGACAATCCCTTGGCAAAATGACAGCACCCGCTACTACCGGACCGGCCAAAGGGCCTCTTCCCACCTCGTCAATTCCACAGACGTAACCCAGATGTTCATATTTCCGCTCAAACTCTTTGAGCTGTTCTGTCCGCTCTCTTTCCTTTTTCAGGGCTTCCTGGCTTCGTCTGGCCTTCTTAACCAGATTCTGAACACCGGCACGGGAATCCTCTTCATATGCATGACAGAGGATATCCACCTGGGACTCCTCTGCCTGCTCAAATTCCATCTTTATCTCTGCAATTGATTTATTCATCCTTTGTTCCTTCCGGGGGCTGTTCCAAGGAAATCCTGCCTAACTTGCCATTTCGAAACTCATCCATAACGATAGCGGCTGCCTTTCCATAATCTGGCTCATTCCCCTTCAATACGCATTTACGCACATCGGCTATGGCTCTTAACAGCTGTACCGGATCCTCGGATTCCTCAATCTCATATCTTTGCTGTAGAATTCCCGGGTACTCGGCTTTCAGGAATTTAAGGACCTCTAGAGCCAATTCTTCCACATTCAAAATATCATCCTTGATTGACCCGATCATCGCCAGGCGAAGCCCAACCGTCTGATCCTCAAATTTGGGCCAGAGAATTCCGGGCGTATCCAAAAGTTCCAGTGACTTATTCAGACGAATCCACTGCTTTCCTTTGGTAACCCCTGGCTTATTTCCTGTCTTTGTACAGGCCTTGCCGGCATAAGAGTTGATAAATGTGGATTTTCCCACATTGGGAATTCCCACCACCATGGCACGGACCGGGCGATTTTTAATCCCCCGTCTCCTGTCCCTTTCAATCTTCTCCTTACAGGCCTCCTGAATGACGCCTTGAATGGACTTTAGCCCTGCGCCGCTTCTCGCATTGATTTTCACCACATAGAAGCCTTGGTCTTCAAAATACTTCTGCCAGCTCAGCGTTCTCCGCTCATCAGCCAGATCCGACTTATTCAGAAGAATCAGTCTGGCCTTATTTCTGCCCAGTTCATTGATTTCCGGATTTCTGGATGCTAAAGGAACCCTGGCATCCACCAGCTCAATAATCAAATCAATCAACTTTATATCTTCCTGCATCTGACGTTTTGCCTTTGTCATATGTCCAGGATACCATTGATAATTCATCTTTTACCTCTCTTTTTATAATTCTACGATGTTGGGGTCAAAAGGTATTTTGCCCCCATGATACTACGAATTGCTACGCAATTCTAAAAACATTCGAAATCCGCCCTATTCGGGCTACTTTCTCATGTTTTGCGGGTCCCAAACTCATGCTTTTTCATGCAAGCATGAAAAGCATGACCTTTTGACCCTGGTATCAT
>DVNN01000117.1 GCA_018714325.1 Candidatus Pelethocola excrementipullorum
CGCTGCCGATTCCTCCAGCCACATAGACATCTTCTATCATGGACACCTCAAAATCAAGGGAAGTCAGCATGGTACGGATTGCGGAGAAAATCGCTCCCTTGGCACGGATAAAGTTATCAATATCAACTTCCGTTATCTCTACATCTTTAACACCGCCCGCCTCTTCTTCGAATGCCAGAACATAACTTCCCATCCCGTATTTGTCATGGCGGATACGATTTCCTTCCCGCTGGAATTTGCCCTTAGGGGAAATCATATTACAACGAAATAATTCGTTGATCACATCGATGATTCCGGAACCGCAAAGGCCGATAGGCTTCATGCCTTCATCTCCTATTACCTGGAAACTTGGCTCCATGGTGACAGGATCGATGGTACAGGCCTCAATTGCTCCATCTGTAGCCCTCATACCGCAGCTGATATCTCCGCCTTCGAAGGCGGGTCCGGCAGAACAGGCACAACTCATCAGGAAATCAGAGTTTCCAAATACCAGCTCTCCATTGGTTCCCAGATCGATAAACAATGAGAAGCTGGGTCGGTTCCAGATCATGCTGACAAAGGTACCCGCTGTGATATCCCCGCCAACATAACTGCCAATATTAGGTGCCAGTATAATATGGGCATCCGGGTGGATTCCCAAACCAATATCCGATGCGTATAAGGAATTGGTTTTAAAAAAGGCCGGAATATAAGGCTCCATCCTCAAGGGATCTGCATTGATGCCCATCAACAGATGGTTCATCGTTGTATTGGAGGCCACTGCCATACGATAGATATGGTTTGGGTCGAATCCAATGCTCCTGCACATCTGCTCTATCAAGGGATTCAATGTCTCCATTACAATCGCCTTCTGTAGTTTTTCCTTGCCTTCCGGCTTTTGGGACTCAATAATCCTGTTAATTACATCTGCCCCATAACGAATCTGGCCATTGCCGGACGATGCTTTCGCCAACACCTCACCAGTTTCCATATTAATAATCAGTGCGGATACGGTTGTCGTACCAATATCTACCACCAGACCACCAATCACTACTTCATCTTCGGAATTGTAGATGTCGTAAACAAACACATCCTTTGGGGTCTGCCGAATCACTGTTTTTATCTTAAAATCACTTGCCCGCAACACATCCGGCATCTTTTTCAGCACGGAGTAGGGAATACGGGCGATATCTGACTTCACAGTTCGCTTTAAAGCACGCTCGAAGCGTTCATTGTCAGGCATTGTATCATCTAAGGTTGGAGCCTCCATGGAAACCTCCACAACACCCATGGTGTTTTTCAACGGGATACCGGCTTCCTCCACCTGAAGTTTCGCCTGCTCGAAGATTCTGACCTCGTCCTTTGAACTCAAATCAGCAACCTTCATTCTGCTTCTGTATGCCGAAGCAATATCCGGAACACCGATTTCCACATCGCTGTTGATAGTGCTGCAGCAAGCCAGTCTCCACCCTTCCTCAAACTCTTCATCCGTGATATGCCTTGTCTTCTTGGTGTCCAATTCTCCTTTTAGAAGATGCACACGGCACTTTCCACAGGATCCATTACCAGAACACGGCGCATCTATGGCCACATTCGTCTTTCTGGCTACCTCCAGAAGGTTCTCACCGGAAGTGGCAAAAGTCTCCATTCTTTCACCGCTATCAAACTGAAAAGTCACTTTATACATGTTTATTCTCCTGTTCCTTATCCATTGTTTTAGAATCCTTCAATATAAAATTATTCTGCTGCTTCTTAAAATGATCAGAGCTTTGCAGAATCTAAAATAATTTCATTAAAACTTACTAAATCTTAAACCAATTTTATCATACTTAAAGGTATTTTTCAACAATTAAGGGCATGTCAAAAGATTGTTTATATTTTCACGAACCTAGCAAAAAAAAGGAGATACACCACTCAAAAGTGTGTTGATGTATCTCCTGTTTTTAAGTATTTCCTGTCAAATGACAGTGATTAAACCATATCCTACAGTTCCAGATAGGAATCTGCGTACAGGGTGTTGCCTTTGAATACGTCACAAGATTTGATGGTCTCCATCAATCTTACATCACATGGATTTACGATTGCGGAGGTCAGTCCCTGCATCATACACATAGCTACCAGAGCGGAATCCATAATCGGACGGATCGCTTTCGGCATACCATTGGAGTTATTGGAGAGTCCACCAGTTGAGTTTAGGCCCATATCGCTGAACATCTTAATGCCTTCTAAAACTTCCATCTGCTTGTCCTGCATTCCTTTTACAACTACAAACAGCGGGTCAAACCAGAGGTCTGTAGGCTCCATGCCCAGCATCATACCATGCTCAAGCATTGTCTGGCAATGTACCATACGCTCATCATTATCAGATGCGATTGGTCCATTGGAGCAAAGAGCGATTACGATCGCATCGTTGGCAGCTGCCAGATCGATATAGCTGATACGGTCACCTGCATCAGCAGAGTTAACAATCGGTTTGCCTTTTGCACGATTATATACGGAAATACCTGCTTCAATAGCAGCTTTATTTGCTGTATCCAATGCCAGAGGCACATTGTCAAAATTCTCCTGCAGCAGCTGAACAGCCCATTTCATCAGATCCGGTCCATCATTTTCTGCCGGTCCGATATTAACGTCCAGATAGGTTGCTCCTGCATCTAATTGCTCTTTTCCTCTTTTTAAAATAGCTTCCGGATTACGTGTTGCAAAAGCCTCACGGATTGCCGGTGAAATACAGTGAATTCTCTCACCAATTGTAACAAATTTAGCCATAGTTTCTCTCCTTCTTATTAAGACAGCTGATTTTGGAATCTGCCATCATCAGCTGTCATATTCTTTCATTCAGTAATTACAGCTGGCCATTTGCCTGCATATCTTTCAGGAATTTCACTAACTGTACAGCCTCAAGCGGAGCTACGATGATCTCCCAGCCCGGAAGCTTAGTTTCGATATCGCCCTTCAGAACTGCAACCTTTCCAGGTATAATCAGTTTTCTGGATTTTACCTTGCTCTCTACATTCTCAAGAACAAAGTTAGATACAGTAGTTGAGGACATCTTACCTGCAGCCCATGCTGTCAGTACGGAAAGTCCGCCAGCATCTGAGATTACCAGGTTAACCGGCACGCCGGAACGCTCCAGCTCTCCAGAAACAAGGAAGTATGTAAGTGCAAAGTCTACGGTGGTCAGGCAGATAGAGTTCTCGTCTGCACCGTTGATTGGGTAGATACCCGGCTCTACTTTCATTGGTTTCTGAGGATCTGTGTACAGGTTCTGTCTTAAACCGTAAAGTGGAAGTGCCATAGCATAATCCATCTCTTCTACGATTACGATAGAACCATATTTCATGGTGAATGTAGCAGCAAGTGCCTGCTGTAATGGCTTGTCGCCCAGTGCAAGTTTTGCAACATTTACGATGGATGGATATCCAAAGGTTCTGTCGCTGTCTTTTAAAGCGGCACGACGAACCTGAACAGCATTGGCAAATGTTGTTTT
>DVNN01000118.1 GCA_018714325.1 Candidatus Pelethocola excrementipullorum
TAGATGCGAAAAGGATGACCAGCATGGATGGAGTAGAATCTCCGAGATGTAATAGAGTGCTCCCACATCTATATCATAAAAAAGAATAAGTCTGTAACCTGTTTTACTTGGCTACAAACTTATTATACGAGGAGGAATAAGGTATGGGAAAGGCAATTGGCATGGTGGAACTGTCCAGCATCGCAAGAGGAGTTGAAACAAGTGATTACATGATAAAAGCTGCCCAAGTAGACCTGATTCGTTCTTCTACAGTCTGTCCGGGAAAGTTTATTGTGATTGTTGCCGGGGATACCGGCGATGTGAAAGCCGCCATGCAGGAAGGCCTGTCGCGTGCAGGAGAATTTATGGTGGATTCACTGGAGATATCCAATGTTCATGAGCAGCTGATTCCCGCACTGAGCGGAACAGTGACAGTGGATGAGCCGGGAGCGGTAGGTGTGCTTGAGTTCTATTCTGTGGCATCGGCTATCCTGGCTGCGGATGAAGCTGCCAAGGCTGCTCAGATAACATTGATAGAAGTACGTATTGGTTATGCGATTGGAGGGAAAGGTTTCGTAACCCTTACCGGAGATGTGGGGGCGGTCAGAGCCGCGGTCGAAACGGCCAAACAGAATAAGGAACTATATGTGGAGAGCACGGTGATTCCCCGTCCGTCACCCCAGGTATTCCAATCGCTTCTATAGTTAGAACATGAGAAAACCACAGGCAGGCTGCCCTGAGCATCCAATGATAAGGGGGGCGGTAAGCCGGGAGGAGGAGCATATGTTTCAGGAATTAATTGATAATATCACCAATGTCGGTGTATTTACGGAAAGTATACAGGACTGGATCAGCGGATTATCCATTAACTCTGTGATTATCTTTATCATGATGATATTTATGATTGTGGGAGCAGTAGATAAAATCAGGGGAAATAAACTGGGATACGGCGAACAGTTCGAAGAAGGATTTAACGCCATGGGTCCCTTGGCAATCGCCATGGCCGGTGTTGTGGCAGCCGCGCCAGTGCTGGCAATTCTTCTGAAACCAATTATTGTACCGATTTATACTCTGCTGGGAGCCGACCCTTCCATGTTTGCCACTACCTTGCTGGCATGCGATATGGGTGGTTACCCTCTGGCCATGCAGCTGGCGGAAACTCCAACTATCGGTAATTTCTCAGGATTAATCTTGGGAACCATGATGGGGCCAACTCTGGTATTTACCATTCCGGTTGCCCTGTCCATTATTAAAAAACAAGATCGGCCTTTCCTTGGGGCAGGTATTCTCGCAGGTATGATTACTATTCCCATCGGATGTATCGTCGGCGGTCTTGTCATGAACATGACCCCTTACAAGATTGGGTTCTTAGAAATTCTTATCAATCTGATACCGGTTATCATCATAGCAGGACTCATCGTTATCGGGCTGTGGTTCATACCGGATAAGATGATCAGAGGATTTAATAAGTTTGGCACCGGTGTTACCGTTGTAATCACCATCTTCACTGCCATAGCAGTATTCGAATATCAGACAGGCATTAAGTTTCCTTTGTTGAACATCATGGTTGAACCAGATGCCGATGGTGTCATACCTCTGGAATCCGGCCTTCTGGTCTGCGGACAGATTGCCATCGTATTGATCGGTGCATTCCCTATGGTACGCTGGATTACAAAGACCTTTGGCAAGGCACTGAATGCTATCGGTGAGAAGCTGGGCATGGATGAGAATGGATCCACAGGTCTTGTGGCAACGCTGGCAAATAACATCGCCATGTTCAATATCATGGATAAGATGAATCCGAAAGGAAAACTATTAAACGTTGCATTTGCCGTTAGTGCGGCCTTTGTATTCGGTGATCATCTGGGATTCACCGCTGGTGTGAATTCGGAAATGATCTTCCCTGTGATTGTAGGTAAGCTGATTGCCGGTATCACCGCTCTGATTCTGGCCAATATACTGGCTCCCAAGCTGCTGTCTAAAATACAGACATCTATTGATTCAGAAACTTCAAAGAAAAAATAAGTGGCTGAATGAAGCGATGGGACGACGTTGATATCTTGCTTTAGAATGGGTTTCGTCTTGGAAACAGAGAGAATCGAAACATTGTATTGTACATATTCTATTTCAACAAAGGCAGTCCGGGTCAGGGATATTGGTTGTGTCTAAGGAACGATTCCAAATAGGCGCAAAGCCCCGGTAGTTCACAAAAGTAAGGTGAAGCGGACTGCCTTGGATGAAATCTTGCAAGATAACTGAGGCGGGTAAAGAGAGGAGGTACTGTTATTGAATGTAAGTGAGGAAGTAATTCGTCAAATTGTTCTGGAAATTTTATCGGAATCATCTGGCTTAAAAAAACAGGTAGATGTGAGTAAGGAAAAGGATCCAAGCGGAATCATTAAAATCAAAACAGATGCGGTAAGGTGCGAGCCTTTCCATCAAGAGGGTGTGGCTTTAAAAGATGTTGTGACTTTGGAGGAAGCACCACGGATGGGATGCGGCATCATGGAATTGGACCAAACCAGTTTTGAATGGACCTTGACCTATGATGAATATGATATGGTAATTGATGGAACACTGGAGATCGAAATCGATGGCAGGGTGATTACCGCCGAGGCAGGAGAGATCATCTACATTCCGAAAAATAGTCATATTCACTTTCAGACCCCTTCGAAAGCCAGATACGCATATTTCGTATATCCTGCGGACTGGCAGTAAGACGGATGGGGTTCCAGGCAGAAAGTCTGGAAAAGCAGTGATATGGCTTTGAAATTGTCTTGAAAACTGTCCTAAAAACTGCTCTAAAATTTGTCTATGGACCGAATATAGAGTGAAGAAGGTAAATGCAATGAAATATATCACAGAAGTACAAGTACGGCAGATTACTAAGGAATTGCTCATGAAGGAATATTGTCATCCGAAACAGTTTTTGGATAGTTGCAATCTTTGTCCTTATTATGGAAAACGCTGGTCCTGCCCGCCGGGGATTCCAGACACGCTCTGCTATCTGGAGCCTTATTCCCATGCGTTTCTGGTGGCGGTCAAGGTTTTTTACCCCGATGAGGTAAGGAAGATGACCATATCGGAACAAGAGGCCGAGAAAATCCGTGAGGAATCCTATGAGGTGGTAAAGAAAAAGCTGTTACTGGCCTTGCTGAATCTGGAACAAGAGGTTCCGGGTGGAAAATGTCTGGGTGCAGGTAAGTGCATTCTCTGTGATCGTTGTACCAGAGAAGAGGGAAGTCCCTGCCGATATCCCGAGAAACGCAGATACTCCATAACGGGGTTTGGGTTTGACTTCTCTAAGATTCTTCAGGAGTTATTTGAAATTCCACTGCTGTGGAGCAGTGATGGGCTGCCGGAGTACGATGTGGCGGTGGCAGCATTATTTTATGAATGATAAGTTGATTGTAGTACAAAAGATAGCCCCTTTGATTCCATGGCTTAATTTATGGATGGAATCGATGGATTAGAAATATCATGGAAGGTAACAATACAATCCATGCCCGTAGATTGTGTTTGTTACTCAGAAAAAAATAAAGTATTATCTCCTTAAAAATTGTTCAAAATAAGGTTCAATTTCAGAGACGAGCTATATCGGAGCCGGTATCTGGAATTGGACTTTGTTGTGCTCATTCATATGAATATCACAGTAATCTGGTTTTGTATCGACAGAAAGTTCCAATAAACCTTGTAAGTTTTCGACAAGAGTCTTATAATCGAAAGAAAGGGGCTTATG
>DVNN01000119.1 GCA_018714325.1 Candidatus Pelethocola excrementipullorum
TAGCTGCCAGTGGTCGTCATGGCTTTTACTACCGCCGAATCAGTCCTGTACTCCACATCCATAAATGGAACTTCCGCCGGATTTGGTTCCCGATAGATCTCATCAATCACATTCTGGTATTGATCGGCATCCGAAGGCTTTCCTTTTTCAACCATCACGATTTTGGTAATACCCGGATACTGACCCGGATAAGATTCCAGCATGATACCGTTGCCGTAGATATGCAGGATATTTCCCTTTTCCAGATCTTCAGGCTTAATTTTCTTTCCATCCACGTCATAAATATCTTCGGGCATAGTCACGGTGAAGATCGTCCCTACTTCCTGATCAACCATAATATACTGGTCCTCGCCATAGGGGACATACATTGCCGTTGTTTTTATATCACCCTCCTTGACGGTTCCGTCCTTGGAGGCATCTTCCTCTTTACTTTTCTGCCATACCAATATGCCAGCCGCTATCAACAACACCGCTACCACAATTGCTACAATCGTCCAAATCTGCTTTCGTTTCATGTTACACTACCTCCATATTCAAAGCGGAGACCGCAAGTTTTTTATGCAATGACTGCAAGAAGCCCTCTGCTGCAGCTTAACATTCAGTATAACTGCAGCGTTCTTCTGTTGCAAGGGGTAAGCATGATTGGATCTCAGCGAAACACCTTCCAATTATTGGATAAAGCTTCTAAATTTCCTACTTAATTGCCGTAACCGTATGAAGCGGATCACCCTCTACATATTCCAATGTGATCTTATCTCCCACATCATATCCGACGATTTCCACAAACTCAGGAATCATTAAGTCAAAGATACCATCCTCTCCTTCCAGCACCAGATAGAAGTGGGAATTACCTTCGATAACGGACTGGGTAATCTTCGTTATAGTTCCACTGACCTCCTGCATACCGGTCTCTCCTTCTGCTCCTGAGATTCCGTTGTCCTTTAGCATCTTGATATAGGCACTCTGACACTCGGAGACTGTGTCACCGATGGCCACATTCTGATATTTCTGTACATTTACCATGGCATACATCTTCACCAGTCCCGCCTCATCTTTTAGAGCCATGACATAAGTCGGTTCATTGGCTATATTCATCAACAGAGGAAATGCAGCCTGATATCCAAGGTGCTGTACCTGGCCCTGAGCAGATTCCATGGCAGAGAATTCCTCCGCACCGGAAATAGCATAATACCGTGTTTCCATGGTTCTCTGATTGATCAACAGAAAGCCTACATTGGACTGGTCGGCATTTACAGAAGTAATACCCGTATACATCCATACATCATCATCCATAGCGATATAGTTATAGCCTTCTGTCGTTTTCAGACAACCCTTCTGCCCCAACACACTGTTAATATATCCATTCTTCAACATCCCATGATAATTGTAGAGCTCCAGTAAAAGATCCGCCGGAAATGCTCTGTCCACCCACTGAGGGCAATCCTCGATGGCATAATCTATGGTTTCACCGGTCTGGGCATTACACAGAACCACGCGGCCGATGGTCTGTCCGCCGAACAGGCCAATAGTATATTCTTTAACAGGACACACCCAGTAAGGAGTTCCGTCTTCATCGATTTCAAAACTAATCTGATCAAACATATAGGTAGGATAGCTAAAACGCAGGTGACGATAGATATTTCTGTTAAAATATTCTGATTTTGAATACTTAATAGGCTCATCCAGTTTTACCAGTGTGGTGTCCTGATTGGCCATATCTATAATCATATAGGCCGGGATACCATCAGACTGGTTCGTGAACCACTTGATAGGACTGGCATACATCAGCGGAGATACCCTTACCGGAACACCGTTATAGTTAATCTGAGAATAGAGATCACTGACCTCAAACTGAGATACCATATCCACCATACTTCCCATCTTTCGCTCGCCAAGCAGTATCGCACTATCCCGATCCAGAATCGGAATCTGGTCAAAACTGATCTGAGGAAGGTCTTCTCCAAAATCCCGATCTTCCGGAACCATCATGCTCTGATATTTCTTCGCATTTACAATGGAAGAAGAAAGAATGGTACCAATCAGCAAAAAGACCAGTAATGCGCCCACCAGGATACCCCCGGCTTTCAAAACCTTACTTTCTTTCACCTCATAAATAGTATGCATCCTTTTTTTCATCGCGTAGCCCAATAAAATCAGCACGACAAATCCGATTAAAAACCCCCAAAATCCACGATTATGGATGTTGATGGCCGGCAATGCAACATAATAGTAAATACCTGCAATCGCCAGCACCAATACCACCAGCAATAATTTCCACTTTTTAAAACCTTTGTTTCCTGAGCCCATACCGCCCCTCCTTAAATGATTTCAGAACCAAATGGCATCAACGCCAGTTTGGCAAGTTTAAACTGCTGTAACCCAAAGGGAATCCCTATAATTGTAATACAAAACAAAAGACCGCTTGCCGCATGTACGACAGCCATTGGAATTCCTGTTATCAACAACCAGATAATATTAAGTATTAGGGAACCAGCCCCTCCTCCATAGATAACTTCCTTTCCAAAGGGAAAGAAACTCAAAGATGCAAACTTAAAACACTGAAGACCTATAGGGATACCAATAATTGTGATGCACCACAGGCACCCTGCAATCAGCCAGCCAAGCCCGCTGACACATCCTCCAAATATAAACCATAACAAATTACCTAGACAACCCATCCTATCACTCCTCTCTCGCTGACCATTCCTTCTTATTATAACAGATGTTATCTACGAATTATCCTAATAAATAGAAAAAGGCTTCTATCATGACACATCTGCCACAATAAAAGTCTTGCTCATCTCATTTGATACGGATGCCTCTCGACATCGATTGACGTTTTCAAACCCACCTTATGGTGTTTGGCTACTCCCTTTTATCTGCTTGTTGAAATGAATACTACCACTATGCCTAAATTTTGTCAAGATTTCCACTTTAAAAAATTCTTAAGTTTTTTTTACATACAACAGGCGGCATCCTGTTTAGATATGCCGCCTGATAAGTTTATCTTTTCTTTATTGTTATGTCTCCACTGGTGGAATCAAAGCTAAATAAAGCTCCTCCATTCTTATAAGTACCTTCATCGTCTCTTTGGGTCACCTGAAACTCACATTCCAGAGATCCGTTTATGGTATCCTTTTCATAAGTAAAACCATCGTTTTCCGGTATCACCAAAATCACGTCACCATTGATGGTATCTGTAACCACCTTATCCGGGCAGATATCAGAATCAATATGGATGTCTCCCGATGTAGATCCCAGATTCGCCTTCTGGATGCTCCCTTCCACCTCCACATCTCCGTTGATGGTATCCGTGTCCAATTCGCCTTCCACAATCAAGGATTTGCCAGTTAAGCTACCACTGGTACTATCGAAGGCGAATTTTTTCGTATAGCAACTTACCACTTCAAAATCACCTGAAGTAGAATCCAGTTCTATTTTGTCCGCCATTATTCCATGGATTCTGGAATCTGTTGATATCGTGTCCACTTCAACAACTCCCATTCTTTTTGCAGTTGCTACTGGTATCTTAATTGTCAACTCCTTATTCATATTACCGCTGCCAAAAGAGAAGAATTTCTTATTTGGTTTCTGATATTGTATGATCAACCTGCCTTTATCATTATAATACTGCAGTTTCTCTTTCTCTTCCAGATTGCTCCGGGATGTCTCAGAAAATTGGATGGTATCACCATCATAGACCTCAATCTCCACGCTTCCGTCTATCCAGTTGACCTCCAGATTCGACACCTCGTCTCCCTTAATTTCGGCTCCGCCAGCCTGATACCTGTCCGCATTCCTATAAGCCATGCTGGAATTAAACCCTATGGAAAACCATCCATGATCCCAAAGTCTTCCATTGATTCCTAACATAAGCACTACGCTCAATATCACGGCTACAACTGACCATGAAACGATCCTGATTATTGCTGACTGTTTTCTATCCATCTTCACCCCTGCTTTCTAAGTTCAAACACGGCCTTCATAATTCCATCAATAGCAGCTCCTATCAGGAAAATTACCCAGGTGATATACCAGGCCATTGTCGTAAAACTTACTACAAAATAAATCACTACAATTATTGACCACATCGCACTGCTGATAGACTTCATCGCCCTTTGATTAGAATCGTTCTGATTCTGCCATTCCTTAAACTCTTCTACAATGGAATCATCCATCTTGCGGTAACGGGGCTTCGTCATATTATTGTAAATCAACAGACCGGTAGCCAGTGCAACAATCAGAAACATGATAATTGGTCCCAAACTGTCATTAGCAGTGGTTTCACTTATGATAATCGGCGGTATGACACTTACAATATACATCATAACAGCTACAGAGGTAAGCAATGCAGATTTTCTTCTGCCCCGCTCAATAGCCTCATCTGAGACAAAATGCTCCTCTTTCTTCTCCTGGTGAAGCCCTGCCAGCAATTCATCCGTATCACCAACGCTGGCCACAGCAATGTTATAAGCAGCCTCGGGAGTCTTCCCCTCCGCCAACATATCATGATATTTGTCCACCAGATTTTGTATAATCTCTTCTTTTAACTCCACCGAGCTCCGGGTCGGCTTCACATCACGGAACAAATGATCCATATATGCCCTCAACTTATCTTCCATATTACTCACTCCTTCTCTCCCTCATCGCTTTGTATGAGGATATCAATCAAATATTTGGATTCTTCCCACTCTTTTTTCAACCTATGATATGCGCCCCTACCTTCCGGCGTTATGGTATAATACCGCCTTCTGGCTCCAGTATTCTCATTGCCCCAGTAGGAACTGATATAACCTGTTGCCTCCAGGCGCCGAAACGCCGTATACAATGTTGCTTCTTTTAATTCATATTGATTCTCTGTCTTAATCTGGATGTCTTTATTGATTTTATAACCATAACTATCTTCACGGGTTAAATTAGCCAAGATTATGGTATCCGTATGACCGCGAATCAGATCAGATGCTATCGACATAAGCTTACCTCCTTTATCTACTATATATTAAATCATATTATACCTCGCCTGTCAAGGTATCTTTTATATAAATGTATAATTTTTATTAATGTATCATATTTCCTTATGTATATTGGTACTTTAAATATATTATTAATGCATCCTGTCTATGACAGTAGTTTTAGGGAGGGCTGCAAAATCTGCAGCCCTCCCTACTAACCTTTTCTCTATTCTATTTTATTGGATAAATGGCTGTACCCGAACCCCAAAGGAAAACTCCGTTTCATCCAGCCGATATGGTTCCAGAAGGCGAGGCCCGCAGCTATTGGAACCAATTCCATTCTGCCTGTAATCCACACATAGTATCGTATGTCCACTCGGTACCAATTCATAATTATGAGCCTTTTCTGTCAATTCTTCCTGGGTATAAATCGAAGTGTTGAAAGAAAATGTTTCGCCGCTCACCACAGAAACACCTGCTCTTTCGCCTTTAACCGTCACATAATCACAGTCATAGTGGCTTCCATTCTCTTGTGGACGGATATAGTCCTCATGCATATGAATCACCTGATTGGTATATTGACCATGACTGCTGGCTCTACGCTTATCCATATAGCTTTCCACCGGTCCCAGGCCATAGTAAGTAACCTCTCCCATCTCATCAGGCAAAAACAAGCGGATGCCAAATCTGGGAAGTTCCGGGAATTCCGGATCCCTGGTTACCTGCATATCCGCAGTAATCACGCCATCCATTCCTATCCTCCAGGATAACTGGATATTTAATATCCTCTGGATGATCACAGCCGAAACAGATACCGTACTTTGGATGATCACCTCATCCCTTGTCTGCTGAATCGTTGTGGTATAGGCACGGGGCACGCTCTTATCATAGTGAGCACGCATCCATTCTGACTTGATATTCCGGTCATTATCCGTAGGTGCCCTCCAGATATTAATCTCCATCGGATGCTCCAGGATCTGCTGCTGCTCAAATACCATTTTCTCAAAAAGCCCGGTCAGCTTATTATAGGTATAGGAAAATGCCGCATTTCCGATATATACGAATCTGTCGTCTTCCTCCACCCGAAGTTCTACGAAGCCCACTGCATCACCCTCCAGCAACCGAACAGCCTTCTGATTTCGGGAATCCTGAGTGTTCACCAGAAGCTCATCAAAGCCCAGAAGGAATCCCTTGTCCAGAGGCCCCTCCTGCTCATTCAATAAATAACTGACCTTAAGCCAGCATTTCCCCTTTTCCGGCACCTGGAACTCCAAGGGAATTACTGACTCTTTATGCGGCGGCAGATCTGGCATATCATCCACCTCCACGACTCCCTTTCCAACAATATCTCCATCACAATTTACTTCATAAGCCAAAGTCAGATATCCCTTTAGATTTCTATAATCCATATGATTGTGCAGAATAATTTCCTTCTTCCCCTGGTCAAATGATACCACCCTTGCAGGACGGTGCACGTTCTTGAACTCCAAGAGTCCGGTATGAGGTCTGCGGTCAGGATATACCAGGCCATCCATACAGAAATTACCATCATGGGGATATTCCTGATGATCCCCTCCATAATAGTAAATATCTTTTCCCTCGATGGTTGTTCCCTTATAGATTGCATGATCACACCATTCCCATACAAAGGCACCACAGATGCCATCGTATTGCTGAATGATCTGGAAATAATCCTCGAAATCTCCTGGGCCATTGCCCATGGCATGACAGTATTCACAGAGTACATAGGGCTTATCCGGATTACTGTCAAAGTAATCATGGATTTCAGACAGCGGGGGATACATCCTGCTGTGTAGATCCAGATTGGAATAATCATACTTCCTATCCCCTGCCGTGTATCGCGCGGATTCAAAATGAGTAAGCCGGGTACTGTCAAATTCCTTGGTCCAGGCCAGCGCGGCCTCAAAAGTACAGCCGTAGGCACATTCATTTCCCATGGACCAGATTACCACGCAGGGGCGGTTTTTATCCCTATGAACGCAACGCTGGGTACGGTCCACTGTGGCCTCCGTAAACTCCGGACAGTCTGCAATCGGCCCGTTCCATCTGGCAGCTCTGTGATCCCAACCCTCATCTTTCATAAAAACATCCGCCGTACCATGACTCTCATTGTCGGCTTCATCGATTACAAAGAAACCATATTGATCACAAAGCTGGTAAAACTGAGGTGCATTTGGGTAATGGCTGGTACGGATGGCATTTACATTATGCTGCTTCATAAGAAACAGATCCTTCTTCATCTGGTCCAGCCCAATGGTAAAACCAGTGACGGGATCACTGTCATGACGGTTTACCCCACGGAACTTTACTTTCCCACCGTTGATGAATACAACACCATCTTTCACGGAGATTTCCCGAACGCCCAATCGATCCGTAATAACCTCACTGCCACAGGTATAGACAACCGTGTAGAGATAAGGAACCTCGGCATTCCAGAGTTGGGGATGAAGAATCTCCAACCGTGCAGAGGACTGCCAGCCGCCCAAGTCATCCCCTCCCCCATCCGATTCCACAGATTCTCCCTGAGCTACAAGTATATTTTCTTCATCATAGATAGCTACAGTTATCGGCATAACCTTATCCAGGTAGTTAAACCGGATGGTAACGTCTGCCCGCTCTTTTGCAAGTTTGGTGGTTAGGAAATAGTCAAAGATACACTGCTCCGGCCTTTTGAGGAGAAAAACATCCCGGAAAATGCCACTCATGCGGAATTTGTCCTGATCCTCCAGGTAACTTCCGTCACACCACTTCAGAACCAGCACCGCCAAGGTGTTACCGCCTTCCTTCAGATACCTGGTAACCTCAAATTCACTACTGGAATGAGACACCTGACTATATCCCACATAATTTCCATTGAGCCAAACGTAGTAACAGGAATCCACTCCTTCAAAGTTCAAAAAAGCCTTCGGTGCCTCCTGGTCGGCTACATAATCAAAGGCATGTACATAAGCACCGCAGGGATTCTCCTGAGGCACATAGGGCGGATCCATGGGAAAGGGATATCTGGTGTTTGTATACTGATGTTTGTCATAACCATGATTCTGCCAAACACTGGGAACCGGAATCTCATCAAAACCAGCGGTATCAAAACCTTCTTCATAAAATAATTCTTTTACATCGTAGATACTATTATAATACCGAAACTTCCAGTCTCCGTTTAAAGACTGAAACCGATTGGAATTCTCCCTGTTCTCCACCAAATCATCCATACGGGCAGAGGCAGGAATATAATATGCACGATTAGACATGGTATTCTCATGCAGAACATGCAGATCTTCATAATGTCTTGGTACAATCATCGTAAGCTCCTCCTTATATCATGAAACATTGATTTTTTTCCGACGTTATACTACGCCACTTCGTATCATAGCTCAAACCTTCGGTTCTCGCTAACTTATCAGGTAAAATCAAATGCCCCCTCCGGGCGCGCTTGATTTCCTTCCGATAAGTTACAGTATAATTTCTCATCCTGTGTTTTGCTATATCCTGGATTGGACAAAATATGCACAAAATGATACAATCAGTGAAATATTTACTTTTTATAAAGGGGGGATTTGTATGTACGCCAACACCGGATATCTGAACCAGGTGGATGTGGATCTGGAAGATTTGAATAAGCCTTTGATTGTGGAAAGTTGTGGCGTCTATCGACTGGTCCGTTTGGGCACCATGTGCACCAGCAGACCGGAGGGCAGGCAGGATTATCAGCTGCTTTATGTCGCTTCAGGAAGGGGTTTTTTTACATTCCACGGAGTCGAGAAAGAGGTGCCCGCAGGTAATCTAGTCTTATATCGCCCTGGGGATCCCCAGCGGTATGCATATTATGTGAGTGATCATCCTGAAATATATTGGCTGCATTTCACTGGTTCAGAGACGGAAAAACTTCTGGAGGCGAATGGGTTTCCGGCCGATATCAGTTGCCTGTACATCGGTACCGATGTGGAATATCAGCAGCTTTTTCTAAAAATCATATGGGAATTACAGATACAACGACCATGTTTTGAGGATCTGCTTCCCCTTCTCTTTCAACAGCTTCTGGTTATGGTCAAAAGCCGCCAGGAAGAAGAATCTAAAGGGATACGCAGAATTAAGAAAGAGGTAGGACACGCCGTACAATACTTCAACGAAAACTATTCCGCCTCCATTAATATAAAAGATTATGCAAAAACCCAGAACATGAGTGCCTGCTGGTTTATCCGCAGTTTCAGACAATATACCGGAATGTCTCCGATACAGTACATCACATCCATACGCATCTCCAGAGCTAAAGATTTGCTGGAAAACACAGATTATAACGTTGGAGAAATCGCGTCCATCATAGGCTATGAAAACCCCCTCTACTTTAGCCGAATTTTCAAGAAGACAACCGGATGCTCCCCCAGCTTTTAC